>NZ_JBLUPX010000001.1:0-503469 GCF_048068235.1 Pseudomonas sp. NY15364 | reverse complement strand
GAGATGGCGATGGCCGTGCAAGCCTACAACCTCAAACGTGCTATTTCGGTACTCGGGGCACGCCGCATGATCGAGCTGCTGACCTGAGCGCTGCACTTTGCATCATTGCACTAGTAAAAACACAAACGCCCCGAAACAATCGAGGCGTTTGTATTGAACCGGTTCAGTTCAGAACGTTTTCACACAGTCTGCTAGGCGGGTTTTTTGTTTGTGCATTCAGCCGGCTTAGCCGTTGAACACATCGTCCACCGAGTTCAGCGGATAGTGCTTCGGATACGGCAGAGTCGCCACACCGGATTCGATGGCAGCCTTAGCCACGGCGTCGCAGACCACGGTGATCAGGCGCTGATCCATCGGTTTCGGAATGATGTACTCGCGACCGAACTCCAGCTTGATGCCGCCGTACGCGTCGCAGACATCCTGCGGCACTGGCAGCTTGGCCAGATCACGCAGGGCCAGGGCAGCGGCGATCTTCATTTCTTCGTTGATGCGGGTGGCGCGAACGTCCAGCGCACCGCGGAAGATGAAGGGGAAGCCCAGCACGTTGTTGACCTGGTTCGGGTAGTCGGAACGACCGGTAGCCATGATCACGTCATTGCGAGTCTCATGCGCGAGCTCCGGCTTGATTTCCGGATCCGGGTTGGAACAGGCGAAGACGATCGGGTTGGCCGCCATACGCTTGAGATCTTCCGGGCTCAGCAGGTTGGCACCGGACAGGCCGACGAACACGTCAGCGCCGTCGAGCGCGTCGGACAGCGTGCGCTTGTCGGTCTCGGTGGCGAACACGGCCTTGTACTGATTCAGGTCGTCACGGCCAGCATGGATCACGCCCTTGCGGTCGATCATGAAGATGTTCTCGACCTTGGCGCCCATGCTCACCAGCAGCTTCATGCAGGAGATGGCAGCAGCACCGGCGCCCAGGCAGACGATCTTCGCCTCCTCCAGGGTCTTGCCGGCGATTTCCAGGGCGTTGAGCATACCGGCGGCGGTCACGATCGCGGTGCCGTGCTGGTCATCGTGGAATACCGGAATGTCGCACTGCTCGATCAGTGCGCGCTCGATCTCGAAGCACTCGGGGGCCTTGATATCTTCCAAGTTGATGCCGCCGAAGGTGATGGAGATGCGTTTTACGGTGTCGATGAAGGCCTGCGGGCTTTCCGAGTCGACTTCGATATCGAACACGTCGATACCGGCGAAACGCTTGAACAGTACGCCTTTACCTTCCATCACTGGCTTGGAAGCCAGCGGGCCGAGGTTACCCAGACCGAGGATGGCAGTGCCGTCGGAGATCACGGCTACCAGGTTGCCTTTACCGGTGTAACGGTAGGCCAGCTCGGCATCACGCGCGATTTCGCGAACCGGCTCGGCGACACCCGGGCTGTAGGCCAGCGACAGGTCGCGGGCGGTAGCAGTGGCTTTGGTCAACTCGACACTCAGCTTACCGGGACGGGGCTGGGCGTGATATTCGAGAGCGGCAGTTTTTAGATCTGACATAGTGGCATTTCCGCTTTTGTTGGCTGTTGAACGGGCAGGCGGCCGAGGATACGCAAGTTGTATACACCTGCACAAGACCGTTCGGTCGCGATTGAAGCGCCGCACTAGCGCAGCGTTTTCAGCCACTCGCCAGGGCGCGGCTCACCGCTTGGATAGAACCCATTGAGCAAACGCAACTGGGCCTCGCCATCAGTTGGCAGCGGCGAGTCCTTGGCCAGAGTAGACAGGCTCTGCCCCGCCTTGGCCCGTATCAAGCGCAGGCGCACCGGCTCGGCCAGCTTGCGTTCGGCCGCCTTCAGTGGCCGGTAACTGCGGATGACCTCGAGGAAACGCTGGTCCTCGGTTTCCAGCGAAGCGCGCCCCTTCACCGCCCCCACGAACAGGTACGCACTGTCGCCACGATAAATCACCGCCACGCGCCGCGCCGACTGCCCCTGCAACACCGCCGTATAGCCTTGCAGCGCCCCCAGACGCAGCTCCTCACCAGCAACCAGGCGCTGATTGCCAACGCGCCGGCGCAGATACTCGGCGGGCGAAAGCTGCTTGTCCGCTGCCTCCAGCGTCATGGCGATAAAGGCTTGCTCATCCTGGGTATGGCCGATAAGTACATCGGGACGATTGACCAGTTGCCAGCCCTGCGGATAGGTCAGAGTGAAGTCCAGTTCGCCGTGATAGAAATGGCGCCCGCGGCGAATGCCACTGGCTGCCGAATCGCCGAACACCAGGCCGTCGAGCATCTGCAGAAAATTGTCACGCCCCACTTCCTGATTGCCACCCACCAGCGCACTCGCCGGGCCGATCACCTCTTGCAAACGACGATCGTTATCCGGGTGCGTGTCGAACAAACCGTGGTAACCACCCGCCGCTGGCGCCTCTCCACGCTTGGCCGCCTGCTCGCGGGCGAAATCCTCCTGCCCCTTGAGCACCTTGACCACTTCGATCATCGCCTTAGGATCGTAGCCACCACGCGCCAGATATTGCGCGCCGAGGCCATCGGCCTCCAACTCCATGTCGCGACCGTAGCCGCGCACGAAGGCATTGCCCATGACGCTGGTCAGATCGCCCAACGCGCCGACACCGGTACCGATGGCGGCGGCCTGGCCGAGCAAGCCCCAGGCCGTGGACTGACTCTGCTGGCGCACGCTATGACGCGCCGTCACGTGACCGACCTCATGCCCCAGCACGGCAGCCAGCTCTGCCTCGGAGTTGAGATAGGCAAGCAGGCCACGATGGATATAGATGTAGCCGCCCGGCAGCGCGAAGGCATTGACGTCCGGACTGTCGACCAGGGTGAAGACGTAGTTGAGCTGGTTGCGATGGCTGCTGCGCGCTACCCGCTCGCCCACGCGCTGTATATAGGCCTGCAGCTTGGCGTCTTCGTAGCGCGGGTATTGCCTGAGGATTTCCTGGTTGTAACGCGCGCCGAGGTCCAGCTCCTGACGCTCGCTCATCATCACGAAGTCGGTGCGACCGGTCGCCGGGTTGACCGCACAACCGGCCAGCCAGCTGCAGCACAGACACAGCATCAATGCACGCATCATGGCAACACCTCCAGCATCGCCGAATGGGTAAGCGGCAACATCCAGCGTGCCTGACCGGATTTCAAGCCACCGCGACTCTGGCGGTCGATTACCCAGCCGCGCGCCTCCACTCGCCGCCCCTTGAGTTTCTGCAAAGCGGGCAGATCGAACTCGCCGAGCAGTTCGGGCGCGACGCGCAGCACCCGACCGCCATCGAGATCGATCCACAGGCCGCCGCGATTGCGCTGCACCTCGACGACCCGACCGCCGAGCAGGGCGAAACCGCCACCTTTCAGCTGACCGGCCGCCTTCACCTGATTGGTACGCCATAGGCCGAGGCGCTGACGCCGCGCCTGGCGCTCGGCCTGCGCCTGACAGCTGGCCAGCGCAGCATTGGGAGCCACCGCAACCATGAAACCGAGACCTTCACTCAGCAACTGCGCTTCGAGATTACGCCCCTGGCGGTCATAGAGATGCGCCAGGGTGCGCCCGTAGCGGTCCTTGCGCTGCTTGCCGTAAAGCAGGCCGACGTGCCCTTCGCTGGCATCGACCAGCGCCTGCAGACGGCGCCTGGATTGCACGGCGAAAGGCTCGTCACTGCGGCCCTTGCGCCCCAGTTCAGGTGCGTTGATACCAATCAGGCGAATGCTGCGCCCATCGGCCAGGCGCACCGTGTCGCCATCGACCACCTGGCGCACGGCGACCTGAGCAAGATCGGTACGCGGTGGACAAAAGGCCTGGGCTAGGCCGGCACAAAGCAGAGAAACGAAAAAGGCGCCCACCAGGGACGCCTTTTTCAGTATCACGGAGTGGCGCATGCCAGTTTCCGTTTTCGTTCGGTCGCTTACTTGGCGCCGAATACGCCGAAGCGCTGCTTGAAGCGATCGATACGGCCGCCGGTGTCCAGCACTTTCTGCTTACCGGTATAGAACGGGTGGCACTCGGAGCAAACGTCCAGGCTCAGGTTCTTGCCAATGGTGGAGCGGGTCTTGATCACGTTGCCGCAGGAGCAGGTGGCGTCGATCTCGACGTAGTTCGGATGGATATCGGCTTTCATGGTGCTTTCCTCGGGGTAGTCGTGCCGCCACCCGAACAATGTCAGGCACCGCACAGAAATAGGCCGCGCATCTTACCAGACACCCGACACGATGCAAGCTGCGCAAGGTGCCGGCCGTCGCGTGCTAAGATCGCCGGCCTGTCAAAGGAGCTCCTGGCTTGCCCAACCTGATCCTGCGCCTTGCCCTGCCCTCGCCGCTGCGCCGCCTGTTCGACTACTTCGCCCCCGCTGGCGTATCGCGCAGCGCCTTGCAGCCAGGCGTGCGCTTGCGCGTGCCCTTCGGCCGGCGCGAGATGATCGGCGTACTGGTTGAAGTCGACAGCCAGAGTGAGGTACCACTCGACAAGCTCAAGCCCGCCCTGGAATTGCTCGATGCTCGCCCACCGCTACCGGCGTCGCTGTTCAAGCTGTGCCTGTGGACGGCGCAGTACTACCAGCACAGCCTCGGCGACACCCTGAGCTGGGCCTTGCCCGTGTTGCTACGCCAGGGCGAGCCGGCCGAAACCCGCCAGGAGCGTTACTGGCTGGCCAGCAAAGGCGCCAGCGTCGACGACCCACGCCTGGCCCGCGCGCCACGCCAGCGCGACGCGCTCAAGGCTCTGGCGCAACACCCTCATGGCGTGGCCCACAGCCTGCTCAGCCAACTGCAACTCAATCGCGACAGCCTGCAGCTGCTGCATGAAAAGGGACTGGTGCGGGTCGAGGTGCGCCGCACCCAGCCGCATGCCAAGCCCGCGCACTGGCTGGCGCAACCGGAACTGCCGCTGAACGCAGAGCAGCGCGCCGCAGTGAATGCCGTGGCGTCGGGCTGGAATCAGTTCAATGCCTTCCTGCTCGCGGGTGTTACCGGCAGCGGCAAGACCGAGGTCTACCTGCAGCTGATCCACCAATGCCTGGAAGCCGGCAAGCAGGCGCTGGTGCTGATCCCCGAGATCAACCTCGGCCCGCAGACCTTCGACCGCTTCGCCCGCCGCTTCAACGCACGCATCGCCCTGCTGCATTCGGCGGTGAACGACCGCGAGCGTCTGGACGCCTGGTTGGCGGCGCGCGATGGTGAGGCCGACATCATCATCGGCACCCGCTCGGCCCTGTTCACGCCAATGAAGAACCCTGGGCTGATCATAGTCGACGAAGAACACGACGCCTCTTATAAACAGCAGGAAGGTCTGCGCTATCACGCCCGCGATCTGGCACTGGTACGCGCCCGCCAGGAAGACGTGCCGATCGTGCTCGGCTCCGCCACGCCCTCACTGGAGAGCCTGCACAACGCCTATAGCGGCCGTTACGCCCTGCTCAAGCTGACCCAGCGCGCGGGCGGTGCCAGCCAGCCGCGCTTCCTGCGTCTAGACGTGAAGAGCCGGCCGCTGGACTCGGGCATCTCCGGGCCGATGCAGCAGGCCATTGCCCAGACCCTGGCGGCCGGCCAACAGGTTCTGGTATTCCTCAACCGCCGAGGCTTCGCCCCGACCCTGCTCTGCCACGACTGCGGCTGGCTCTCCGAGTGCCCGCGTTGCGATGCGCGCATGACCGTGCACCAGCGTTATCAGGAACTGCGCTGCCACCATTGTGGCCATGTCGAGAAGCAACCAAGCAATTGCCCGAAATGCCAGCACGTCGACCTGCGCCCGGTCGGCGCCGGCACCGAGCGCGCCGAGGAGCGCCTGGCGCTGCTGTTCCCCGATTACCCGGTGCTGCGCATCGACCGCGACAGCACCTCGCGCAAGGGCGCGATGGATCGCCTGTTCGCCACCATCAACAAGGGCGAGCCGTGCATCCTGGTCGGCACGCAGATGCTCGCCAAGGGTCACCACTTCCCAAGGGTGACGCTGGTGTCGATCCTCGATGCCGACGGCGGCCTGTTCTCGGCGGATTTTCGCGCCAGCGAGCGCATGGCGCAGTTGATCGTACAGGTCGCTGGCCGCGCCGGGCGGGCCGAGGAGCTAGGCAAGGTGATCATCCAGAGCCACCTGGCCGATCATCCGCTGCTGGTGCAACTGACAGAACAGGGCTACTTCGCCTTCGCCGAACAGGCGCTGAGCGAACGCCGCAGCGCCGGCCTGCCGCCGTTCTGCCATCTGGCGCTGCTGCGCGCCGAAGCGCACAAGCCCGGCCAGGCAGAAAGTTTTCTCGATGAGGCCTGCAGCGAGGCCGAACATCTGCTGGGCGAGCTGGGACTGTCCGGCATCGAACTGCTAGGCCCGGTACCGGCGCCGATGGAACGCCGCGCCGGACGTTTTCGCGCGCAACTGCTGCTGCAGGGCAATGCCCGCGCCCCGCTGCACCGCCTGCTCAACCATTGGCTGCATGCACTGGAGCAAATGCCCAGCGGCCGCGCAGTGCGCTGGTCGCTGGATGTCGACCCGATCGATCTTTTCTAGGCCTCAGGCTGCAAGCTGCAGGCCGATCGCTTTGCCTGAAGCCTGTGGCCTGCAACCTGCAGCTACTTCTATAATGCGCAGTTTTCGACCAAAGCCCCAAGGCAACCCGAGCCGAACATGAAAGACAGCATTCGCCACCTGATCCAGCAAGCCCTCGACCGCCTGACCGCCGAAGGCGTGCTGCCAGCGGGCCTGACGCCGGCCATCCAGGTGGAGAACACCAAGGACAAGAGCCACGGCGACTTCGCCAGCAACATCGCCATGATGCTGGCCAAGCCGGCTGGCATGAAGCCGCGCGACCTGGCCGAGAAACTGATCACAGCCCTGCCGGCCGACGCGCAGATCACCAAGGTGGAAATCGCCGGCCCCGGCTTTCTCAACTTTTTCCAGAACAGCGATGCCCTGGCCCAGCGCCTGGAGGCCGCGCTGACAGATGCCAAGCTGGGCGTACGCAAGAACGGCCCGGCGCAGCGTGTGGTGGTCGACCTGTCGGCGCCCAACCTGGCCAAGGAAATGCACGTAGGCCACCTGCGCTCGACCATCATCGGCGACGGCGTGGCGCGCGTGCTGGAGTTTCTCGGCGACACGGTGATCCGCCAGAACCACGTCGGCGACTGGGGCACCCAGTTCGGCATGCTGCTGGCTTATATGCAGGAAAACCCGGCCGCCGCCGAAAGCGAGCTGGCCGACCTGGAAGGCTTCTACCGCGCCGCCAAGAAGCGCTTCGACGAATCCCCCGAGTTCGCCGACCGCGCCCGCGAGCTGGTGGTGCAGCTGCAGGCCGGCGACGCCGAGTGCTTGCGCCTGTGGCATCGTTTCAACGACATCTCCCTGTCGCATTGCCAGGCGCTGTACGACCGCCTCGGAGTCAAGCTGAGCATGGCCGACGTCAAAGGCGAGAGCGCCTACAACGACGACCTGCCGAAAGTGGTTGCCGAGTTGGCCGCCAAGGGTCTACTGACCGAAGACAACGGCGCGCAGTGCGTATTCATGGACGAGTTCAAGAATGCCGAAGGCAAACCGCTACCGCTGATCGTACAGAAGGCCGGCGGCGGCTACCTGTATGCCACCACCGACCTGGCCGCCACCCGCTACCGCGCCGGCACGCTCAAGGCCGACCGCGTGCTGTACTTCGTCGACCAGCGCCAGGCCCTGCACTTCCAGATGGTCTTCGCCTGCGCGCGTCTGGCAGGCTTCGTCCCCACCAGCATGGAAATGGAGCACATGGGCTTCGGCACCATGAACGGTCCGGACGGTCGCCCGTTCAAGACCCGTGACGGCGGCACCGTGAAACTGGTGCAACTGCTCGACGAAGCCGAACAGCGCGCCTACAGCCTGGTCAAGGACAAGAACCCGGACCTCGGCGAAGACGAACTGCGCAAAATTGCACGCGTGGTCGGCATCGCCTCGGTGAAATACGCCGACCTGTCCAAGCACCGCACCAGCGACTACAGCTTCAACTTCGACCTGATGCTGAGCTTCGAGGGCAACACCGCCCCCTACCTGCTGTACGCCTACACCCGCGTAGCCGGCGTGTTCCGCAAGCTAGGCAAGGGCGTGGACGAGATCGGCGGGCAAATCACCCTGGTTGCCGATCAGGAGCAAGCCCTGGCCGCCAAGCTGGCACAATTCAACGAGCTGCTCGGCAACGTCGCCGACAAGGGCACGCCGCATATCCTTTGTGCCTACCTGTATGACCTCGCCGGTCTGTTCTCCAGCTTCTATGAGAATTGCCCGATCCTGAGTGCCGAGGACGAAGCCACCCGCGACAGCCGTCTGCGTCTGGCCGCCCTCACCGGCCGCACTCTCAAGCAGGGCCTGGAGCTGCTCGGCCTGGAAACCCTGGAGCGGATGTAAATGGCAGCGCGCAAGAAGCCGGCACCGAAACGCGGCGCCAGTCGCTATCAAGCACCGGCGAAGAAGCCCGTACCAGGATGGATCTGGCTGGCCTGCGGCCTGGTGGTCGGTGGTTTCTTCATGTTCCTGTTCAGCCTCGAACCGGGCCGTGACGAGATCAAGCGCGACAAGGGCGAGCAGGTGCGCAGTACCAAACCGGAGCCGAAGCCGACGCAACCCGAGCCGTCCAGACCCAAGTACGATTTCTACACCCTGCTGCCGGAGTCGGAAGTGATCCTGCCGCAGGCACTGGAAGAAACGCCGCCCCCCGTGCCCGAACAGAAACCGGTCACCCCGGAAGAAGCGGCGAAGATCGACACCGCTCGCGCCGAAGCTGCGCTCAACGGCCAGGTGCCGCCGCCTCCACCACCGGTGCTGGCCAATGCTCCGGTCACTACGCAGTTCTTCCTCCAGGCCGGCTCGTTCCGCAAGCGCGACGACGCCGACGCCGTGCGCGCGCAGATCATCCTGCTCGGCCAGAACGTACGCGTGGAAACTGGCAAGGTGCGCGACGAGACCTGGCACCGCGTCCTGGTCGGCCCCTTCGCCAGTCGCGAGCAACTCGCGGCCGCGCAGAAGACCCTCGCAGGCAACGGCTACAGCAATCTGCTGTTACAGCAGCGCCAGGTCCGCTGATCGCCCAACAGGCCGTTGAAAAACGTAGACGAGGCAGGCTGGCCGAGGCAAAAACAGCCGAAAAAGCGCAGTTTACGCGTTGTAAATGAGCATTTTGAGGCTGTTTTTAACGACGGCCAGACAACGCAGGTAGTTTTTCAACAGCCTGTTGAGCCCGCCGCCGGTTGAAAAGCTGGGGCGGGCACCCCATCTGAGTTTCCATCAGGGCAAGTTCGCCCCGCAGCGTGGAGATTCACCCTTGACCACCATCGTTTCAGTGCGCCGCCACGGCAAGGTCGTGATGGCTGGCGACGGCCAGGTTTCCCTCGGCAACACCGTCATGAAGGGCAACGCCAAGAAGGTGCGCCGCCTCTACCACGGCCAGGTGCTGGCCGGCTTCGCCGGCGCCACCGCCGATGCCTTTACCCTGTTCGAGCGCTTCGAAGGCCAGCTCGAGAAACATCAAGGCCACCTGGTACGCGCCGCCGTCGAGCTGGCCAAGGACTGGCGTACCGACCGCAGCCTGAGCCGCCTGGAGGCCATGCTGGCCGTAGCCAACAAGGATGCCTCCCTGATCATTACCGGCAACGGCGACGTGGTCGAACCCGAAGAAGGCCTGATCGCCATGGGCTCCGGCGGCAACTTCGCCCAGGCTGCCGCGCGCGCCTTGCTGATGAAGACCGACCTGTCTGCCTTGGAAGTGGCGCAAACCGCCTTGGGCATCGCCGGCGACATCTGCGTGTTCACCAACCATCATCAGACCATCGAGGAACTGGACGCTGCCGAGTAGCGTCCACTGCCTCAGAACCTGTTCCCGATGCCGACGAACAGGCGCTCACAGTTTCCCGATAGCGAGCCAGATTCCATGTCCATGACGCCCCGCGAGATCGTCCACGAACTCAACCGCCACATCATCGGCCAGGACGACGCCAAACGCGCCGTCGCCATCGCCCTGCGCAACCGCTGGCGGCGCATGCAGCTTCCGGCTGAACTGCGCCAGGAAGTGACACCGAAGAACATCCTGATGATCGGCCCGACCGGTGTCGGCAAGACCGAAATCGCCCGTCGCCTGGCCAAGCTGGCCAACGCGCCGTTCCTCAAGGTCGAGGCGACCAAGTTCACCGAGGTCGGCTACGTCGGCCGCGACGTCGAGTCGATCATCCGCGACCTGGCCGATGCTGCGGTGAAGATGCTGCGTGAGCAGGAAATCACCAAGGTCCGCCACCGTGCCGAAGATGCCGCCGAAGAGCGCATCCTCGATGCCCTGCTGCCGCCTGCACGCCAGGGCTTTGGCGACGAGCCTGCGCGCAGCGAGGATTCCAATACCCGTCAGCTGTTCCGCAAGCGCCTGCGCGAAGGTCAGTTGAACGACAAGGAAATCGATATCGAAGTGGCCGACTCGCCCATGGGCGTCGAGATCATGACCCCGCCGGGCATGGAGGAGATGACCAACCAGCTGCAGAACCTGTTCTCCAGCATGGGCAAGGGCAAGAAGAAGAGCCGCAAGCTCAAGGTCGCCGATGCCCTCAAGCTGGTGCGCGACGAGGAAGCCGCGCGCCTGGTCAACGAGGAAGAACTCAAGGCCCGCGCACTGGAAGCCGTCGAGCAACACGGCATCGTCTTCATCGACGAGATCGACAAAGTGGCCAAGCGCGGCAACACCGGCGGCGCCGATGTTTCTCGCGAGGGTGTGCAGCGCGACCTGCTGCCGCTGATCGAGGGCTGCACGGTCAACACCAAGCTGGGCATGGTCAAGACCGACCATATCCTGTTCATCGCCTCGGGCGCTTTCCACCTGAGCAAGCCGAGCGACCTGGTGCCCGAGCTGCAAGGTCGTCTGCCGATTCGCGTCGAGCTCAAGGCACTGAGCCCGCAGGACTTCGAGCGCATCCTCAGCGAGCCGCACGCTTCGCTTACCGAGCAGTACAGTGCGCTGCTGCAGACCGAGGGTTTGAGCATCGAATTCGCCGAAGACGGCATCAAGCGTCTCGCCGAGATCGCCTGGCAGGTCAACGAGAAGACCGAGAACATCGGTGCCCGTCGCCTGCACACCCTGCTCGAACGCCTGTTGGAGGAAGTCTCCTTCAGTGCCGGCGATCTGGCTGGCCAGCAGAACGGCGAACCGATTCGCATCGACGCAACCTACGTCAACGGCCACCTCGGTGAGCTGGCGCAGGACGAAGACCTGTCGCGCTATATCCTGTAACAGGCCGTTGAAAAACGTAGGCGAGGCAGCCAGTGCAAGGCAAAAACAGGCGATAAAGCGGAGTTTACGAGCTGTAAATGAGCATTTTGAGCCTGTTTTTAACCCAGCAATGGCAACGTAGGTAGTTTTTCAACAGCCTGGTAAATCCAGGCGCACGATCCTGTCGCTGGTGACCCGCGCCATTCTGTAGGAGCGGATTTATCCGCGAATTTCGCGGCTGAAGCGCAATGCCGCCCAGCCGCTCCTACAGGACAGTGCAAGCCCCCCCAAAAGATCACGGAAATCAGCCATGCCCATCCCCAGCGCGATCAAACTGCACAAGGCCTCGAAAACCCTGGAGCTGCGTTATGGCGAGCAGAGCTATCGGCTCAGTGCCGAGTTTCTGCGCGTGCATTCGCCCTCGGCCGAAGTGCAGGGGCATGGCAAGCCGATCCTGCAGACCGGCAAACTCAACGTCGGTCTCGAGCGCATCGAACCGGCTGGCAACTACGCACTGAAACTGTGCTTCGACGATGGCCACGACAGCGGCCTGTTCACCTGGGACTACCTGTACGAACTGGCCACACGCCAGGACGCGCTGTGGACCGACTACCTGGCCGAACTCAGCGCTGCTGGAAAATCTCGCGACCCCAGCGAGTCGGTCGTCCGCCTGATGCTCTGAGCGGCTGCAAAAGCCTCGACGCAGAGCGCTCGCGCCCATCACATAGAGTCACGTTAGCGACAGTTAGAGCGCGTTTTCTAATCTATCGCGGCATACTCCTGCCCCACTGACCAGCTTGCTTAACTTCAAAAACTCGGGTAACCAAGGAACTGGCAGGTTCCCTGCATTTGGCTGTGCCAGATGCAACGAAAGATGCGGACTCGATCCGCCCCCGGTTAACCCGAGCAGTACCAGGCCCTGTGTCGCCGCGCGCCCCCACAGGCCGGTATTCGTCTCAGGACAATGGAGCGTCGTAGATGAGTGATAAGAATAACGAAGACCTGAAACGCCAGGCCTCGGAAAACACCCTGGGGCTCAACCCAGTGATTGGCATCCGCGGCAAGGATCTCCTGACATCTGCCCGCATGGTGCTCACCCAGGCACTCAAGCAACCCTTCCACAGCGCCAAGCATGTCGCCCATTTCGGCCTCGAGCTAAAGAACGTCATGCTCGGCCAGTCCGCGCTCAAGCCTGAAGACGGTGACCGCCGCTTCGCCGACCCGGCCTGGAGCCAGAACCCGTTGTATCGCCGCTACCTGCAGACCTACCTGGCCTGGCGCAAGGAACTGCACGACTGGATCGAGCACAGCTCGCTGTCCGAGCAGGACGCCAGCCGCGGCCACTTCGTGATCAACCTGATGACCGAAGCCATGGCACCCTCCAACAGCATGGCCAACCCGGCCGCGGTCAAACGTTTCTTCGAAACCGGCGGCAAGAGCCTGCTCGACGGCTTGTCGCACCTGGCCAAGGACATGGTGCACAACGGCGGCATGCCCAGCCAGGTGAACATGGAGGCCTTCGAGGTCGGCAAGAACCTGGCCACCACCGACGGCGCCGTGGTCTTTCGCAATGACGTGCTGGAGCTGATCCAGTACAAGCCGATCACCGAGAGCGTGCATGAGCGCCCGTTGCTGGTGGTGCCGCCGCAGATCAACAAGTTCTATGTCTTCGACCTGTCGCCGGACAAGAGCCTGGCGCGCTTTCTGCTGCGCAGCCAGGTGCAGACCTTCGTGGTCAGTTGGCGCAACCCAACCAAGGCGCAGCGCGAGTGGGGCCTGTCCACCTACATCGAGGCGCTAAAGGAAGCCATCGACGTCATCTGCGCCATTACTGGCAGCAAGGACGTCAACATGCTCGGCGCCTGCTCTGGCGGCCTGACCACCGCCTCCCTGCTCGGCCACTACGCTGCTCTCGGCCAGCAGAAGGTCAACGCTCTGACCCTGCTGGTCAGCGTGCTCGATACCCAGCTCGACACCCAGGTGGCGCTGTTCGCCGACGAGAAGACCCTGGAGGCAGCCAAGCGCCGCTCCTACCAGGCCGGCGTGCTGGAAGGCAGCGACATGGCCAAGGTGTTCGCCTGGATGCGCCCCAACGACCTGATCTGGAACTACTGGGTCAACAACTACCTGCTCGGCAACGAGCCGCCGGTGTTCGACATTCTCTACTGGAACAATGACACCACGCGCCTGCCAGCCGCCCTGCACGGCGAGTTCATCGAGATGTTCCAGACCAACCCGCTGACCCGTCCGGGCGCGCTGGAAGTCTGCGGCACACCGATCGACCTCAAGCAGGTCACCTGCGATTTCTTCGTCGTCGCCGGCACCACCGACCACATCACGCCGTGGGACTCCTGCTACAAGTCGGCTCACCTGTTCGGCGGCAAGTGCGAGTTCGTGCTGTCCAACAGTGGCCACATCCAGAGCATCCTCAACCCGCCGGGCAACCCCAAGGCGCGCTACATGACCAACAGCGAGATGCCGCTGGACCCGAAGGCCTGGCAGGAAAGCTCGACCAAGCATGCTGACTCCTGGTGGCTGCACTGGCAGACCTGGCTGGCCGAGCGCTCGGGCAAGACCAAGAACGCGTCCACCACCCTGGGCAACAAGAAATTCCCGGCCGGCGAAGCCGCCCCGGGCACCTATGTACATGAACGTTGATACGGCGCCTCTGGCGCCACACTGCCCGCGGCACTGGGAAGTGCCGCACGTCACGATGGCCTGGCCGGGCGTGACGAACCAGGATTGCCCTGGTCATTCTGGAAGCGGCCAGGATCGTCGCCTCCAGCGCTTAACTCCATAGGGGCTGCGCCCATGCCGCAACCATTCGTATTCCGCACCATCGACCTCGATGGGCAGACCATCCGCACCGCGGTGCGGCCGGGCAACAGCCAGTTGGTGCCGCTGCTGATCTTCAATGGCATCGGCGCCAACCTGGAGCTGGTGATGCCCTTCGTCGCCGCCCTGGATCCGGAGTTGGAAATCATCGCCTTCGACGTTCCTGGCGTTGGTGGATCCTCTACGCCGGCCACCCCTTACCGGTTTCCCGGTCTGGCCAAGCTGGCGGCGCGCATGCTGGACTATCTCGACTACGGTCAGGTCAACGCCATCGGCGTGTCCTGGGGCGGCGCCCTGGCCCAGCAGTTCGCCCATGACTATCCCGAGCGCTGCAAGAAGCTGATTCTCGCCGCCACCTCGGCTGGGGCGGTGATGGTACCGGGCAAGCCCAAGGTGCTCTGGCGCATGGCCAGTCCAAGGCGCTACGTACAGCCGTCTTACGGTGTGCGCATCGCCCCCGATATCTATGGCGGCGCCTTCCGCCGCGATCCCAAGCTGGCCATGGCGCATGCGAGCAAGGTGCGCTCGGGCGGCAAGATGGGCTACTACTGGCAACTGTTCGCCGGCCTCGGCTGGACCAGCATCCATTGGCTGCACAAGATTCGCCAACCGACCCTGGTGATGGCGGGCGACGACGACCCGCTGATCCCGCTGATCAACATGCGCCTGCTCGCCTGGCGCATTCCCAACGCTGACTTGCACATCATCGACGACGGCCACCTGTTTCTGGTGACCCGTGCCGAAGCGGTGGCGCCGATCATCATGAAATTTCTCGAAGAGGAGCGGCACCGTGCGGTGATGCACCCGCAGCCCACCCCGGTTCGCCAGCATTGACGGCACCGGCATGGTGCGCAATGTTCTGCATGCTCGAGAAAGGGGCCGGTGACGGCCCCTTCGCTTTTCGGTGCGGCGCTCTGGAATGCACGTTCCGCGCGCCTGGTACAGGGCTTGCTGCACGACGTGCATAAGCACAAGGTGCGTGTCAGGCAGTCCGCGCCATGAAAGTCTCTAGACGGTTTGACGACGGAGTGTTGCCCCATGCGAGACAAGTCGAACCCGGCCTCACTGCCGGCACCTGCCACCTTCATGAATGCCCAAAGCGCAGTAGTGGGCGTACGCGGGCGCGATCTGTTATCGACCATGCGCCTGCTGGCCGCCCAGAGCCTGAAGAATCCAGTCCGCAGCGGCCGGCATCTGCTGGCCTTCGGCGGCCAGCTGGGCCGCGTGCTGCTCGGCGATACCCTGCACAAGGTCAATCCGCAGGATGCGCGTTTCGCCGATCCCACCTGGCACCTCAACCCCTTCTATCGACGCAGCCTGCAGGCCTACCTGGCCTGGCAGAAACAGCTGGCGGCGTGGATCGACGATAGCGACCTGTCGGCCGATGATCGCGCCCGCGCACGCTTTCTCGCCTCGCTGATGAGCGACGCGCTGTCGCCATCCAACAGCCCGCTCAATCCGCAGGCGGTGAAGGAGCTGTTCAACACCGGCGGCAGCAGTGCCTTCAAGGGCCTGCGCCACCTGCTCGACGACCTGCTGCATAACGACGGCCTGCCCAGCCAGGTGACCAAGCATGCTTTCGAGGTCGGTCGTAACCTGGCCTGCACCCCCGGCGCAGTGGTGTTTCGCAATGAGCTGCTGGAGCTGATCCAGTACAAGCCGATGAGCGAAAAGCAGTACCTGCGCCCGCTGCTGATCGTGCCGCCGCAGATCAACAAGTACTACATATTCGACCTGTCCAACGATAAGAGCTTCGTCCAGTACGCACTGAAGAACGGCCTGCAGACCTTCATGATCAGCTGGCGCAACCCCGATCCACGGCATCGCGAATGGGGCCTGTCGAGCTACGTGCAGGCGGTCGAGGAGGCCGTCGACGCCTGCCGCGCCATCACCGGCAGCAAGGACGTCAATCTGCTCGGTGCCTGCGCCGGTGGTCTGACCATCGCCGCTCTGCAAGGCCACCTGCAGGCGCGCCGGCAGTTACGCAAGGTGGCCAGCGCTACCTATATGGTCAGTCTGCTCGACAGTCAGATCGACAGCCCGGCGATGCTCTTCGCCGACGAGGAAACCCTCGAGTCAGCCAAGCGCCGCTCCTACCAGCAAGGCGTGCTGGATGGTCGCGACATGGCCAGGGTATTCGCCTGGATGCGCCCCAACGACCTGATCTGGAACTACTGGATCAACAACTACCTGCTCGGCAAGCAGCCTCCGGCCTTCGATATCCTCTACTGGAACAACGACAACACCCGCCTGCCCGCCGCACTGCATGGTGACCTGATCGACTTTTTCAAACACAACCCACTCAGCCGCAGCGGCGGTCTGGAAGTCTGTGGCACGCCGGTGGACCTCAGTAAAGTCAACGTCGACAGCTTCAGCGTGGCCGGCATCAACGATCACATCACGCCCTGGGACGCGGTCTACCGCTCGACCCTGCTGCTCGGCGGCAACCGCCGCTTCATCCTCTCCAACAGCGGCCATATCCAGAGCATTCTCAACCCGCCGGGCAACCCCAAGGCCAACTACTATGAGAACGCCAAGCTCACCTCAGACCCGCGCGCCTGGTATCACGACGCCCAGCATCAGCAGGGTAGCTGGTGGCCGCAGTGGCTGGAGTGGATTCAGGCGCGCTCCGGCGAGCAACGCGCCACGCTGATGACCCTGGGCAGCCAGAAGCATCCGACCATGGAAGCGGCACCCGGCACCTACGTGCATATCCGCTGAAAGCGGTGGCCGCCAGCACGTCGGCCGGTTATCGTCAGCCCTCGCGCAGTCGAACAAGAAGCCAAGGATGAAAACCCGCGAACGCATTCTGCAAACCGCCCTGCAGCTGTTCAACGAGCAGGGCGAGCCCAATGTTTCGACCCTGGAGATCGCCAACGAGCTGGACATCAGCCCAGGCAATCTCTACTACCACTTCCATGGCAAGGAGCCGCTGGTACTGGAACTGTTCGAGCGCTTCCAGAGCGAGATGGCGCCGCTGCTCGATCCGCCCGCAGAGGCCCAGCTGGATGTCGAGGACTACTGGCTGTTCCTGCACCTGATCGTCGAGCGCCTGTCGCAGTACCGCTTTCTCTTCCAGGATATGTCCAACCTGGCGGGAAGGTTGCCGAAGCTGGCACGAGGCATTCGTCATTGGCTGAACGCGCTGAAACGCACCCTGGCTGCCCTGCTCGCCCGCCTGATGGCGGATGGGCAGTTGAACAGCGGCACTCAGGCGCTCGGCCAACTGGTCGAGCAGATCACCCTGACCCTGCTGTTCTCCCTCGACTACCAGCGCATCCTCGACCAGCAGGGTGAAATCCGCCTGGTGGTGTACCAGATCATGATGCTGGTCGCGCCGCACCTGAACCAGCCGTCACGCGGCACCGTCGAGCACTTGGCACAGCGTTATCTGGAAGCCTGATGCGCAGCCGTACGCATGCCAATGACACGCTGGGAATGTAGGGCGGGTGCAACCCGCCAGAGCGCAAATGGCGGGTTGCACCCGCCCTACAAAGCCGAGACGCATCCACGGTTGTTGCGCATGGCCCGCCCTGCGACCTGAAACGAAAACGCCCGGCGCCAGGCCGGGCGTTTTCAGTCCCGAGAAACTCAGGACGGGGTGGCTGGAGTTGCCGGAGTGGCAGCCGGAGCCGGTGCAGCAGCCGGCGTTGCAGCGGCGGCCGGAGCTGGTGCCGGTGCAGCCGGTTTCGGCGCAGCTGCCTTGGGTGCTGCCGGTTTCTTCGCAGCCGGCTTCTTCGCTGCAGCAGGCTTGGCTGCTGGCTTAGCTGTAGGCTTGGCGGCGGCCGCTGGCTTGGCAGCGGGTTTCGCTGCGGCCTTGGCTGCCGGTTTCGCCGCAGGTTTAGCTGCCGGCTTGGCGGCTGCAGGTTTCGCGGCAGCCGGCTTGGCAGCGGGCTTGGCTGCAGCTTTGGCAGCAGGTTTGGCAGCTGCTTTCGCAGCCGGCTTGGCGGCAGCCTTCGCAGCAGGTTTGGGCGCAGCTTTGGCAGCAGGCTTGGCGACCGACTTGGCCGATACGCCAGTGATTTTCTCCAGCTGCTTGGTCAGGCTGTCGACCTTGTCGTTCAATGCCTTGACCTCGTTGCGGCTGGGCACGCCCAGACGCGAGATGGCATTGTTCAGACGCTTGTCGAAAGCCTCTTCCAGCTCACCCCACTTGCCGATCGCCTTGCCCCGAACTTCATCGACCTTGGACTTGGCGGAACCGACCTTGGAGCCGACGCCGGCTTTCACCGCGCCAACCTGCTTGTCGACTTCGCTCTTGGCCTGCTTCTCAGCCTTCTCGCCGTCCTTGACCAGCGTATCGAACAGCTTGGTGCCGTCCTTGCTGACCTTGGAGTAAGCGCCCAAGCCTGCCAACCAGATCTGACGCGAGTATTTCTCGACCTCGCCGATCCAGGAGCTGGTCTGTTTCTCGGTTTTCTTCTTAACAGCCATCCTGATCTCCTTATTTGGTACGCGCGACATGCTCGAGCAACGCGCTCAGCTCATCCAGCTTAGCAGAGAGTGCTTCAACATCCTGCTTGGACGGAATGCCGATACGGTTCAGAGCGGAAGCCACACGAGTATCGAAAGCCTTCTCGATCTTGTCGAGTTGAACTTCGACCTTGCCTTTAACGCTGGTGACATTGGAATTGACCGACTGCTTGACCGATTCGATCTGGCTGTTGGCGGCCTCTACCTGCTCGTCGACCAGCTTCTTGCCTTTGCTCTCGACGCCCTCACCGGCCTTGACCAGCTCCTTGAAATACTCGGCGCCCTCGGCACCCGCCTTGGCGTAGGCGCCCAGGCCGGCGAGGTAGATCTTGCGGGCGTAGCCCTTCACGTCGTCGAACAGACCGGCCTTGTCTTCGACCACGGCTTCGACTTTTTTCTTCACGGCAACTTTCGACATGGTGCACCTCACGCGCTTTGACAGTTAGCGGAAACGCCCACGGTTTGCAGGCTTGGGTACACACTAGGGAGAAAAATTAGAAATCACATACTAAGAGCGGCTTCAGGCTTCAGGCTTCAGGCTTCAGGCTTCAGGCCAAGCAGCGTAGCGAATTGCTTTTGCTCTTACCTGCCGCCTGTAACCTGCGGCCTCTTCACACCAACGACTTATCCAGGACCTGCTCGATCTCGCGCTGGATCATGCCGCCCATGGGCGACAGCAACAGCCCGAGCTTGAGCTCGACACGCACGGTGTCTTCACCCACCGCGATGCTGCCGTCGGCACCGCTGCGCTTGAACTCCAGGGTGTCGCCGTTCCAGCGATAGCGCACGTCGTACTCGCTGGCCAGGCGTTCGGCCAGGCGCTCGGCCTTTTCGCGGGCGCCCTCGCGACCAAGGGAATGGGATCGTTCGACACGAATACGGGACATGAAAACTCCTTGAACTGGCAGCGTGCCGCGTGGCTGCGGCATGAGGTCACATCACTCTACCAGCCCATCGGGCAAGCGGGCACCCAGGCAAGACAAAGGCGCCAGGCGCCTTTAGAATGGTGCGGTTTTCTACCCGGTGAGAGCGACATGAGCGATCCACGCAAGGCCCAGGAGCAGGAACCCACCACCCACTTCGGTTTCCAGGACGTACCGGAAAGCCAGAAAGCGGAAAAGGTGGCTGAAGTCTTCCACTCGGTGGCGGCCAAGTACGATCTGATGAACGACGTGCTGTCCGGCGGCCTGCATCGCCTGTGGAAGCGCTTCACCATCGAGCTGTCCGGCGTGCGCCCCGGTAACCGTGTGCTGGACATCGCCGGCGGCACCGGTGATCTGACCCGCAAGTTCGCCAGCATCGTCGGCCCGACCGGTGAAGTGGTGCTGGCCGATATCAACGATTCCATGCTCAAGGTCGGTCGCGACCGCCTGCTGGACAAGGGCGTGGCCGGCAACGTGCAGTTCGTTCAAGCCGATGCCGAGAAGCTGCCGTTCCCCGACAATCACTTCGACGTGGTCACCATCGCCTTCGGCCTGCGCAACGTCACCCACAAGGATGCGGCCATCGCCTCCATGCTGCGCGTGCTCAAACCCGGTGGCCGCCTGCTGGTGCTGGAGTTCTCCAAGCCCGGCAACCCGCTGCTGGCCAAGGTCTACGACACCTATTCGTTCAGCTTCATGCCGCTGGCTGGCAAGCTGATCACCAATGATTCGGAAAGCTACCGCTACCTCGCCGAGTCGATCCGCATGCACCCGGATCAGGAAACCCTCAAGGCGATGATGGTCGATGCCGGCTTCGAACGCGTGACCTACCACAACATGACCGGCGGCATCGTCGCCCTGCACCGCGGCATCAAGCCTTAATGCTCATAACCGGATTGCTGGCAGGCGTCGAAACGGGCCTCAACCGGGTTCTCGGCCTCGATGGCACGGCCTTGCCGCGCCTGCAGGCGCTGAGCGGCAAGGTCATCGCCGTGCACTGCCAGAGTCCCACCCTGGAGCTGTTCATCCTGCCCAGCGGCGACGGCCTGCAACTGGCGTCGCAATGGCACGCACCGCCCGACTGCACGCTCACCGCACCCGCCGCCAGCCTGGCGCGCCTGGCACTGAGCCGCGACAAGACCGCCGTGCTGCACCGCCCGGAAGTCTCGCTCGATGGCGACAGCGCGGTGCTGCTGCAACTGGCCGGCATCCTCCAGGATCTGGAGCTGGATTGGGAATACGAAGTCTCCCGCTGGCTCGGCCCGGTGGCCACTACCCTGCTCGCCGGCCATCTGCGCAGCCGGGTGAACCTGGCCAGCAACGGAGCGGCCAGCCTCAAGCAGGATTTGGCCGACTACCTGGCCGAAGAATCACGCACGCTGGTGGGCCAGCGCGAAGCCGATGTGCGCTTTGCCGAACTGGACCATCTCAAACTCGCCCTCGACCGCCTGGAAGCACGCATCGAGCGCCTCACTTCTGCCAATAAGTCCGACGCATGAAGCTGCTTGCCGTTCGCCGTCTGCTGCGTATCCAGCGCGTGGTCATCCGCTATCAACTGGACGACCTGCTCCTCGAACTGCCGCTGCCATTCTGGCTGCGCGCACTGTCCTGGCTGCTGCCGTGGCGCTGGCTGCCGCGCAAGCCGTCACAATTGTCGCGCGGTGCACGCCTGCGCCTGGCGTTCGAAGACCTCGGACCGATCTTCATCAAGTTCGGCCAACTGCTGTCTACCCGCCGCGACCTGATGCCGCCGGACATCGCCGACGAACTGGCGCGTCTGCAGGATCAGGTACCGCCGTTCCCCGAAGCCCAGGCCATCGCCCTGATCGAGCGTCAGCTCGGCGCACCGGTGAGCGAACTGTTCGCCCGCTTCGACAGCCAGCCGCTGGCCTCTGCCTCGGTCGCGCAGGTGCACGCCGCGCAGCTCAAGACCGGCGAAGAAGTGGTGGTCAAGGTAGTACGGCCAGGCCTCAAGCCGGTGATCCGCCAGGATCTGGCCTGGCTGTTTCTGATCGCCCGCATTGCCGAAAAGGCTTCCGCCGATGCCCGTCGTCTGCATCCGGTCGAGGTGGTCAGCGACTACGAAAAGACCATCTACGACGAGCTCGACCTACTGCGTGAGGCGGCCAACGCCAGCCAGCTGCGACGCAATTTCGATGGTTCGCCGCTGCTCTACGTACCGCGGGTGTACTGGGACCTGTGCCGTCCACAGGTGCTGGTGATGGAGCGTATCTACGGCATCCCGGTCACCGACCTGGCGACCCTGGCCGACCAGCGCACCGACATGAAGCTCCTGGCCGAGCGCGGCGTGGAAATCTTCTTCACCCAAGTGTTCCGCGACAGCTTCTTCCACGCCGACATGCACCCCGGCAACATCTTCGTCAGCACGCGCACGCCCTGGAGCCCGCAGTACATCGCCATCGACTGCGGCATCGTCGGTAGCCTCACCGACGAGGATCAGGACTACCTGGCGCGCAACCTGCTGGCTTTCTTCAAGCGTGACTATCGCAAGGTCGCGCAGCTGCACATCGACTCCGGCTGGGTGCCGGCGGAGACCAAGGTCAACGAGTTCGAGGCTGCGATCCGCACCGTCTGCGAGCCGATCTTCGAACGGCCGCTGAAAGACATCTCCTTCGGCCAGTTGCTGCTGCGCCTGTTCCAGACCGCACGGCGCTTCAACATGGAAGTGCAGCCGCAGCTGGTACTGCTGCAGAAGACCCTGCTCAACATCGAAGGCCTCGGTCGCCAGCTGTATCCGGACCTGGACCTGTGGAGCACCGCCCAGCCCTATCTCGAACGCTGGATGCGCGAACGCATCAGCCCGTTACACCTGCTGCGCAATCTGCAGCAACAGGCCGAGCAGGTGCCGCACCTGTCGCAGATCGCCCGCGACACCCTGGAGCGCCTGCAGCGCTCGCAGCAACGGGAAGAGCAGCACCCCAGCAGCGACCGATGGCCACTACGCCTGCTCGGCGCCGCACTGATTGCTGCCGGTACCATTCAAGGCCTGGCACCGCTGCTGGCCGCCTGGCCCGCCTGGCTGATGGTTGGCGGCGGACTCTATCTGGTGCTGCGCCGATAGCCAGCTAGCCACGGCACTGGCACACTTGGCGAATTGACAGTCCGGCAGCCCCGGCAGACTTGGAACACCGATGAACGATTGGCTCGACGAAATCCACTGGAACGAAGACGGCCTGGTGCCGGCCATCGCCCAGGACCACCAGACCGGCCGCATCCTGATGATGGCCTGGATGAACCGTGAATCCCTCGCTCTCACCGCCGCCGAGAACCGTGCCATCTACTGGTCGCGCTCACGTGGCAAGCTGTGGCGTAAGGGCGAAGAGTCCGGCCATGTGCAGAAGCTGCACGAACTGCGCCTGGACTGCGATGCCGACGTCATCGTGCTGATGGTCGAGCAACTGGGCGGCATCGCTTGCCACACCGGTCGCGAGAGCTGCTTCTACCGCGTGTACGAGAACGGCGACTGGAAAACCGTCGACGCCGTGCTGAAAGACCCGCACGCCATCTATGCAGGACATAGCCATGAGTGACACCCTGAGCCGCCTGGCCGAGGTATTGGAAGCGCGCAAGGGCGCAGCGGCCGACAGCTCCTATGTCGCCAGCCTTTATCACAAGGGCCTGAACAAGATTCTGGAAAAGGTCGGCGAGGAATCGGTGGAAACCATCCTCGCCGCCAAGGACGCCGCCAGCAGCGGTGACTGCAAGGACCTGATCTACGAAACCGCCGATCTGTGGTTCCACAGTCTGGTCATGCTCGCGGCCCTGGGCCAGCATCCTCAGGCCGTGCTGGATGAATTGGATCGCCGTTTCGGCCTCTCCGGCCACGCGGAAAAAGCCGCGCGACCGCAATCCGAATAACTTTCACAACGGAGAACTCATCATGGGTTTCGGCGGTATCAGCATCTGGCAACTCCTGATCATCCTGCTCATCGTGGTCATGCTTTTCGGTACCAAGCGCCTGAAAGGCCTGGGCTCGGATCTGGGCGACGCGATCAAGGGCTTCCGTAAATCGATGGATAGCAGCGAAGCTGAAAAGCCCGCCGTGGAAGAGCCCAAGGGCCAGACCATCGATGCCCAGGCACGCAAGGTCGAAGAGCCGGCGAAGAAAGACTAAGCCATGTTCGACATCGGTTTTACCGAGCTATTACTGGTCGGCCTCGTGGCTCTGGTGGTGCTCGGCCCTGAGCGCCTGCCCGGCGCCGTGCGCACGGCCAGCCTGTGGATCGGCCGGATCAAGCGCAGCTTCAACTCGATCAAGGCCGAGGTGGAGCGCGAGATCGGCGCTGATGAAATTCGTCGCCAGCTGCACAACGAGCGGATTCTTGAGCTGGAGCGCGAGATGAAGGCGATGAAGCAGGACATTCTCGGCACCGGCAGCAGTAACAGCCCGTCAGCCGAGAACAGCGCCAAACCGACCACCGAAACGGCCCAGAGCGTTCAGGACAAGAATCCCCAGCCATGAGCAATAATCCACAAGCCGACCAGGAAATGCCCCTGGTCTCGCACCTGGCCGAGCTGCGTACTCGCCTGTTGCGCTGTGTAGTGATCATCCTGCTGATCTTCGCCGGCCTGTTCTACTTCGCTCAGGATATCTACGCTCTGGTAGCAGCGCCGCTGCGGGCCTACCTGCCGGAAGGCGCGACGATGATCGCCACGGGCGTCGCCTCGCCGTTTCTCACACCGTTCAAACTGACGCTGATGTGTGCGTTGTTTCTCGGCATGCCGGTGATCCTGCACCAGATCTGGGGCTTCATCGCGCCAGGGCTGTACACCCACGAACGGCGTATCGCGGTGCCACTGCTGGTCTCCAGTATTTTCCTGTTCTATGCCGGCATGGCCTTCGCCTACTTCGTGGTGTTCCCGATCATGTTCGGCTTCTTCGCCAGCGTGACGCCGGAAGGCGTGGCGATGATGACCGACATAGGCCAGTACCTGGATTTCGTCCTGACGCTGTTCTTCGCCTTCGGCGTGGCCTTCGAGATCCCCATCGCTACATTTCTGGTGATCTGGGTCGGGCTGGTAGACGTCGCCACACTGCGCAAGAGCCGTCCCTATGTGATCGTTGGCTGCTTCGTGGTCGGCATGGTACTGACGCCGCCGGACGTGTTCTCGCAGACGCTGCTGGCAGTACCTATGTGGCTGCTGTTCGAGGCCGGCGTGCTGGCTGGCGCCATGGTCAAGCGCAAGCGCGACGAGGAACAGGCCGAGCCCGAAGACCAACCACCCGCACCACAGCCGTGAATCTGCTGCTGCTGGAAGACGCCGACTTCGTTGACGGCGACCGGGTACGTCTCACTGGTAGGCGCCTGAAGCACCTACATGAAGTACATCGCGCCGAAACCGGTGACCGCCTGCGCGTCGGTCGCCTTGACGGCTTGATGGGCGAAGGTCGACTGATCGCTCTGGATGCCGAGCATGCCGAACTGCAGGTCAGCCTCGACCAACCCCCACCCGCCAAGCTGCCGCTGACGCTGATCCTCGCCCTGCCCCGCCCGAAGATGCTCAAGCGCGTGCTGCAAACCGTCAGCGCCATGGGCGTGCCGCGCCTGGTGCTGGTCAACAGCTATCGCGTGGAAAAGAGCTTCTGGCAGACGCCATTTCTCGAGGCAGAGGCCATTCGCGAACAGCTGATCCTGGGCCTGGAACAGGCGCGTGATACGGTGCTACCCGAGGTGAGCATCGAGAAACGCTTCAAGCCCTTCGTCGAGGATCGCCTGCCGGCGCTGGCAGCCGGCACGCTCGGCCTGACCGGCCATCCCGGCAATCACCCAACCTGCCCGCGTGCAGTACAGGAGCCAGTGACCCTGGCCATCGGCCCGGAAGGCGGCTGGATTCCCTACGAAGTCGAGCTTCTGCGTGAAGCCGCAGGCCTGCAGCCGGTGCAGCTCGGCGAGCGAATCTTGCGGGTGGAGACGGCCGTGCCGGCGTTGCTGGCCAGATTGTTCTAAGCACGAACGCTCCCACAAGCTACCGCTATACCTCCAGCAGGAAGGTCACCGGCCCATCGTTGACCAGGTGCACCTGCATATTGGCGCCGAAACGCCCGGTGGCGACCTGCGGGTGCTGGGCCTTGGCCATTTCGACCAAACCGTCGAACAGCGCAGCCCCCTGCACCGGCGGTGCAGCGCTGGAGAAGCTGGGGCGCATACCGCTCTTGGTGTCGGCCGCCAGGGTGAACTGCGAGACCAGCAACAGGCCGCCCTGCATATCCGTCAGCGAACGATTCATCTTGCCCGCTTCATCGCTGAACACGCGGTAATTCAGCAGCTTGTGCAGCGCGCGCGACAGACTGGCCTGATCGTCCTGCGGTTCGATGCCGACCAGCGCCAACAGGCCCTGATCGATGCGCCCGACCACTTCCCCTTCCACCTCCACCCGCGCCTCAGTGACGCGCTGGATCAGCAGCTTCATGCATCCTCCGGCGGCAGGTCGAGCAGGCGCCGGGCCATCTGTTCGGCGGCGCGGATCAGCGCATCGGTGATACCGGGTTCCGCCGCCGAGTGGCCGGCGTCACGGATGATCTGCAGCTCGCTGTTGGGCCATGCCTGATGCAGCGCCCAGGCATTATCCAGTGGGCAGATCACGTCGTATCGGCCATGCACAATGATGCCCGGCAGGTGGGTGATCTTCGGCATGTCACGGAGCAGCTGGTTAGGCTCGAGGAAGGCGTCGTTGACGAAGTAGTGGCACTCGATACGGGCGATGGACAGTGCCCGATGCGCCTCGCTGAAGCGCTCGACCACCTGAGTGTTCGGACGCAGGGTGGCAGTGCGCCCCTCCCAGGTCGACCAGGCCTTGGCCGCATGCATCTGGGCGATCTGGTCGGTACCCGTCAGGCGCTTGTAGAAGGCCTGCATCAGGTCACCGCGCTCCTCGACCGGGATGGGCGCCACGTAATCTTCCCAGTAATCGGGGAACAGGCGGCTGGCGCCTTCCTGATAGAACCAGCCGAGTTCCTGCGGCCGGCACAGGAAGATGCCGCGCAGGATCAAACCATGCACACGCTGCGGATGCGTCTGCGCATACGCCAGCGCCAAGGTGGAGCCCCAGGAGCCGCCGAACAGCACGAACTTGTCGATGCCCAGATGCTCGCGAATACGCTCGATATCGGCGATCAACGCCTGGGTGGTGTTGTTCTCCAGGCTCGCATGCGGAGTGGAGCGGCCGCAGCCACGCTGGTCGAAAGTGACGATGCGATACAGCGCAGGATCGAAGTAGCGGCGGCTGGCCGCATCGCAGCCGGCGCCAGGGCCACCATGGATGAACAGTACCGGCAACCCATCCGCAGAGCCGCTCTCGTCCACGTAAAGCACGTGCGGTTGCTCGACCGCCAGCTCATGGCGGGCGTAGGGTTTGATCTCCGGATACAAAGTCTGCATGGTTGGCTCCTGTTGGCTGGGCTACAACTGCCGTGCTCCACTCTGCCCGGCATCATAACCATGAAAAGGAAGTTCAGCATGTCGATGCGTCATCTGGCTTGGTCGCTGTTTATGTCCATCACCCTCCTGCTCGCCGGCTGCGGCGGTCGTGACGACCCACAGGCAGCGCTGGATGCGGCCGTACAGCAGTTGCAGGACAATATCGAGGCCAAGAGCACCGGTGCAGTGCTGGACCTGCTACATGATGATTTCCTGACCCGCCAGGAGCTGGACCGTGAATGGGCCAAACGCACCATGACCCTGCTGTTCCTGCGCCACAAGAACATCAAGGTCATCGCACTGGGCAAGAACAGCTGGATCGACTCGGCAATCAGCAGCAAGGGTTATACCGAAGCGCAGGTGGGTCTTAGCGGCGCCGAAGGGTTGATTCCCGACAGCGCGCGGCACTACTCGGTGAAGCTGGAATGGTGGCTGGACGGCAACGAGTGGAAACTCGCGCGGCTGGACTGGGAGTAAAATCGTAGCCTGGCTCCCGCCTGCGTGGGAGCCTGCTTGCCGGCGATCTCTCGATGTTGATCGCGAGCAAGCTCGCTCCTGTAGGGACCAGGCCTAACGCACCCAGTTACGCGATCGATGCAAGGCTACAGCGGCATCAATCGGGCTGGCGCCAGATCAGATCCGAGGTCACGTAACCCTGCTCACGCGCGACGCTGAGCAGCTTGTCGCGGGTTTCCTGATCGATCTCCGGGGTGCGTGACAGCAGCCACAGGTACTTGTGCTTCGGGTGGCCGACCAGCGCTACACGATAATCCTCGTCGTGGTAGATCACCCAGTAGTCGCCCTTGATCGGCAGTATCTTGCTGGCCCAGTTATCGAAGCGCACCCAGAGCTTGTCGGTCTTCCCTTCGACCTGCGGCTCGGCGACGCCCTTGGCCTCGATCCATTCACCGTCCTTGTCACGGCAGCGGTTGGTGACGTCGATGCGCCCGTCGTCACGCAAACCGTAGTGCGCTTCGGACTGCGCGCAGTTGCGCTGGAAGAACATCGGCAGGCGCGCCAGCTCGTACCAGGTGCCCTGGTAGCGCTGCAGGTCGACCTGCATGGTCTGTGGTGGCGGCTTCTGAATGCTGCCGGTACCCGAGTTGGCACAGCCGGCGAGGGCGAGAATGGCGCTGGCAATTAGGATCGAACGCATGGAGGCTCCTGTTTACTTGAGTCCCTTGCCGGAGAACAGCATGACCTTGTCCCCGGCGTACTGGACGCTGATATAGGCCTTGTCGTCGCCCCAGGTACAACTGGTCATCCCCAACGCACCGGCACATTCGCCCGGCGCGCCGAGCAGGCTTTCCACCTCCTGCTTGCTCATACCGGCCTTGAGCTTGGAGTAGTTTTCCTGATTGACCTTGCCGCAGGCGGCGAGCAGGCAACAGGCGAGCAACGCGACGATACGCATCGACATGGATGAAGCTCCTGATGGGAAGGTGCCAACAAGCTTGGCATAGCCGGCGACGACTTGCCCGCTTGGAGTTCAGAACCGCGAGCCGGGTTCCCGCAGAAAAGCCTGCTCTTCGTCGCTGGATGCGCGACCGAGAATCGCATTGCGATGGGGAAAACGACCGAAACGAGCGATCACCCTCTGATGGCGCTCGGCGTAATCGAGGAAGTTGGCGAACAATGGCCGCTCATTGGCAGCGGCTTCGCTGAGCAGATCAGCAAACAGTTCAACCGCACGGTTCTGCAACGGCAGATCTTCGGCGTGCTCGAAGACCAGATAGGCAAAGACACGCTGTATCGGCGTCAGCCGGCGGTCCCAGCCGCGCTCCAGACCATCGCGCAGCAGCGGGCGAGCCCGTTGGTCTCCCGTAAATGCGCGTGGTGTATCGCGAAAGATCATGCGCGGCAGTTGATCGAGCAGGATCAGCTGTGCCAGCCAACCCTGCGGGTCATCCAGCCAATCCCTGAGCTCGCCAGCCAGTGCCTGCTCGACCAGGGCGCCGAAACGCGCCTCGGCCTCACGATCCTGGCTGTCACGCTTGCCGAACCACAACGCCTGGTGCGCCGCAGCCACCTCGGTGGCCGTGCCGTGATCGGCACCGAACCACCAGTCGAGCAGCGGCTGCCAGGCCTGCATCAGCTGCGGTGGTAGGCGGTGATACGCAGCACTTCTTCTTTGGAGCCGAGGAATACCGGCACACGCTGGTGCAGGGAAGTGGGCTGGATATCGAGAATACGCTGGCTGCCGTCGGTCGCGGAGCCGCCGGCCTGTTCGATGATCATCGACATCGGGTTGGCCTCGTACATCAGGCGCAGCTTGCCCGGCTTGTCCGGCTCGCGAGCATCGCGCGGGTACATGAACACGCCGCCACGGGTGAGGATGCGATGCACATCGGCCACCATCGAGGCGATCCAGCGCATGTTGTAGTTACGCCCCAGTGGCCCGGTTTCACCGGCCAGCAGCTCGGAAACGTAACGCTGCACAGGGGCTTCCCAGTGGCGCTGGTTGGACATGTTGATGGCGAATTCCTTGGTCGACTCCGGCACCTTGATGTTGTCATGGGTGAGCACGAAACTGCCCAGCTCACGATCCAGGGTGAAGCCCTTCACGCCGTCGCCTAGGGTCAGCATCAGCATGGTCTGCGGGCCATAGATGGCGTAGCCGGCAGCGACCTGCTGAGTGCCCGGCTGGAGGAAGGCCTCCTCGCCCAGGTCGCCGGTCTGGCCGTTGCGGTCAGGGCAGCGCAGCACGGAGAAGATGGTGCCTACCGAGACGTTGACGTCGATGTTGCTGGAGCCGTCCAGCGGGTCGAATACCAGCAGGTAGGCACCTTTCGGGTACTTGCCGGGAATCTGGTAGGCATTGTCCATTTCCTCGGACGCCATGCCGGCCAGGTGGCCGCCCCATTCGTTGGCTTCGAGCAGAATCTCGTTGGAGATTACGTCGAGCTTCTTCTGCACTTCGCCCTGCACGTTTTCGCTGTCCAGGCTGCCCAGCACGCCGCCAAGGGCGCCCTTGGACACCTGATGGCTGATCGCCTTGCAGGCCCGCGCCACGACTTCGATAAGGAAACGCAGGTCGGCCGGGGTGTTATGGCTGCGAGTCTGCTCGATCAGGTAGCGGCTCAGGGTGACGCGGGACATGGACGGCTCCGGAAAGGGGAAAAATCGCGCGCAGTTTAACCCGAGTCGCCGCGCAATGCTGCCTGCCGGGATGGATGGCTGAGATCCGCGCCGGGCAAAAGGTCGCAGACGCGGTTACGCCCGTCGCGTTTGGCCTGATAAAGCGCGGCGTCGGCAGCCTGCAGTAGCTCGTCGAGTGCCAGGCCCTGCTCAGGCCAATGGGCCAGGCCGGCGGACAGCGTCACACGCTGATCGCCACCACGGGTCGCGGCCTCCTGAGCGGCCAGCTGCGTGCCGATACTTTGCAGGCGTTCACTGGCCTCACGTGGATCGGCGCCCGGCAATATCAGCAAAAACTCCTCGCCACCGATACGAAACACCGCATCGGTGCTGCGCAGGTTGCCCAGCAGGTGCCGGGCGACGGCCTTGAGTACGTCGTCGCCGACCAGATGTCCGCACTCGTCGTTAAGGCGCTTGAAGTGATCGAGATCGATCAGGGCTAACGCCAATGGCAGGTTCTCGCGCTGCACCCTGGCCAGTTCGCGTTCGAAGAACTCATCCAGGTAACGCCGGTTGTACAAACCCGTCAGCGGATCACACAGGGCCTGTTCGCGCAGTTGTTCGTGCAGGCTGGAGATGGTGCGCAGGCGCTCCTCGCTCAGCGCCAGTGCTTCAGCCAGCTTGAGTTCACTGAGGTGGTGCTGAGGAAGGTCATTTCCAGCGCTGCAGTAACCATCCACCAGAGGCTGGCCAGATGCAGCAGGATGAACCGCTCACGTCCGGGAAAGTCGCGCTGGCGGGTCACCCAGTGCGCCAGCAGGATCACGCCGAGGCATACCAGCAGCGTCACCAATACCGGTGCCGAGAAACTCCAGCCGGAAGCCATGCAGGCCTGCATCAGCGACGCCTCCGTATTCCCGGCGAGGCAGTACTTGAATCACGTACACACGCGACACAAGACGACTGGGCGATGACGCGAATCGAAATACGCAAGGGCCTTCCTGACCTTCAATGCTGGATTGGCGAGGGGAGCCTAAATACGGCAAAAGCCCTGCCGCAGCTGGGCTTTATCGATCCATGCCTCTCAGACGTCTGGCGGGCGACGCAGCACACTGGCTGCCATCGCGGCCAGCAACCCAACGCCCACTAACAGTACAGCCCAGAGTCCCCAGCGCTGCCAATCCTGACCGGAGCCGGCTTGTGGCTCGAGCGCAGAGGCAAACGCCTCGGTCAACTCGGCACGGCCAAGGCTGGCCAGTCGCTCCGCCTGATAACCAGGGATCAGGGTGTGCAGTGGCAAGGCTGCCGCCTGCGCGCTCGAGCTACCCAACGCCAGCCGATAAGGCGGCTCGCCACGGGCGAGAAACACCAGTTGCGTGGCACGCAGCGCGACCTGCAAGCGTGGCGTATCCACACCCAAGCTGCCGCCCCGGGCATCCACCTGCACACGCAGCTGGCGCACCGGCCAACCGGGCAGACTCAACTCATCGTTAACCACTTCACGCCCAGCCTCAGGCAGACGATAGAGCACCCCGCTTGTCAGCTGACGCCAGGCGCCCTGATCGCTGCTGCGCGCCTCGAAACGCAGTGGCGCTAGCGTATTGCTCTGTTGCAGTTCGACCCGCAGTCGCTCCAAAGGCAATGCCAAGGGCAGCTGCCACTGGTACTGCCCCTCAGCGCTGGTCTGCGCCGACATGGGCTCGGACCACACCAGCGGCGCGGCCTGATGAGCCTGCCGTTGACTGCGCAGGGTAACGGCCTGCAGTTGCGGGGCCTGGGCAGGATTGCGCCACAGCAGACGCAGGTACCGGGCACGCTGCCCAGGCAGCTCGACCTGGCGCTGATCGATGCGCTCATCGGCGAAGCTCAGACGCGCCACCTGCCCTTCCCCCCAACTGCGCCAGTGCTGCAGGTCATCACTGGCCTCGATGCTGAAACGCTGGAATCCTTCCTCGGCGCCGCTCCAGTCCAGATTCAGACGCACCAGCGGCGCATCGATGGTACTGGCATCGAGCAACCAACCCCGAAGCTGTTGCTCGCTTTCGACCGGCGCATCGCCGCGCAGCTCGATCAACGTACCAGTGGTGCTGCGCTCGACGCGCAGCGCAGGTATGTCCTGGGTATCGGCGCGGCCTCGCAACGGAAACCAGCGCACGCCATGCTCCTGTTCCTGCTGCACGGTTTCGCTACGCCCCGGAATCAACGCGTAGGCCTGCATCTGGCCGTTGCTGTCGAATACGCGCAGATCGCGCAAATCGCCATGCTCGGCGGCGAGGTGAGCGGCGAAGGGCAGCTCCAGGCGATACCAGGGTCCTTCACCAGCGAGTTGCAGCGCTGCGCCATGCCGATAGTCCTGAGGTTTATCACTGGCCTGGCTGAGCGCACTCAACGATAACCCCAGGAGCAGGCCCCAACGGATGAAGTTCATACGACAGACTCCTGTTCGTTAGCGGCCGACTCTTCGACCTTGCGCGGCGGCAGCGGGGCGAAATAGCCCACCACCAACAGCAGCACACCGACGCCAATGAACGACACGATACGCTCCAGGCCGCCGCGGTTGCCCAGCTCGACGAAGACCAACTTGGCCACCACCAGCGCGATCAGCGCGGCGCCGACCAGCCACAGTTCGCGACGCGCACGCAGGTGGCCAAACAGCATCAGCGCCAGGGCGATCAGGGTCCAGACGATGGACAGGCCGGCCTGCACCAGCATCGAGTCGTAGAGTGCCGCACTGTGCCAGGGCACGCCGCCCCACTGGTGCGCGGTACGCATCACCATCACGGTCAGCAGAGCGAACAACGACAGTCCAGCGACGCCCTGCACCACTTGCTGCGCACGCGCAGGCTGCAGACCGAAGCGCGGTAGCGCATCGCGGGCCCAGACGAACAGCGCGCCCAGGCACAACAGCAGTCCCAGTTCCAGCGGGTTGATCAACGGCAGGTACGGCAGCGGGTCGCTGTCGCCAGCGCTGTTGGCATTGGCCAGCCAGAACCAGGCGAGCATCAATACCGCCAGCGGCGCCGCCGCCCACAGCCGGTACTCACGTTCGAAACTGGCCACCGGCCAGGGCAGGCGACGCGCCTGGGCCATGGCCCACAGATAGGCGGTAGGTATCAACGCCCAGCCCAACCAGCGCCAGGCGTTGTAGTGCTCGGACAGACTCAGCAGCAGATAGCGCAGCTCCAACGCCAGCACGCCAAGCAACAACCAGCACCCGAGCACATGGGCGGCGCTGGCCGCAGTGTTCGGTAGCAGCGCGCTCAAACGCCTCAGCATCAACAGATGCGCGGCGATCACGGCGATCCAACCCAGCCAGCCATAGTTCGCCGCCGGGTGATACAGCGGATGCCAGGCATAGGCCAGAATCAGGCCTGCCACCGGCGCCAGCAGGCTGCACAGCACGGCCAGGTCGCGCCAGCCCGTGCGTAGCGCGAGCAGCATCCAGGCCAGGCTCGACACAGCGGCCAGTACCAGCAGCACGCTGGCCTGCAGCTCAACGCTGACGAAGCGCATCACCTCACTGGCCAAAGCCAGTGCCCACCAGGCCGCGCCCCAGGCCAGCAAGAGCTGCCCCAGACGCTGCAGGCTGACGCCATCGAACCCGGTTTCCCGCCCGCTGCGCGCCAGGCCGTGCAGGCGCCAGGCGCCGATCTGCGCGGCCAGACCGAGTACGGCTGGGGTCCAGAAACCGGTGTGTGCCAGCGGTGACAGGCCCTCGCCACTGATACCCGATAGCAGCAACGGCCCGGCGGCAAGGAAGGCCAGGCCAGCGAATACCTGCAACACCAGGCTGAACAGGAAGGCCGCGCGCTGCTGCAGATAAAGCGCCAGCCAAAGAATCAACAGCCCCGTACCGCCCCACACCGCCGCGGCTGCGACCCAGGGCAGGACGAACAGCACCGCCAGATTGATGAACACCAGGCCCACCAGCATGACCATCGACAAGGCACCGAGCAGCCGGCGGTTCTCGCGAATCTGAGGATCGCGCGCCGCCAGTAGCATGCCGGCGATCAGCCCCAGTCCCACCAACGACGCAGCCAGCAGGCCGAACCAGCCAGCACTGAAGCCACCACGGCCAAACAGTGAGTCCAGCGCCATCTGCCCGAGGAACAGCAGGCCGCCTAACAACTGGATGGCGAAAGCGCTGTAAACGAAACTTGGCGCGGCGATACGCAGGCCGACGAACAAGGTCGCCAGCCCACCCAGCGCCCAGGCGATGGCAGTGCCGGGCGCCTCGAACAGCAGCGGCGCAATCAGGTAGATGAATGCCAGCCCGGCCAGACCCAACCAGGGCAGCAGGCGGTTTTCCCAGGCGCTGGCAGCCTGCGGCACCTGACGCAACTGCCAGTAGCTGAACAGCAATGCCGCACCGAGCATCAGTGCGCCCAGTGGCGAACCATCGAGCAGGCTGTCGTAGCCAAAATCCAGACCGCTGACGAACGCCAACGCCGCACCCACCTGCAACAACAGAGCGAACGCACGCGCCAGCGGTCGCCCCTGCCGCAGCCCCAACCAGAAGATGCCGGCGCCCTCCACGGCCCAAGCCGCCGCCGTCCAACGCGCATCGAGACCGAGCGGAATGGCCAGGCTGGCGAACACCACGCCAAGCGCCAGGCAGGTTTCAACCAGCAGCAGCGCACGGTCGCCAGCGCGCGCCTTGAGCATACGCGCCAGCAGCAGATAGAACAGACCCAGGCCGAGGGCACTGAAAGCGGCGGCGAATTCGATGTGTCGTACCAATGCCACCTGCAGGCCGAAGCCGACCAGAGCCGGGCCGAACAGCGTGGTGGCATCGACGTAATCACCACGGCGCAGCGACCAGCGCAGCAGCTCGTTACGCGCCTCGGGCGCATCCGCCGCGTCACGCAGGGTGCGGCGGGCGAACAACAGGCCGATGGCCACGTACATCAGGAAGAACAGCAGCAGGAACGGCTCGGTGCTCCACAGCAGCTCCGGCGTATAGGAACGCAGGCCCCAGGCGAAACCGATGCCGAAGGTGCCGACGAAGCCGATCAGGTTGAGCAGGCGCCAGGCCTTGAACCAGGCGATGGCAAAGATGCCGGCGTTGAGCAGGGTGAAATAGGAGAACAGCGCGACATGGTTGCCGCTGCCGGTGGATGTGAGAATCGGCGCGGCGAAACCACCGATCGCCGCTGCAGCGGCCAGGCCCAGGGCATTCTGCTGCACGGCGAGAATTGCCGAGAACAGCGTCACTGCCACCAGCAGGCCGAGGGCCATGCCGGGGTCGAGCAATGGATGCAGGCGCATGGCGGCGAACACCGTCAGGTACAGCACGGCGATGCCGGTGCCTTGCAGCACCAGGGCGTAACCGGGATTGCGTCGGCGCAACCACCAGCCCAGGCCGAGCAAGGCCAGGGCACTGGCCGCAACGCCCATGTAGCGCAACTCTACCGGTACCTCGACGCCTTCGGTGGCGTAGCGCAGGAGGAAGGCCAGGCCGAGAAACAGCAGCACCACACCGACTCGCAGCAAGGTGTTGCCGCCGAACAGCCAAGCCTTGGCCGCGGCGATGCCACGCTCGATCAGGTTCGGTTCACGCGGTGCTTGCTCGCGCCAGGGGCTTTGCTGCGCTGCCGGTCGAGGCTCTTGGACGACCTGGGCAGCCAGCGGCACAGGCTCATCGACAGGATGCTTTTCGATTTCTGGCAATGGGTCCAGCGTCCAGTCCAACTCCGGTTCTGGCTGCGGCTCTTCGGCAAAGAGCGGCTCCGGCAGTGGTTCGGGCGCAGCACTGGCAATAGGTTCAGCAGGTACGGGGATCGGGGCAGGCTCACTGCGCTCGCCCTGCTCGACCTTGACCAGGCGTTCGTGAATGGCGCGGGTACCGTGATCGAAGCGCTCGGCGAACTCCTTGAGCTGCGCAGCCAGCTGCGCATTGCGCGTTTCCAGCCCTTGCAGACGCAGCATCTGTCCTAGGCTAAGGCCGATCAGCCCGCCAAGCAGCGCGCCTGTGACCGATTCGCTGACGCCCACGCCGAGCACCAAACCGACCAGCATGAAGATCCATTGCATGCGTTATATCCCAACCCTGAGAAAGAGGTCGCCTCGCGCTCCTGCTGTGCCCGAGACGGGCATCAGTATAAGGAGTCGCACCAACCAACACCCAGAGAGACGACTGCCAAGCCGTTCACAGGCACAACGCAAAGCGATCAGCCGCCAGCCGGTGCTTCACAAATGCTGCGCGCTCGCTATCATCGCCGCCCCGTGACAGCAGCGGCGCAGACCGCACGATAGCCAAACCATGATAAAGCCCCGCCTGATAGCCGCTGCAGAAATCGACCGCCTGGAAACCTGGGCCAAATACACCGCCGACATGTGCCACAGCTGCATGTCCACCTGCTGCACCATGCCGGTTGAGGTGCGCCTGAATGACCTGATCCGCCTGGAGCTGGTGGACGAGTTCGAGCGCAGCGAACCGCCGAAGAACATCGCCAAGCGTCTGCAGAAGGACGGCATCGTCGAGCGCTTCAACCAGAAGTCGGGCATCTTCACCCTGATCCGCATGTCCAACAACGACTGCCTTTTCCTGGATCGCAAGACACGCCTGTGCAGCGTTTACGAAAAACGCCCGGACACTTGCCGTCATCACCCCAAGGTCGGCCCACGGCCAGGGTATTGCGCGTATAAGCCAAAATGACCGTCTACTCATGACGTATCCGTCCACGACCTCGGCTTGACGCTTTCGGCAAACCCCCAGTCGTTTTTGCACCGGGTCGCCCTGCCCCCCAGGGATAAGCTCTCCCCAAAGCGCCGACGACCGACTCGGCGCATCTGTTTAGGGGACAAGCCTGATGAGCCCAGCCGAATTGCACGCCGACAGCATCGTCATCGACGGTCTGATCATCGCCAAGTGGAACCGCGAACTGTTCGAAGACATGCGTAAAGGTGGCCTGACCGCGGCCAACTGCACCGTGTCGGTGTGGGAGGGTTTCCAGGCCACGGTGAACAACATCGTTGCCAGCAATAACCTGATCCGCGAGAACAGCGACCTGGTCATCCCGGTGCGCACCACCGCCGACATCCGTAAAGCCAAGGAACAGGGCAAGACCGGCATCCTTTACGGCTTCCAGAACGCCCACGCGTTCGAAGATCAGATCGGTTACGTCGAGGTGTTCAAGCAGCTCGGCGTGGGCATCGTGCAGCTGTGCTACAACACCCAGAACCTGGTCGGCACCGGCTGCTACGAGCGCGACGGCGGGCTTTCCGGCTTCGGCCGCGAGATCGTCGCCGAGATGAACAGCGTCGGCATCATGTGCGACCTGTCCCACGTCGGTTCCAAGACCAGCGAGGAAGTCATCCTCGAATCGAAGAAGCCGGTCTGCTACTCGCACTGCCTGCCCTCGGGCCTGAAAGAACACCCACGGAACAAGTCCGATGAAGAGCTGAAGTTCATCGCCGACCACGGCGGCTTCGTCGGCGTGACCATGTTCGCGCCGTTCCTGGCCAAGGGCATCGACTCGACCATCGACGACTATGCCGAGGCCATCGAGTACGTGATGAACCTCGTCGGCGAAGACGCCATCGGCATCGGCACCGACTTCACCCAGGGCCACGGCAAGGAATTCTTCGAGTGGCTGACCCACGACAAGGGTTACGCCCGCCGCCTGACCAGCTTCGGCAAGATCGTCAACCCGCTGGGCATCCGCACCGTGGGCGAATTCCCCAACCTCACCGAGACCCTGATCAAACGCGGCATGCCCGAGCGCGTGGTGCGCAAGGTCATGGGCGAGAACTGGGTAAGGGTACTGAAAGACGTCTGGGGCGAGTAAGCCCTTCCACCCCAACCTCTGTAGGAGCGGCTTCAGCCGCGATCTGTCCCGAAGGGACGGCATGCCCTAAAGCTTCGCGGCTAAAGCCGCTCCTACGATTCGAACCCAGGAGTTTGCGTACATGTCCACCCACGCCCCCGAAATGCCCATCGCCGTCGACGACGAAACCGGCGTCTGGACCACCGACGCCCTGCCGATGCTGTACGTGCCGCGGCATTTCTTCGTCAACAACCACATGGGCATCGAGGAAGTGCTCGGCGCCGAGAAATACGCCGAGATTCTCTACAAGGCTGGCTACAAGTCCGCCTGGCACTGGTGCGAGAAAGAAGCCGAGTGCCATGGCATTTCAGGCGCGGCGGTATTCGAGCACTACATGAAGCGCCTGTCGCAGCGCGGCTGGGGCCTGTTCGAAACGCAGAAGCTCGACCTGGAAACCGGCCATGCCGAAGTCAAGCTCAAGCATTCGGCCTTCGTTTACGTGTACGGCAAGGTCAATCGCAAGGTGGATTACATGTTCACCGGCTGGTTCTCCGGCGCCATCGACCAGATTCTGGCCGCCAAGGGCAGCCCGATCCGCACCGTCACCGTGCAGGAATACAGCGGTTCCGAAGAAGGCCATGACGACGGCCTGTTCGTCACCCGGCCACTCTGAGTCACCCATAAGAATTCCGTGGAAAGGCCGGACTGCAGCGGCGACAGCCTCGCCGCTGAAGCGCCTTCCACAACGCTATAGCGCTTACCGTGAGGATGCCGTAATGGCCTTCGAAGCAATGTTCCAGCCGATCCAGATCGGCAAGTTGACCATCCGCAACCGCGTGCTCTCCACTGCGCACGCTGAGGTCTACGCCACCGACGGCGGCATGACCACCGAGCGCTACGTGAAGTACTACGAGGAGAAGGCCAAGGGCGGCATCGGCCTGGCCATTTGTGGCGGCTCCTCGGTAGTGGCCATCGACAGCCCGCAGCAGTGGTGGAGTTCGGTCAACCTGGCCACCGACCGCATCATTCCGCATTTCCAGAATCTTGCCGACGCCATGCACAAGCACGGCGCCAAGATCATGATCCAGATTACCCACATGGGTCGTCGCTCGCGCTGGGACGGTTTCCACTGGCCGACCCTGATGTCGCCGTCCGGCATCCGTGAACCCGTGCACCGCGCCACCTGCAAGACTATCGAGGTCGAGGAAATCTGGCGGGTGATCGGCAACTACGCGCAGGCTGCGCGTCGTGCCAAGGAAGGCGGCCTGGACGGCGTCGAGCTGTCCGCCGTGCACCAGCACATGATCGACCAGTTCTGGTCGCCACGCGTGAACAAGCGTACCGACGAATGGGGCGGCACCTTCGAGGGCCGCATGAAGTTCGGGCTGGAAGTGCTCAAGGCCGTGCGCAAGGAAGTCGGTGACGACTTCTGCGTCGGCATGCGCATCTGCGGCGACGAATTCCACCCGGACGGTCTGTCCCATGAGGACATGAAGCAGATCGCGGCCTACTACGACGCCACCGGCATGATCGACTTCATCGGCGTTGTCGGCTCGGGCTGTGACACCCACAACACCCTGGCCAACGTCATTCCCAACATGAGCTTCCCACCGGAGCCGTTCCTGCACCTGGCGGCCGGCATCAAGGAAGTGGTCAAGGTCCCGGTGCTGCACGCGCAGAACATCAAGGACCCGAACCAGGCCACACGCATTCTCGAAGGCGGCTATGTCGACATGGTCGGCATGACCCGCGCGCACATGGCCGACCCGCACCTGATCGCCAAGATCAAGATGGGCCAGATCGACCAGATCAAACAATGCGTCGGCGCCAACTACTGCATCGACCGCCAGTATCAGGGTCTGGACGTGCTGTGCATCCAGAACGCCGCGACCAGCCGTGAATACATGGGCGTGCCGCACATCATCGAGAAAACCACTGGCGCCAAGCGCAAGGTGGTGATCGTCGGCGGCGGCCCTGCCGGGATGGAGGCCGCGCGCGTCGCTGCCGAACGTGGCCACGACGTGACCCTGTTCGAGAAGCAGGACAGCCTCGGCGGACAGATCAGCATCGCCGCCCGCGCCCCACAACGCGACCAGATCGCAGGCATCACCCGCTGGTATCAGCTGGAAATCGCCCGCCTGGGCGTGGACCTGCGCCTGGGCACGGCGGCCGACGAGGCCACCCTGCTCGACCTGCGTCCGGACATCATCGTGCTGGCCAACGGCGGCCATCCCTTCCTCGAGCAGAACGAGCACTGGGGCGCTGACGAAGGCCTGGTGGTGAGCAGCTGGGATGTGCTCTCGGGCAAAGTGGCTCCGGGCAAGAACGTGCTGGTGTACGACACCATCTGCGAGTTCACCGGCATGTCCGTGGCCGACTACCTGGCCGACAAGGGCGCTCAGGTGGAGATCGTCACTGACGACATCAAGCCGGGCGTGGCCATTGGCGGGACCAGCTTCCCGACCTACTACCGCAGCCTGTATCCGAAAGAAGTGATCATGACCGGCGACCTGATGCTGGAGAAGGTCTACCGCGAGGGCGACAAACTGGTAGCGGTTCTGGAGAACGAATACACCGGCGCCAAGGAAGAGCGCGTGGTCGACCAGGTGGTGGTGGAGAACGGCGTGCGGCCTGACGAGTCGCTGTACTACGCACTCAAGCAGGGCTCGCGCAACAAGGGCCAGATCGATGTCGACGCGCTGTTCGCGATCAAGCCGCAGCCGTGCCTGAGCGAGCCGGGCGATGGTTATCTGCTGTTCCGCATCGGCGACTGCGTGGCCCAGCGCAACACCCACGCGGCGATCTATGACGCCTTGCGCCTGTGCAAGGACTTTTAGCCACGACACGAACGGCCCCCTCTCCTGCTTGCGGGAGAGGGCGGGGGGAGAGGGTCCGTTGGGCGGTGACTTTCGGTCCCTGCTCCCCCTCTCCCTAACCCTCTCCCCGCAGGGGCGAGGGGACTGAACCGTGTTGTTTTCCGGTCCCGCGAAGGAGACCACGAAATGTTGAACACCATCCTCCCCCTCCTGCTCTTCGCCGCCCTGGCCCTCGCGGTCATCGGGGCGGCCAAGCGCTTCTTCATGTGGCGTCGCGGTCGGCCGGCCAAGGTCGACTGGATCGGCGGCCTGCTGAAGATGCCGCGTCGCTACCTGGTGGACCTGCACCACGTGGTCGAGCGCGACAAGTACATGTCCAAAACCCACGTGGCCACCGCTGGCGGCTTCGTCCTGGCAGCGGTGCTAGCCATCCTCGTGCACGGTTTCGGCTTGCATAACCGCATCCTCGGTTTCGCCCTGTTGGCAGCCACGGTGCTGATGTTCACCGGCGCCCTGTTCGTCGCCAAGCGCCGCCTGAATCCGCCCTCGCGCCTGTCGAAAGGCCCGTGGATGCGTCTGCCGAAAAGCCTGCTGATATTCGCCGCCAGCTTCTTTATCGCCACTTTGCCAGTAGCCTGGATTCTGCCCGCCGACTTTGGCGGCTGGGTGCTGGCGGCGATCCTCGCCGTTGGTGTGGCCTGGGGTGTGTCCGAGCTGTTCTTCGGCATGACCTGGGGCGGGCCGATGAAGCACGCCTTCGCTGGCGCCCTGCACCTGGCCTGGCACCGCCGTGCCGAGCGCTTCGGTGGCGGTCGCTCCACCGGCCTGAAAGCCCTCGACCTCGACAACCCGAAAGCGCCGCTGGGCGTGGAAAAGCCCACCGACTTCACCTGGAACCAGCTGCTCGGCTTCGACGCCTGTGTGCAGTGCGGCAAGTGCGAGGCCATGTGCCCGGCCTTCGCCGCCGGCCAGCCGTTGAACCCGAAGAAGCTGATCCAGGACATGGTCATCGGCCTGGCCGGTGGCAATGACGCCAAGTTCGCCGGCTCGCCGTATCCGGGCAAGCCACTCGGTGAACACGGCGGCGGCCCGCACCAGCCAATCGTTTCGCTGCAGGGCAAAGCCCTGGTCGACGCCGACACCCTGTGGTCGTGCACTACCTGCCGCGCCTGCGTCGAGGAATGCCCGATGATGATTGAGCACGTCGACGCCATCGTCGATATGCGCCGCCATCTCACCCTGGAAAAAGGCTCGACGCCGAACAAGGGCGCCGAAGTGCTGGAAAACCTCATCGCCACCGACAACCCCGGCGGCTTTAACCCCGGCGGTCGCCTGAACTGGGCCGCCGACCTGAACCTGCCGCTGGTCGCCGACAAGCAAGAAACCGACGTACTGTTCTGGGTCGGCGACGGCGCCTTCGATATGCGCAATCAGAGAACGCTGAGGGCCTTCGTGAAGATCCTCAAGGCTGCCGACGTCGACTTCGCCGTACTCGGCCTGGAAGAGCGCGACAGCGGCGACGTAGCGCGCCGCCTGGGAGACGAAGCGACCTTCCAGCACCTGGCCAAGCGCAACATCGCCACCCTGACCAAGTACCGCTTCAAGCGCATCGTCAGCTGCGACCCGCACAGCTTCCACGTGCTGAAGAACGAATACGGAGCTCTCGGCGGCAACTATCAGGTTCTACACCACAGCACCTTCATCGAAGAGCTGGTGCGCAAGGGCTCGCTGAATCTCGGTCAGAGCAAGGCCGCCAGCGTCACCTATCACGACCCCTGCTACCTCGGCCGCTACAACGGCGAGTACGAAGCGCCGCGCGCGGTACTCAAGGCCATCGGCATCGAGGTCAAGGAGATGGAACGTTCGGGCTTCCGTTCGCGCTGCTGCGGCGGCGGTGGTGGCGCGCCGATCACCGACATCCCCGGCAAGCAACGTATCCCCGACATGCGCATGGTCGACATCAAGGAAACCGGTGCCGAACTGGTAGCCGTCGGTTGCCCGCAGTGCACCGCGATGCTCGAAGGCGTGGTCGCCCCGCGCCCGGAGATCAAGGACATCGCCGAGCTGGTCGCCGAAGTGCTGATCGAAGCCACCGACGTAGCGGCCAAACGCCCCGCCGCCAAGCGCGAACTGGCGGAGGTGCAATGATGAATGCGACCGACGTAGGGCGGGTGCAACCCGCCAGCATCTGTCCGGCGGGTTACACCCGCCCTACGCACAGCCTGGAGGCCCTGCAATGAGCGACATCATCCGCCGCGACCCACGCGCCGAGTGGATCGCCCGCAACCGCCTGCACCCGCTGCATGCCTCGATGCAGAAGGCCGAAACCAGCTGGATGGGGCCCAATGGCATCATCCGCAAGAACCCGCACGTCATTGCCGCCGGTTTCGTCGGCCCGGCCGGGCTCAAGCGCATCGACCGCAGCGGCGCCCAGCAGGGCACTGCCGGCAAACGCAACAGCGCCAGCGTCGAGGTGCAATTGCCACTGCACGTCGTCGAGCAGCCTGCGTTCCACATCTGCGTGGTACCGGACATGGTCGGTGGTCGTCTGTCCAGCCATGACAAGGATCTGCTAGGCCTGGCCCGCAAGCTGGCCGGCGATAGCGGTGCCGTAGTCGCCGTGATCTTCGGTGAAGACAAGGAAAGCGCTTTCGACACGGCCGGCGTCGACCGTCTGCTGCGTATCGTCGGCGATGCCTTCGATGGCTACGCCCCGGAAGCTCGTGTACTCGCACTGAGCGCCGTGGAGAGCCAACTGGCACCCCGCCACTGGCTGCTGCCCGACAGCCGCACCGGTGGTGGCGAACTGGGCCGCCGCCTGGCCGCCAAGCTTGGCGAGCGCCCGGCGACGCGCGTCTGGCAAGTCACTGGCGAACAGGCTACTGGCCGTGCCGGCAGTGGCCAGCAGGATATCCAGCGCGCCCTGCCACGGCTGATCCTCGCCGCGGCCGAATGCGCCGAGCCGGTCAGCGACACACGCCATGAAGCGCGCAGTCTGGATCTGGGCAAGAAGATCGTTCACAGCCTGCCGCGTATCGAGGATCTCGGCCCGGTGGCCGTGGATCCGGCGCAGATTCCCATGGCCGAAGCCGAGTTCATTCTCTCCGGCGGCAACGGCGTGAAGGACTGGAAGCTGTTCCATCAGGCGGCCATCGCTCTCGGCGCCACCGAAGGCGCCTCGCGCGTGGCGGTCGACGACGGCTTCATGCCGCGCAACCGTCAGGTCGGCGCCACAGGCACCTGGGTCACCGCTCGCGTCTACCTCGCCGTCGGTATTTCCGGCGCCATCCAGCACCTGCAGGGCATCGGCGCCTGCGACAAGGTGGTGGCGGTGAACATGGATCCTGGCTGCGACATGATCAAACGCGCTGACCTTTCGGTGATTGGCGACTCGGCGGCGATTCTTGCCGCACTGATTGAACGCGTCGCTGCCTGGCGTCAGGAAGGAAAACGTGATGCGGCCTAATCCTCACAAATATCCCCTCGTGGGAGGGGCTTCAGCCGCGACAGAATGCGTGCATGGCCAGATCGCGGCTAATGCCGCTACCACGGTTCGAGGTTGGCACCATGACTGATCTGAATATCGTCGCCCTGGTCTCGGTCGGCGCTCACCCGACCTCCGCTCGCCCACGGCGTGCCGAGCAGGACGCCCGCGCGGTGGAGCTCGGCCTGCGTCTGGCCGGACAGAATCTGCAGCTGTTGCACGCTGGCGATCCCCAGGCCGAAGCCCTGCGCGGCTACCTGGGCATGGGATTGGAACAGCTCGACGTGCTGGAGCAGCCCGAAGGCGCCGACGCCTTGCCGCTGCTGGTCGACTACCTGCAAGGCAGCCGCACGCAGCTCGTGCTCACCGGCAGCCAGGCGGAAACCGGCGAAGGCTCGGGCATGCTGCCGTTCCTGCTCGCCGAGCGGCTGGGCTGGCCGATGGTCGTTGGCCTGGCCGAAGTGGAGAAGGTCGAGAACGGCGTAGCCCAGGTGCTGCAAGCACTGCCGCGTGGCCAGCGGCGTCGCCTCAAGGTGCGCTTGCCGTGCGTGGCCAGCGTGGACAACGCCGCACCCGTCGCTCGCCAGAGCGCCTTTGGCCCGGCACGACGCGGACAGATCGAAGCACATGAAGTGACGGTGGTGGATGACACGCTGCTGGCCGAGGCTAGCCTGCAGCCGGCCAAGCCGCGGCCCAAGCGTCTCAAGGTGATCAAGGCCAAGACCGGCGCGGAACGGATGAAGGCAGCCACGGCCAAAGCCAGTGGTGGCGGCGGCCAGATCCTCAAGGATGTCTCGCCACAGGAAGGAGCAGAGGCTATCTTCAAGCTGTTGATCGAAGAGGGCGTCCTGCGTTGACGCCCCAAGCCAAGGAGCCACGACCATGATGCATGCCGATCTGATCGACCAGGAAGACTTCCGTGAACGCCTGATCGCGTTGGGCCTGAGCATTCCAGCAGGCGTCACGCCCGAGCAGGCTTGCGAGCTGGCCGTCAGCGGCCTCAGCGCCGAACGCGCCGTGGCCTTGCGTCATCTGGTGGAGGAGTTGCTCGGCGGCAGCGCCACACTGCTGCCCAACGTGCGCGAAGCCATCAGCAAGCACCTACTGCCAGCGCTGGTGCCCAAGCCGGCTTGATATTCCTCGGTGCACACCGCGCGCCCCTAAGGACGGACACCCTACAGCAACGACACAATGAAAACGGGGCACCACTGGCGCCCCGCTTTCATTGCAGCTCGACCTAAATACGTACGCTGGCGAAAGTCGACTCGCCCTGGGCACGGTTGAGCGCCAACATGGCACCGGAATGAGCTTGCTGCTCAGGGATCGGCAACAACACCACCAGGTTGTTACCTTGCTGCCCGGCACGCTCGTCGCGTGGCGGAATACCGAAGTACTCGCGGTAGCACTTGGAGAAATGCGGGGTGGAGACGAAACCGCAAACCGAGGCCACTTCGATGATCGACATGCTGGTCTGCTTGAGCAGCTGGCGCGCACGGATCAGGCGCAGCTTGAGGTAATAACGCGACGGCGAGCAGTGCAGATACTTCTGGAACAGGCGCTCGAGTTGACGACGGGAGATGTCGACGAAGCAGGCCAGCTCGTCGAGATCGATCGGCTCCTCAAGATTCGCCTCCATCAGCGCAACGATTTCCTGCAACTTCGGCTGGTTGCTGCCGAGCATGTGCTTGAGCGGTACGCGCTGGTGATCCTGCTCGTTACGGATACGTTCGTAGATGAACATTTCGGAGATGCCGGCTGCCAGCTCGCGGCCATGCTGCTGGCCGATCAGGTGCAGCATCATATCCATCGGCGCGGTACCGCCAGAGGAGGTGTGGCGATTGCGGTCGATGGAAAACAGGCGAGTGGTGATGGCCGCACGCGGGAAGGCTTCCTGCATCGAGGCCAGGCACTCCCAATGCACGCTGCAATCGTAGCCGTCGAGCAGGCCAGCCTTGGCCAGCGCCCAACTGCCGGTGCACACCGCACCGAGCAGGCGCCCCTGGCGTGCCTGCAGTTGCAGCCAGCTGACATGTTCACGTTTGACGCTGTGTTGAATATCCACGCCACCACAGACGATCACCGCATCCAGCGCCGGCGCACTTTGCATGGCCGCGTCCGGGGTGATCTGCAAGCCATCGCTGGCGCAGACCGGCAGGCCATCATGAGTCAGGGTATGCCAGCGAAACAGTTCCTTGCCGGAAAGCTGGTTGGCCATGCGCAGGGGCTCTACCGCCGAAGCGAGAGAAATCAGGGTGAAGTTGTCCAGAAGCAGGAAGCCGATGGACTGGGCGACACGGTTCTGGGGATGCGCCCCTTGGCTGAACTGCGACATGGATGGAACCCTCTCACGCTAAGCACGGTGTGAGCCCAATTGAAGTGGGCCTCTGTTTTATCTTGGCCAGGTCTGAAAACCCGATGGCTATGCATCTCTACGCAAAGGTCATGCCTAAGTTGATCGAGCGTTCAATAAAAACAGAGCCTTCCATGCGTGGCGCGCCAGACGGGCTTCTTGACGCGAACCCAAGAGCTTGCGAAACGCTCTCAAAGCCTCTTGCCGCAAGGCTTTGAGCATTTCGGTAGCACGGATTGAGTGGCCTGCTACGGCTGCCCTGATTACCAGTAACGGACGGACGGTAACAGCAGCGACCTCTCGGTCACGACCGATAAAGTCGATGCCCGCACGCGTCGCACCAAAATCTCGCGAAGCGGCGGCCTAGCCGGAATCACTGCACCAGCACAGGTCAACGCTCACCAAAGTGCCAGCCGCCAGACCTGATATCGACAAGCGACCTGACGAATCCGCAACAGGTTCGCGATGATCCAACTTTCGCCATCACGTCCAGATTTCCAACCGACTCGTACATATTCAATCGCGCCGCAGCGAGCAGCCGTATCAAGGTCTTTTCTCGGCATGCCAGCGTCGCTTCTCGCCCAGAGGGCGGCCCACCTCTTGCTGTGAAATAGCCAATCGTCCGCTCCAGGAATCTTCCAGCGGCTTCAGCCGCCCGAACAGAGGCACACCCCATGAACAGATTTGCTCGCTGGCTGCTCGTGATCGCCCTCACCTCCTCCACCACCTTGTACGCCGCAGAATCCGAGCGCTGCGAGCTGGTACGCCTCAGCGATGTAGGCTGGACCGACATCACCATGACCACCGCCGTGGCTCGCCTGATACTGGGCGAGATCGGCTATCGCTCGCAGATCCGCCGCATGTCACTGCCCGATACCTATCGTGGATTGTCCGAAGGCCAGCTGGACGTGTTCCTTGGCAACTGGATGCCGGCACAGAGCGAGCAGGTACAGCCGCACCTGGACAGCGGCAAGATCGAAAAACTGCACACCAACCTGCCCACGGTGCGCTACACCCTGGCAGTGCTGGCACCAGGTTATGACGCGGGGCTCAAGGACTTCGCCGACATCCATCGTTTCAAGGACGAGCTCAGCGGGCAGATCTTCGGCATCGAGCCCGGCAACGAAGGCAACGAGATGGTCAAAGGCATGATCCGCAACAACGTATTCGGCTTGCAGGGATTCACCCTGGTGGAATCCAGCGAAAGCGGCATGCTCAGCCACGTCGAACGCGCTCAGCGCCTGGGCAAATGGGCAGTTTTTCTGGGCTGGGAACCGCACCCGATGAACGCGCGTCTGAAGATGGGCTATCTGGCCGGTGGCGATGATTATTTCGGCCCCAATTACGGTGCAGCGCAGGTCAACACGGTGGCACGCGGCGGCTTCAGCCAGCAGTGTCCCAATCTGGCCAAGCTGTTTCGCAACATGACCTTCACCATCGCCGCAGAAAACCATTTGATGAGCGCCGTGCTGGAAGGCAATACCAATCGCCGCCGCGTGGCCAAGCAGTGGATCGAAGACAACCCGCAGATGGTTGCGTCCTGGCTGGAAGGTGTGACTCGCTATCAAGGCGGTCCCATCAGCAAGGTATTCGACGTATCGCTAGCAAAAATGACTGATAAATTCGACGAAATAGCCGAGAAAAATCAATAAAAATGGCAGAAAGCAGAGACCGCCACATGGCTCGAAAGGGTTTTCCCTTGTCGTGTCGAGAATCACGGCCAGGCTCGCAAGCCTGGCCAGCCATGACCGACCGGTCACATTGCGCCACCTTTGGATTTTTCAGCGCTTTTCGGCACGCCTCCACCTCTGGCTGTAAGTTTTTTTCAACATCGCCACAGCCCCCGCGCTACGCCGCCCGCGCCTCGCTTAAAGGACTGAAAACCAGCACCGGTGCGGCTTTCAGCCTTGGCCAAGGGACGAAAAAGTCTGTTAAGGTTTTTAAAGCACGTTCTCGAAAGCGCTTCTCGATGCTCACATCGAGCGCTATTCAAAACGGCATCACGCAGTGCTTTCAGGAGCCCGAAAAACGGCGAAAACATGGAAAAATACGGGGTGTGACGGGCCATGTCGTCGCCCAACACGTCAGGGTCGCAAACCGATAATTGCGCAGACCCCAAGACTATATCGTTGAGTCAGCCGATGACGTCGCTGCCGCCTCCCGAGGGGACCGGCAGACTGGGGCCCACCGCCCCGGACCGAAGAACAGATAAGCGCTGGCCCACCATCGATAGGGCGCCAGCCCAACAAGAAATTTCGGATGTACGCATGCGCCAGGACGACGCATGAAACCCCAAAGGAATGGGCTTCGAAACACTGCCAGAGGGTTTGGAAAGCGGTTTGCAGCACGGCAAGACAGTGGTCACTCATCAACAGGTTGCAACGACGCAGTGGGCAGTTTCTGCCACCAGCCGCGTCCGCTGCAGCGTGCCCGAGCGCCACATCCGACGCCCGCAGCGAAGCGCTCGCCAGCCCCGAAACCCAGCAAACACCCAAACAGGCATCAGAAGCCTGACACCGCTGTTCTACGCTTCGACGATGCGTACCCAGCCGTGCCAGCGCGAACTGGATGCCGATTGAAGGGGAAACGTCCCATGCAGTCTGGAAAGATCGTGGTCGAACACCTGTACAAGGTTTTCGGCCCTAACCCACAAGAAGCCATCGACCTGCTCAAGGAAGGCTGGAGCAAGGAGAGGATTCTGGCCGAGAAAGGCGCCGTGATCGGCGTCAGCGATGTGTCGTTCAGTGTCGAAGAGGGCGAAATCTTCGTGCTCATGGGCCTGTCCGGTTCTGGCAAATCCACCCTGATCCGTCTGATCAACCGCCTGGTCGAGCCCAGCGGCGGTGACGTCTACATCGATGGCCAGAACGTGGCCAAGCTGCCGCAGTCGCAACTGATCGACCTGCGCCGCCGCGACATGAGCATGGTCTTCCAGTCCTTCGCCCTGATGCCTTCGCGCAGCGTGCTGGACAACGCCGCATTCGGCCTGGAAGTGGCCGGCACCGGCCGCAAGGAGCGCGAGAAGCGCGCCATGGAAGTGCTCAAGCAGGTCGGCCTGGACACCTTCGCCCACAAGTACCCGCACGAACTCTCCGGCGGCATGCAGCAACGCGTCGGCCTGGCCCGTGCGCTGACGGTCAACCCATCGATGATCATCATGGACGAGGCCTTCTCCGCCCTCGACCCGCTCAAACGCCGCGAGATGCAGGACGTGTTGCTGGAGCTGCAGAAGACCCATCGCCGTACCATCATCTTCGTCTCCCACGACATCGAAGAGGCCATGCGCATCGGTACCCGCATCGGCATCATGGAAGGCGGCAAGCTGATCCAGGTCGGCACCCCGCAGGAACTGATCGAAAAGCCAGCCAACGAGTACGTGCGCAACTTCTTCGACACCGTCGACACCAGCCGTTACCTCACCGCCGGCCAGCTCAAGGCCGACAGCGTGCCGACCTACGTCTACAACGGCAGCGCGCCGGACGCGGCGAAGATCTGCAAGGAGCTGCAGGCGCTGGACAAGCACTACGCCTTCATCGTCGACGAACAGAACAACTTCCAGGGTTCCATCAGCCTGGAGAAGATCGCCCTGATGGTCGACGGCGACGAACCCCGACCACTCGAAGCGGATGCGCTCAAGCAGGTCGTGCCGGTGCCCGAAGACATGCCGCTGGAAGATGTGATCACCCGTCTGGTGGACAACGAAGGTCCGATCCCGGTGGTGGACGCCGACGGCCATTACTGCGGCGCCATCAGCAAGGGCCGTCTGCTGACCCGACTGCAGGGGGAATCCAATGAGTGACAAGAAACTCGACCTGGGTAGCTGGGTCAACGACGTCGTCCAGCACCTGCTGGACAACTACAGCGGTGCATTCGACAGCATTGGCAGCGTGGTCGCCGGCTTCTCCGAGGCCATCGAGAAGGTGCTGATGCTGCCGCCAGCCTGGCTGCTAATCGCCATCTTCGTCGCTCTCGGCCTGTGGCGCATCGGCGCACGCTTCGCGATCTTCACCGCCGTGGCCTTCATCCTGATCGTCATGACCGGTTTCTGGGATCAGACCGTGGTCACCCTCGGCCTGACCTTCTCTGCCACCCTGATTAGCCTGCTGCTGGGTATCCCACTGGGCATCTGGGCTGCCAAGAGCGAGCGCGTGGCGACCATCATCCGGCCAATTCTCGACTTCATGCAGACCATGCCGGCGTTCGTCTACCTGATCCCGGCTGCCATGCTCTTCGGCCTCGGTCGCGTGCCAGGCATCATCGCCACGGTGATCTTCGCCATGCCGCCAGCCGTGCGTCTGACCAGCCTGGGTATCCGCCAGGTGAACAAGGAAATCGTCGAGGCCGGTCAATCCTTCGGCTGCACCAGCCGCCAGTTGCTGTTCAAGGTGCAACTGCCCAATGCCATGCCGTCGATCATGGCCGGGGTCAACCAGACCATCATGATGGCCCTGTCGATGGTGATCATCGCCTCGATGGTCGGCGCCGGTGGCCTGGGTAACGATGTACTGGCGAGTATCCAGCGCCTGGACATCGGGCTAGGCTTCGAAAGCGGCATGGCCGTGGTGCTGCTGGCGATCATCCTCGACCGCATCACCGAAAGCTTCGGCACGCCGCAGACCGCCAAACGCGGCCTATTCGCCTGGTTCAGTGGCAAGCTGCAGCGCCAGTCCAGCTAATCCGTTTTTTCACTTCACAGGGAACCGCAGATGAAAACGATCAAGACCACCGCCGTCATCGGCCTGTTGTCCTGCGCACTGATGCAGGGCGCCATGGCCGCTGAACCGGCCAGCTGCAAGCAGGTACGCTTTGCCGAAATTGGCTGGGCCGACATCGCCGCCACCACCGGTGTGGCCATGACCCTGGCCGAAGGTCTGGGCTATCAGCCACGCAAGATCATGGCCTCGGTGCCTATCGCCTTCACTGGCGTGAAGAGCGGCCAGGTCGATGTCTTCCTCGGCTACTGGGCGCCGTCAATGGACTCGGTGATCGAGCCCTTCCTAAAGGATGACGGCGTCAAGGTGCTGCCCAAGGCCAACCTCGAAGGCGCCAAGTACACCCTCGCCGTGCCGACCTACGCAGCCGAGGCTGGCCTGAAGAGCTTCCAGGACATCGCCAAGTTCAAGGACCAACTGGGCGGCAAGATCTACGGCATCGAGCCGGGTAACGACGGCAACCTGCTGATCGACGGCATGATCAAGAACAATCAATTCGACCTCGGCGACTTCCGCATGGTCGAGTCCAGCGAAGCCGGGATGCTGGTGCAAGTATCGCGCGCCATCAAGAAGAAAGAGCCAGTGGTCTTCCTCGGCTGGGCGCCGCACCCGATGAACACTCAGCACGACATCACCTACCTGTCCGGCGGTGACGACGTGTTCGGCCCCGACTACGGTGCAGCCAAGGTCTACACCGTGGTAACTCCGGATTACGAAGCGCGCTGCGAGAACGTTGGCAAACTGCTGAACAACCTGCAGTTCACCGTCGATATCGAAAGCCAACTGATGGAAAAGGTGCTGGAGAAGGAAAACCCGCAGACCGTCGCCAAAGAGTGGATCAAGGCCAACCCGGCGATCCTCGACCAATGGCTGAACGGCGTGACCACCTTTGACGGTCAGGACGGCGTTGCCGCCGTGAAGAAACACGTCGGGCTGTAACAAGCCACGACCCGATTCGGGCTCGAACCTCAGGGGTCGAGCCCGAAAATCTCCTCGTAAACCACTAGCGGCTGATTTCCGGCCGTGACGGGGAGATTTTGCCCGCGAAACCGCTATCTGCTGCGCAACACGGATTCGCAAGGCCCGCAATGAGAACGAGCCAGTCAACGATTTTGCAACTGCCACTCACTGATGGAGCACAACAACATGCGCGTACTTAAGCACCTCTGCCTCGGCGCTGCCGCCCTGGCCATCGGCATGGGCAGCGCCCTGGCCGCCGACAAACCCACCCTGAAGATCGGCTACGTCAACGGCTGGGACGACAGCGTCGCCGTCACCCATGTCGCCGGTGAAATCCTGCAAAGCAAACTCGGCTACAGCGTCGAGCTGAAACCGGTCGAACCCGCCATCATGTGGCAGGGTGTGGCCCGTGGCGACCTCGATGCCACGCTCTCCGCCTGGCTGCCGGCTACCCACGGCGAGTACTACGACAAGCTCAAGGACAAGGTGGAAATCCTCGGCACCAACTACTCCGGCGCCAAGATCGGCCTGATCGTGCCGGACTACGTACAAGCCAAGACCATCGAAGACCTGGAAAAATATTCCAAGGACTTCGACGGCAAGATCACCGGTATCGACGCCGGTGCCGGCGTGATGCGCCGCACCGAAGACGCCATCAAGGAGTACAACCTGGCCAGCATCAAGCTGATGCCGAGCTCGGGCCCGGCCATGGCCACCGCCCTGACCCGTGCAGAGAAGGCGCAGAAGCCGATCGTGGTCACCGGCTGGATTCCGCACTGGATGTTCGCCAAGTGGAAACTGCGCTTCCTTGAAGATCCGAAGAAAGTCTTCGGCGACGACGAGCGTGTCGACACCGTGGCCAACCCGGAACTGAAGGGCAAGGCCGCCGACGCTGCTGCTTTCCTCAGCAAGATTTCCTGGAGCGGCGAAGAAGTCGGTGCAGTCATGCTGGCCATCCGCGAAGGCGCCAAGCCTGACCAGGCCGCCAAGGACTGGATCGCCCAGAACCCGGACCGCGTTGCGGAGTGGCTGAAGTAAGCCTTACCCTGTCGCATCACAGAGCGGGCTTCGGCCCGCTTTGTCGTTTCCGTAGGATGTCGCCAGGTCGCGTACGCACCGCAGGCACCGATGATAAGGCGGTGTGCACGACCAAAGTGGCCCCGTGACAGCCTGCGGAATCGGCGCCCCGCCCCCGCCCCCCACCTCGCTTGATTGATCGAACGATCAAAATCCGCCTAGACTCCGGCCCAACTTCACCCGCTGGAGATCCCCATGCCCAAGGTCGGCATGCAGCCCATTCGTCGTTCGCAACTGATCGCCGCCACCCTGGAAGCGGTCGACCAGGTCGGCATGGCCGATGCCAGCATCGCCTATATCGCCCGTCTGGCGGGGGTGTCGAACGGCATCATCAGCCACTACTTCAACGACAAGAACGGGCTGCTCGAAGCGACCATGCGCCATTTGATGCAGGCGCTCAGCAATGCCGTGGGGGAACGCCGTCGCACCTTGCGCGAGGACAGCCCGCGGGCACACCTGAAGGCGATGATCGATGGCAACTTCGATGAAAGTCAGGTCAGCGGCCCGGCGATGAAAACCTGGCTGGCGTTCTGGGCCAGCAGCATGCACCAGCCGGCCCTGCGCCGCCTGCAGCGGGTCAACGATCACCGCCTCTACTCCAACCTGTGTGGCCAGTTCCATCGCGCGCTGCCGCAGGATCAGGCGCGCTTCGCCGCCCGCGGCCTGGCTTCGCTGATCGATGGCCTGTGGCTGCGCGGCGCGCTGTCCGGCGAGGCCTTCGACACCGAACAGGCGCGCCGCATCGCCTACGACTACCTCGACCTGCAATTGGCCAAGGCCCGTTAGGGTTGTCGGCGGCTAGGCCTCAGGAGCTCGATCCTTCAACCCTGGTGGGCTAAAGCCCACCGGACGACCGTTCGCCTGCGTGCATGTCGCGTTTGGCTGCGCGCTGTCGTTTTTGTTGATTGATCGTTCAATTTAAATAAAATAGGCTGTTCTCTTAGCAGATTGCCAAGTGCAGAGGACAGCCCATGCCCCGTTTCGCCGAACAGCAGCTCTACATCGGTGGCCAGTACGTCGCCGCCAGCAGTGGAGAAACCTTCGACAGCATCAACCCGGCCACCGGTGAGGTGCTGGCCAAGGTGCAGCGCGCCAGCCAGGCCGACGTCGACCGTGCCGTGGCCAGTGCCACCGAAGGGCAGAAGGTGTGGGCAGCGATGACCGCCATGCAGCGCTCGCGCATCCTGCGTAAAGCCGTGGACGTCCTGCGTGAGCGCAACGACGAGCTGGCCGAACTGGAAACCCTCGACACCGGCAAGCCACTGTCGGAAACCCGCTACGTCGATATCGTTACCGGCGCCGACGTGCTGGAGTACTACGCTGGCCTGATCCCGGCCATCGAAGGCGAGCAGATCCCGCTGCGCGAGACCTCTTTCGTCTACACCCGTCGCGAACCGCTGGGCGTGGTCGCCGGCATCGGTGCCTGGAACTACCCGATCCAGATCGCCCTGTGGAAGTCCGCTCCGGCCCTGGCCGCCGGTAACGCGATGATATTCAAGCCCAGCGAAGTCACCTCGCTGACTGCGCTGAAACTGGCCGAGATCTATACCGAGGCCGGCCTGCCCGCGGGCGTGTTCAACGTGGTGACCGGGCTGGGCAGCGCTGTGGGCCAATGGCTCACCGAGCATCCAGGCATCGAGAAGGTGTCCTTCACCGGCGGCACCGTCACCGGCAAGAAAGTGATGGCCAGCGCCTCCAGTTCCAGCCTCAAGGAAGTGACCATGGAGCTGGGCGGCAAGTCGCCGCTGATCGTATTCGAAGACGCCGACCTCGACCGCGCCGCCGACATCGCGGTGATGGCCAACTTCTACAGCTCCGGCCAGGTCTGCACCAACGGCACCCGCGTGTTCGTGCCGCGCATGCTGCAGGCGCGTTTCGAGGCCAAGGTGCTGGAGCGGGTCAAGCGCATCCGCCTTGGCGACCCGCTGAACGACGCCACTAACTTCGGCCCGCTGGTCAGCTACGCGCATATGGAGCGCGTGCTCGGCTACATCGACAAGGGCCGCAGCGAAGGCGCGCGTTTGCTGATCGGCGGCGCACGTGTCACCGACGGCGACTACGCCAAGGGCGCCTATGTCGCGCCGACCGTGTTCACCGACTGCCGCGACGACATGACCATCGTGCGCGAGGAAATCTTCGGCCCGGTGATGAGCATCCTCATTTACGACAGTGAAGAGGAAGTGATCCGCCGCGCCAACGATACCGACTACGGCCTGGCTGCCGGTGTGGTGACTCGCGATCTGAACCGCGCGCACCGGGTGATCCACAAGCTGGAAGCCGGCATCTGCTGGATCAACACCTGGGGTGAGTCGCCGGCCGAGATGCCGGTGGGCGGCTACAAGCAGTCCGGCGTCGGCCGCGAGAACGGCCTGGTCACCCTCGGCCACTACACCCGCATCAAGTCGGTACAGCTAGAAATGGGCGATTACGCCTCGGTGTTCTGATCGCAGCAAAAACCTTGTGGGAGCGGCCGCGAAAAGCATCGCGGCCTCTCCTACAAAGAATCGTCGCCCCCGTAGCCCGGATGCCATCCGGGGACATTCATCCAGGTTTTCCCGGTTCGCAGCCGGGCAACAGGAGGAGCCATGACCCAGGAATTCGACTACATCATCATCGGCGCCGGTTCGGCCGGTAACGTCCTGGCCACCCGGCTGACCGAAGACGCAGACGTCAGCGTACTACTGCTGGAAGCTGGCGGCCCCGATTACCGTCTCGACTTTCGCACCCAGATGCCGGCCGCCCTGGCCTTCCCGCTGCAGGGGCGGCGCTACAACTGGGCCTACGAGACCGACCCCGAGCCGTACATGAACAACCGCCGCATGGAGTGCGGACGCGGCAAGGGCCTGGGCGGCTCATCCTTGATCAACGGCATGTGCTACATCCGCGGCAACGCGCTGGATTTCGACAACTGGGCCACAGCCAAAGGCCTGGAAGACTGGACCTATCTGGACTGCCTGCCGTATTTCCGCAAGGCGGAAACCCGCGACATAGGCCCCAACGACTACCACGGCGGCGATGGCCCGGTTAGTGTGACCACGCCAAAGGCCGGCAACAACCCGCTGTTCCACGCCATGGTCGAGGCCGGCGTGCAGGCTGGTTACCCGCGCACCGATGACCTCAACGGCTATCAGCAGGAAGGCTTCGGCCCGATGGACCGCACCGTGACCCCGGAAGGCCGTCGCGCCAGCACAGCGCGCGGTTATCTGGACCAAGCCCGCGAGCGGCCGAACCTGACCATCGTCACCCACGCCACCACCGACCGCATCCTGTTCGACGGCAAGCGCGCCAGCGGCGTGAGCTACCTGATCGGCAACTCTAACAACGCCACTGAAGCCCGCGCCCGTCGCGAGGTACTGCTGTGCGCCGGTGCCATCGCCTCGCCGCAGATACTCCAGCGCTCCGGCGTTGGCCCCGCCGCGCTGCTGCGCGAGCTGGACATCTCGCTGGTGCACGAACTGCCTGGCGTCGGCCAGAACCTGCAGGATCACCTGGAGATGTACCTGCAGTACGCCTGCACCCAGCCGGTGTCACAGTATCCGGCGCTCAAGCTGCTCAACCAACCGGGCATCGGCGCGCAATGGCTGTTCGCCGGCAACGGCATCGGCGCCAGCAACCAGTTCGAGGCCGGTGGTTTCATCCGCACCCGCCCGGAATTCGCCTGGCCCAACATCCAGTTCCACTTCCTGCCGGTGGCGATCAACTACAACGGCAGCAACGCAGTGAACGAGCACGGTTTCCAGGCTCATGTCGGCTCGATGCGCTCGCCCAGCCGCGGACGCATCCAGCTCAAGTCGAAGGACCCGCGCCAGCACCCGAGCATCCTCTTCAACTACATGAGTCATGAGCAGGACTGGCAGGAGTTCCGCGACGGCATTCGCCTGACCCGCGAGATCATGGCGCAGCCGGCACTGGACCCTTACCGTGGCCGTGAAATCAGCCCTGGCGCGCATGTGCAGAGCGACGCCGAGCTCGATGCCTTCATTCGTGAGCACGCGGAAACCGCCTTCCACCCGTCCTGCTCGTGCAAGATGGGTGAGGACGACATGGCAGTCGTGGATAGCCAGGGCCGCGTGCACGGCATGCAGGGTTTGCGCGTGGTGGATGCGTCGATCATGCCGGAGATCATCACCGGCAACCTCAACGCCACCACCATCATGATGGCGGAGAAGATCGCGGACCGGATTCGTGGTCGCCAGCCCTTGCCGCGCAGCACCGCGCCCTACTTCGTCGCCGGCGAGCGCCCGGTACGCGGGCAACCGCAGCGAGAAGTCTCGGTAGCCTGAGTTCGAAGGGCTCGCGCGCCCCGTCGCGGATCAATCCGCGCCTATCGTCGGAGCCCCGAGCCATACCGAGCCGGCTGAATACCGCTTGCAGGCCGGAGCGAATTTATTCGCGCCAGTGCCGTCGAACGGGAGCACTTGCGCAATAATGGCGGAGCGGTGACAGCCGCCACTGACTGCCGGACGCCTCATGCAACCCACGCTCAACCAACTCGACCCACGCACCGCCCGCCTGCTGCCATGGATAGTGGCCATCGCCTTCTTCATGCAGACGCTGGACGGCACCATCCTCAATACTGCGTTACCGGCGATGGCCGGCGACCTCAACGAAGACCCACTGCGCATGCAGTCGGTGGTGATCGCCTACATGCTCACCGTGGCCCTGCTGATCCCGGCCTCTGGCTGGGTCGCCGACCGTTTCGGTACGCGGCGTATCTTCTTCGGCGCCATCGCCCTATTCAGCCTCGGTTCACTGCTCTGCGCACTGTCGGAGTCGCTCAGCATGCTGATCGGCGCACGGGTCATCCAGGGCCTGGGCGGCGCGCTCATGATGCCGGTCGGGCGCCTGGTGGTGTTACGCGCTTATCCGCGCTCGGAGCTGGTGCGGATCATGAGCTTCATCACCCTGCCCGGCCTGCTCGGCCCGCTGATCGGCCCAAGCCTGGGCGGCTGGCTGGTGGAGGTGGCCAGCTGGCACTGGATCTTCCTGATCAACCTGCCGGTGGGACTGCTCGGATGTTGGGCGGTATGGCGGCACATGCCGGATCTGCGCGGCCCTGAGCGCAGCCGCTTCGATACCGCCGGCTTTCTGCTGTTCGGCGCCGCCATGCTGCTGATCACCGTAGCGCTGGAAGGGCTCGGCGAGCTGCACCTGCCAACCATGCGCGTGGTGCTGCTGTTGCTCGGCGGCATGGCCTGCCTGGCCGCCTATTGGCTGCGCGCCGGGCGCATCGAGCACCCCTTGTTCTCACCCGCGCTGTTTCACACCCGCAGCTTCGCCGTGGGCATCATCGGCAACCTGTTCGCGCGCCTCGGCAGCGGCGCGCTGCCCTTCCTCACGCCGCTGTTGCTGCAATTGGCGATGGGCTATTCGCCGGCCCAGGCCGGGATGAGCCTGATCCCGCTGGCACTGGCGGCGATGGCGGCCAAGCCCCTGGCCAAACCGCTGATAGAACGCCTCGGCTACCGCACCATCCTCACCAGCAACACCTTGCTGCTCGGCGCCCTGATCGCCAGCCTGGCGCTGGTCGATGCCGAGACCTCGACGCTGCAGTTGATCATCCAGCTAGGCCTGATCGGCGCCTGCAACTCACTGCAGTTCACCGCAATGAATACAGTGACCCTGATCGACCTGGACAACCGCGACGCCAGCAGCGGCAACAGCCTGCTGTCGGTGGTGGTGCAACTGGCGATGGGCCTCGGCGTTGCGTCGGCGGCAGCGCTGCTCAGTGGTTTCAGCCGTGAACTGGGCGACACTGGGCATGTGTTGCAGGCGTTCCAGGCCACCTACCTGTGCGTCGGCCTGCTGTCGATGCTGGCGGCGGCGATCTTCCTGCAACTGGATGCGAAAGATGGCCGCAGCGGCCGCAATATCGAGGTTTCAGCGGACGAATGATCGGGCCTGCTACACTGCCGCCCTGTTTCACCATCCCCGAGCACTTGCCGTGACCGCTACCGCCTTCGCCAGCCTGCCCATTTCTGCCGCCATGCAGGCCAACCTCGCCGCCATCGGCTATGCCGAGATGACGCCGATCCAAGCCGCCAGCCTGCCGCTGATTCTCAAGGGCCGCGATCTCATCGCCCAGGCCAAGACCGGCAGCGGCAAGACCGCAGCCTTCGGCATCGGCCTGCTGCACCCGCTCAACCCGCGCTACTTCGGCTGCCAGGCCATGGTGCTGTGCCCGACGCGCGAGCTGGCCGATCAGGTGGCAAAGGAACTCCGCCGCCTGGCCCGCGCCGCCGACAACATCAAGGTGCTCACCCTCTGCGGCGGCGTACCCTTCGGACCGCAGATCGGCTCGCTGGAGCATGGTGCGCACGTGATAGTCGGCACCCCGGGGCGGGTACAGGAGCACCTGCGCAAGGGCACGCTGAAAGTCGATGGACTCAATACTCTGGTGCTCGATGAAGCTGACCGCATGCTCGACATGGGCTTCATCGACAGCATCAGTGAAATCATCGAGCAGACCCCGGCACGCCGTCAGACTCTGCTGTTCTCCGCCACCTATCCACCCGCCATCGAGCAGCTTGCCGCACGTTTCTTGCGTAGCCCGGAGCGGGTCGAAGTGGAGGCTCAGCATGATGACGGACAGATCGAGCAGCGCTTCTACGAAATAGCGCCGAGCCAGCGCATGGAAGCGGTCAGCATCCTGCTGCGGCATTTCCGCAAGCAACCAACCGTGGCCTTCTGCGCCACGCGCCAGCAGTGCGACGAACTGGCCGCGCAACTGGAAGCCGAGAAGATTTCCGCCGCGGCCCTGCATGGCGATCTGGAACAGCGCGATCGCGATCAGATCCTCGCCCTGTTCGCCAATCGCAGCCTCAGTGTACTGGTAGCCACCGACGTGGCCGCGCGCGGCCTGGATATCGCCGGGCTGGAAATGGTGATCAACGTCGAGCTGTCGCGTGATGCCGAGGTGCATATCCACCGTATCGGCCGTAGTGGTCGCGCTGGCGAGAAAGGCCTGGCACTGAGCCTGGTGGCGCCCGCTGAAGCCGGTCGCGCCCAGGCCATCGAAACCCTGCAAGGCAAGGAACTCGCCTGGTACCCATTACCCGCGGTCAAGGCAACGGGTGAGCCGTTGCTGCCGCCGATGCATACCCTGTGCATCGGTGCCGGGCGCAAGGAAAAACTGCGCCCCGGCGACATCCTCGGCGCCCTGACCGGCGATGCCGGCATCCCGGGCGATCAGGTCGGCAAGATCGCCCTGTTCGATTACCAGGCCCTGGTTGCAGTGCAACGCGATGTGGCGCGCCAGGCCCTGAAACGCCTGAGCGAAGGCAAAATCAAGGGCAGAACGCTGCGTGTGCGGTTATTGTGAGAGCCGACTCAGATCGACCGTGCTCGCTCTAGGTCGCAGGATCGCGAACGGCCTCCCGGGCTGATATAAAGGATCAAACGGCCTGGGCCGGAGTTACCCATGCGCAATATTCTGGTCATTGAAGACAGTCCACTGGTACTGAAGATCCTCGAGCATCTGTTCCGCCAGGAAACCGATCTGGAGCCGATCTTCTGCGCTTCGCTGGCCGAGGCCGAGGTGATGCTGGAAACCTCCGCTTCGCTGTTCTTCGCCGCCATCGTCGACCTGCACCTGCCGGATGCGCCCAATGGCGAAAGCGTCGATCTGGTGATGCGCTATCACCTGCCGTGCATCGTGCTCAGCGGCAGCTACAACGAGCAGCGCCGCGACGAGCTGCTGATGAAGGGCGTGGTCGATTACGTGCTCAAGGAAAGCCAGCATTCCTACGAGTACGCCTTCCGCCTGCTGCACAGGCTGGATCACAACAGCCATATCAAGATTCTCGTCGCTGACGACTCCACGGCGCAGCGCCACTACATCCGTCATATCCTCGAGCCGCACCACTACCAGATCATCGAGGCCTGTGACGGCAAGGAGACGCTGCGCCAGCTAAACGAGCACCCGGACCTCGACCTGCTGGTACTCGATCACGCCATGCCAGGCGTCAGCGGTTTCGAGCTGGTCAAACTGCTGCGGCAGAAGCTGCGCCTCAATGACCTGATCATCATCGGCGTGTCCGCCGACCCCAAGGGTTCGCTCAGTGCGCAATTCATCAAGCACGGCGCCGACGACTTCCTGCGCAAACCCTTCTGCCCGGAAGAGCTGAACTGCCGGGTGATGTCCACCCTGGAGCGACGCGACCTGCTGCGCGCATTGAAGAAGGCCGCGCAGTTCGATGCCCTGACCGGCCTGAACAACCGCCGCGCCTTCTACGAGCAAGGCATGCAGATACTGCAGAAGGCGCAACGGGAAAGTCGCGAAGTCAGCGTGGCGATGCTCGATCTCGATCATTTCAAGCAGATCAACGATAGCTTCGGTCATGCCAGCGGCGACAGCGCCCTGGTGGTGTTCGCCCGGGCGATGAGCACTGCCTTCCCCGACATGCTGCTGGGCCGCCTGGGCGGCGAGGAATTTGCCCTGCTCACCCTGCACGGCGCGGAGCATGTGGTGCAGGCACTGGATAAACTGCGCCGACAGTGCGCCGGCCTGCACTACGCCGCTGGTGCGCCTGCGCTGTCGTTCAGCGCCGGCCTTTACCAGGGTGAACCCGAAGACCTGGAAAGCCTGCTGCACGAGGCCGACATTCGCCTGTATCGCGCCAAGCAGCAGGGCCGTGCCCGCACCGTACTGGCCTGATCAGGGACCGTGGCGCCTCAGCGTGGCGGCATAGCTGCCGTCTTCGCTCATGGCCTGGATCGCCGCATCGAAACGCCGGGCGATCTCGCGATGCTGTGCATGGCTGCGCCGCACCAAGATATGCAGGCCGTTCTCGCTCAACGGCAGTGGCAGAAACTCCAGCTCATCACGAATGCTGCTCAGTGTGCGCCCGAGCATGTAGCGCGCGGCTAGCTCATCTTCCAGCGCCAGCTGCACGCGCCCGGCATGCAGCATGCGCGCGGCGATCTCGAAACTGCCGACACCGACCTTGAGCAACTGCGGGTCGCTGTCGAACTCTTTGGAGTAGGCATAGCCCCTGACCACCGCGATGCTATGCGAATAGAGAACGGCCAGGGTCTCGAAGCGGATGTCGCTGCCCTTGCGCCGCATGAAGCGAATGCGATTGACCAGATAGGGCTGGGAGAAATAACCGTACTCGGTGCGATCGGCGCTATACCAGGCGTTGATCAGCACGTCGTAATCCCCGCGCTTGAGCCCTGACACAGCACGCTCCCAGGGCACTTCCACATAACTGGTAGTGAAGCCAGCGCGGGCCAGCGCCTGCTCCACCAGATCACTGGCCAGCCCCTTGCCGGGCAAGCGTTGATCATTGAACGGCGGCCAGGGGTCGGCCACCAGACGCAAAAGCTCAGCCGAGGCCGATGCCGGCGACAGCAGCAAGAGCAATAGCCAGGCACGCACGACGGTCATGAGTGGAGATCTATCCGAAATGATCAGTTTTAGTCATAGCAGGCACAATGCCACTCGTCACTACCTCATATCTGAGACAGTCATTCGCAGTGTGCCTTTCTAGCCAGTAGCGCGCTGACAGAAGCGTCGGCACAGAACGGTTCGGGTAAACTTCAGCGATTTTCGCGCGGCGCTGGCTGCGTCAGCAGATTCACCTGAGGACATCCCGTGTTGCAAACCGACGTACTGATCATCGGCGCAGGCGCCGCCGGCCTGATGTGCGCAGCCAGTGCAGCTGCCCGTGGTCGCCGCGTGCTGGTGCTCGACCACGCCAACAAGGCTGGCAAGAAGATCCTCATGTCCGGCGGCGGGCGCTGCAACTTCACTAACATGTATTGCGAGCCGGGTAATTTCCTCTCCGGTAACCCGCACTTCTGCAAGTCTGCCCTGGCGCGCTTCACTCAATGGGACTTCATCGGCCTGGTGGCCAAGCACGGCGTGCCCTACCACGAGAAGAAACTCGGCCAGCTGTTCTGCGACAACAAGTCCAGCGACATCCTCGAGTTGCTACTGGCCGAGTGCGCCGAGTCGGGTGCGGAGATTCGTCTGAACACGGCGGTGCAGCGCATCGAGAAACGCGAAGGAGGCTTCCTGCTGCACAGCGATCTTGGCGAGGTGGCTTGCCAATCCCTGGTGATCGCCACCGGCGGGTTGTCGATTCCAACCCTCGGCGCCACCGGCTTCGGCTATCAGGTGGCCAGGCAGTTCGGCCACCAACTGCTGCCGACTCGCGCCGGGCTGGTGCCCTTCACCATCACCGAACCGCAGCTCAAGGCGTTGTGCACGGAGCTTTCCGGCACCTCGGTGGAAGACTGCCGGGTGAGCTGCAACGGCCAGAGCTTCGTCGAGAACATCCTGTTCACCCATCGTGGCCTGTCCGGTCCGGCGATTCTGCAGATTTCATCCTACTGGCAGCCAGGTGACACCCTGCACATCGACTTGCTGCCGCATATCGACCTGCCCGAGTGGCTGGCCACGCAGCAGCGCGAACGCGGCAACAGCGAGCTGAAAACCCTGCTGGCCGAGTTGTTCACCAAGAAGATGGCGACCCTGCTGGTCGACAGCTGGTTCACCAACAAACCGATGAAGCAGTACACCGCTGGCGAGCTGAAGGCGATTGCCGAGCGCCTGTCCGACTGGCAACTGGTACCAGCCGGCACCGAAGGCTACCGCACCGCGGAGGTAACCCTGGGTGGAGTGAACACCGACGAGGTGTCGTCGAAAACCCTGGAATCGCTGAAGATGCCGGGTCTGTACTTCATTGGTGAAGTACTGGATGTCACCGGCCACCTCGGCGGCTTCAACTTCCAATGGGCCTGGGCTTCGGGCTACGCCGCCGCGCAATACGTCTGAGACAAAATTTTGCGCCCCATTTGAAGGCGCGCCGGGAACTGCCGGCGCGGCGCAGACTCTGCTGTGAACAGCTTATGCAACGCTGCAATCACAGGGATGACGCCGCATCATGACGTTCGAACAAGGCCTGATCTTCGCTATTCTAATCGCCAGCATGGGCTTGTTCATCTGGGGTCGCTGGCGCCACGATGTGGTCGCACTGGGGGCACTGCTGGCCTGCGTGATCGTCGGCATCGTGCCAGACCGCGACGCCTTCGCTGGCTTCGGTCACCCGGCGGTGATCACCGTTGCCTGCGTGCTGGTGCTCAGCCATGGCCTGCAGCGCACTGGCGCGGTCAACCGCCTGGCGCAACGCCTGCTGCCCAGCGGCGCGGGCGCTCTAGTGTCCATCGCCGCGTTGACCAGCCTGGGGGCGCTGCTCTCGGCATTCATGAACAACGTCGGCGCCCTCGCCCTGCTGATGCCCATCGCCCTGCAGATTTCCGCACGCCTGGAGTTGCCGCCAGGACGCGTACTGATGCCGCTGGCCTTCGGCACCATACTCGGCGGCATGACCACACTGATCGGCACACCGCCAAACCTGATCGTCTCCAGCTTCCGCGCCCAGCATGGCGGTGGCCCCTTCGAAATGTTCGACTTCAGCCCGGTCGGCGTGGCCGTGGCGCTGTCCGGCGTACTGTTCATCAGTCTGCTCGGTTGGCGCCTGGTACCCAAGCGCGAAGTGGGCAACGCCGCCAGCTTCGACACTGGCCATTACCTGACCGAGGCGCGGGTCAAGGCAGGCGGCAGCGCCGAGGGCAAGACCCTGCGCGAGATCGAACAGTTGCTTGATGAAGCCGACGCCCAGGTGGTGGCCATGGTGCGCAACAAGCTGCGCCTGACTGCCCCCAACCCGCGGCGTATGCTGCAGGCCGACGACGTGCTGGTGATCGAGGCCGACCCGGCAGAGCTGGGCGAAGTGCTCGGCAAGCTGGACCTGCTGCTGGAAGCCGAGCGCGAAGCCAGGGAGGCCGAGCAACAGAACGACAAGAACAGTGATACCGAGAAGAAAGTCAGCAACGACGAAGACCGTGCAATGCAGGAACTGCTGGTCAAACCTGACTCCTCGCTGATCGGGCGCTCCGCCAGCAGCACGCGCTTGCGCAGCCGCTACTCCATCAACCTGCTGGCCATCTCACGGCAGAGCCATCGCTCGATCAAGCGCCTGCGCTCGACCCTGATCCTGGGTGGTGACGTGCTGCTGATGCAGGGCAGCGCCGAGGATATCGGTGAGTTCGCCAGCGACTATGACTGCGTGCCGCTGGCGGCACGCGCCATCAACATTCCCGATCCACGTCAGGCCAACCTGGCCCTTGGCATCATGATCCTGGCCATCGTCGCGGCGGCCTTTGGTCTGCTGCCCACGGCAATCGCCTTCGCCTGCGGGGTGCTGGCCTACATGCTGCTGCGCCTGGTGCCGCTGCGGGCCGTCTACGAGTCCATCGACTGGCCGGTGATCGTGCTGCTCGGCGCGTTGATCCCGGTGGCTGGGGCGATGTCCAGCACAGGCGCGGCCGATCTGCTGGCACGGGTGCTGATGGAAAATCTGGCGCAGGGCAACGCCATCATCACCCTGACCCTGTTGCTGGTGGTGACCATGACCCTGTCGGACTTCATGAACAACGCGGCAACCGCTGCGGTGATGTGCCCGATTGCACTGAGCGCCGCGAGCCAACTTGGCGTCAGCCCGGACGCACTGTTGATGGCGGTGGCCATCGGCGCCTCGTGTTCGTTCCTCACGCCCATCGGCCATCAGAACAACACCCTGATTCTCAGCCCTGGCGGTTTTCGCTTCGGCGACTATTGGCGCCTGGGGTTGCCACTGGAGATCCTGGTAGTGCTGGTCAGCATCCCGTTGCTGCTCTGGGTCTGGCCGCTGTAACTCGCCGCCAGGCTAACCGTTGCACCGGGGCCATCCTGCCTCAGAGCTGCTCGATCACGCTGGCCGGCGACTGGAAGCGCAGGTCATGTGCCTCGGCGACACTGGCGCAGGTGATGATGCCGCGCGCGACGTTGAGGCCAGCGAGCAGGTGTGGGTCCTCCTGCAAGGCGCGTCGTGTGCCCTTTTGCGCCAGCGCCACGACGAACGGCAGCGTGGCGTTGTTGAGCGCCAGGGTCGAGGTGCGCGCCACCGCGCCAGGCATGTTGGCCACGCAGTAATGCACCACATCATCCACCACATAGGTGGGCTCGGCATGGGTGGTGGCGCGCGACGTCTCGGCGCAGCCGCCCTGGTCGATGGCGACATCCACCAGCACTGCGCCCACCTTCATCTGCCGGACCATCTCCGCAGTGATCAGCTTCGGCGCGGCGGCGCCGGGAATCAGTACCCCGCCGATCACCAGATCAGCAGCCAAGACCTGCTCGCGCACCGCCGCGCGGGTGGAATAGAGCGTGGTGATGCGATTGCCATACTGGGCATCGAGCCGGCGCAGTGCATCGACGCTCTTGTCCAGCACCGTGACATCGGCGCCAAGGCCAACCGCCATGGCCAGGGCATGGCTGCCGACCACGCCAGCGCCGAGAATCACCACCTTGCCCGGCGCCACGCCTGGCACACCGCCGAGCAGGACGCCACGCCCGCCGCGGGCCTTTTCCAGACAGCCGGCCCCGGCCTGAATGGACATGCGTCCGGCCACTTCCGACATCGGTGCCAGCAACGGCAGTCGCCCCTGTGCATCGGTCACCGTCTCATAGGCAATACAGGTGGCGCCGCCGGCCATCAGCTCTTCGGTCTGCGCCCGGTCCGGCGCCAGGTGCAGGTAGGTGAACAGCGTGTGATGGGCGCGCAACCTGGCGCGCTCCACTGCCAGCGGCTCCTTGACCTTGACGATCAACTGCCCCTGCTGGAACACCTCGGCCGAGTTCCTGGCGATCTGCGCGCCGGCCTCGAGGTAATCCTCGTCGGCAAAACCGATGGCGGCTCCGGCATGGGTTTCGACCCACACCTCATGACCGAGCGCGCTCAGCTCGGCCACCGACTGCGGCGTGAGACCGACGCGGTATTCGTGGTTCTTGATTTCCTTGGGTACGCCGATTCGCATCACCATCTCCAACCATTGCGGGCCAACAGTCTGAAGTCTAGGAAAGCGTGAGCCGTATCACAGGAAAATCCGCGAGAAAGTTCGCCCGTCCGTCACTGCCCGAACAGCAGGCGCCGCGCCTCGGCCGTGAGCAATGCCTGCGGATCGGCATTCACCTGCTCTACCAGCGCGTAGGCACGCTGCACCGCAGGGCGTGCATCGATGCGTTCTAGCCAGGCGGCCATGTTGGGGAAGTCCTCCAGCTTCTGCTGCTGCATCTTCCACAGTTTGGCCCAGGGGTAGATGGCCATGTCGGCAATGGAATACTCGCCCGCCACATACTCGCGCCCGGCCAGCTGGCGGTCGAGCACACCGTAGAGGCGCGCGGTTTCCTTCACGTAGCGGTCGATGGCATAGGGGATCGGCTCCGGTGCGTAGCGCACGAAGTGATGATTCTGCCCCGCCATCGGCCCGAGGCCGCCCATCTGCCAGTACAGCCACTGCAGCACGTCGAAGCGTGCCCGCGTCTCGCGCGGCAGGAACTGCCCACTCTTGTCCGCCAGGTATTCGAGAATTGCCCCGGACTCGAACAGGGCGATGGGCTCGCCGCTATCTGCCGGCGCGTTATCGACGATGGCGGGAATGCGATTGTTCGGCGCGATCTTGAGAAACTCCGGCGCGAACTGCTCGCCCTTGCCGATGTGCACGGGGACGATGCGGTAGTCGAGCCCGGCCTCCTCGAGAAAGATGCTGACCTTGTGGCCGTTGGGTGTGGTCCAGTAGTACAGGTCGATCATTGCTTTTCCTCCACGTGGATCGCGGCCCGCTTGACCGGGCCGTGAGTCGCCTCATACGCCTGCAGGATGCGCGCGAACCAGGCGCCCAGCGCCGAATCGTCGGCCCAGGGTTGTGCGCCCAGGCACCATGCCCAGAACAACATGCCGGCCAGCAGGTAGTCGCAGCCACCGGGCGCCTGGCCTTCGAGGAAGGGCTGATCACGTAGCCACATTTCCAGCGGCGCCACGCCCTCACGGAACAGCCGCTCACCACCCTGCGGATCGGCGAACGCCTCCAGGCTCATGCCCAGCGCCTTCTCCCGGCTGCTGCGGAAGTAATCGCGATCAGCGGGGTCGATCACCTGCCAGACCCGCGGGATCAGCATCTTCAACAGCGGCGCACGCACCATGTTGAAAGTCAGGCGCTCGACCAGCCGCGCGCGCTCGGCAGCCAAGGCATCACCGAGCAGAGGCTGTTGCGGATATTGCTGGTCGAGGTAAGCGAAGATGGCCAGGCTGTCATGCACGGTTTCACCGTCATCGATCAGCACCGGCACCAGCTTCTGTCCGGAAAAGGCGATCAGCTCCTTGTCGGTGAAACGTGTCGGCCGGCTCCGCCAATCCAGGCCCTTGTGCGCCAGCGCCAGACGTACGCGCCAGCAGTAGGGCGAGAACACCAGCTCAGGATCGGCGCCGCACAGCTCGAACAATTCCCGCATATCAGCTCCTTTAAAAACCAGTCAGTCCAGAGTTGGACGAATAAAAACCTGCGCAACACCGCTCATGCGCAATCCAGGCTGGCCATCACCACCGCCACGGTGGCGCGAATCGAGTCCGCCGGCACTGCGGATTTCACCTGGGTGCGCAGCCCGCTCATCACGCACTGCAGGTAGCCGGCACGGGCCGCAAGGTCCTGGGCATTGCTCAGCTCCCCGCAGGCCACGGCGCGCTCGAGCGCCTGCTGGAAAATCTGGCAGATGCCCGCCGTGGCCTGTTGCAGCACCGGCACCAGCGCTGGCTCCGACAAGGAGAATTCATTGGCGACGTTGACCAGCATGCAGCCACGCGGCACGCCATCGGGGCCGTCGTCCTCCAGCACGCTGAGCAGACGCTCGCGGATGAAGGCGAGCGGCGAGGCGCTGGCCTGCAACTGCTCCAGCAGCAGGGCGCGGCGCTGCGCTACATACAGGCTGAAGGCCGCGACGAACCAAGCCTGCTTGCTCGGATAGGTCTGGTAGAGGCTGCTCTTGGACAGCCCGGTGGCCGCCTGCAGGTCCTGCAGCGACGCGGCCTCATAACCGCGCTGCCAGAACAGCTGCATGGCATTTTCCAGGGCCCGGTCCGGGCAGAAGCTTTTGGGGCGTCCACGTGTCGTCATACGCCGAATTTAGAACCAATCGGTCCAAATAATCAACACGATCTGCGTATCGCTACCGATACCCAGTGACCGATGAGTTCCGGTAGGCTTCATGCATCGCTTCAGATCAGGCTTCGTATGCCCCGCCCTCGCCTCCGTCAATCACTGCGCCGCCTCTGGGCACTGGACAAGTTCAGCGCCAGTCTGCGGGTGTTCATCGCCCTGGCCGGAGCCCTTTCGCTGTGCTGGTGGCAGGGCTGGATGCATGGGTTGATCCCGCTGTTTCTCGGCATTATCGCCAGCGCCCTGACCGAGACCGACGACAGTTGGCAAGGCCGCCTCGGCGCGGTGCTGGCTACCCTGGCCTGCTTCAGCGCAGCAGCCTATGCGGTGGAGTTCCTCTTTCCCTATCCCTGGCTGTTCGTTATCGCCCTGGCCTTTTCCGCCTTCTGCCTGACCATGCTCGGCGCGCTCGGCGAGCGTTTCGCCACACTGGGTTCGGGCACGTTGATCCTCGCCGTGTACAGCATGATCGGCGTCGAGCAGCGCGGCGGCGTCGCCGGCCTGTGGCTGGAGCCGCTGCTGCTGGTGGCCGGCGCCGCCTGGTACGGCCTGCTTTCGGTGATCTGGCACGCGCTGTTCGCTCATCAGCCGGTGCAGCTCGCCCTGGCCCGACTGTTTCGCGAACTGGGTAAGTACCTCAAGCTCAAAGCGGCACTGTTCGAGCCGGTGCGCCAGCTGGATGTGGAGCAACGCCGCCTGGAGCTGGCTCAGCAGAATGGCCGCGTGGTCTCAGCACTCAACGCAGCCAAGGAGATCATTCTGCATCGGGTCGGTGGCGGTCGGCCGGCCCCTAAGGTCAATCGCTACCTGAAGCTGTACTTCCTCGCCCAGGACATTCACGAGCGCGCCAGTTCGTCGCACTATCCCTACAACGAACTGGCCGAAGCCTTTTTCCACAGCGATGTGCTGTTTCGCTGCCAGCGCCTGCTGCGCCTGCACGGCGAGGCCTGCCAGCGCCTGGGCAGCGCCATCGAGTTGCGCCAGCCCTTCGAATACCGCGAACTATGCAGCCAGGCCCTGGAAGATCTGCATGCCTCGCTCGATCACCTGCACCTGCAGAGCAACCCGGCCTGGCGCCGCCTGCTGCGCTCGCTCGGTGCATTGGCCGGCAACCTCGCCAGCCTCGACCTGCTGCTCGGCAATGCCAGCAACCCCGACGCTCTGGCCGATGAGCAGGACAGCAGCCTGCTGGACCGCGAGCCGCATTCGTTGCGCGAAGTCATCGAGCGGATCGGCCAGCAACTGACGCCCACTTCGCTGCTGTTCCGCCACGCGCTGCGCTTGTCCATTGCCCTGGCGGCCGGTTACGGCCTGCTGCATCTGATCCATCCGACTCAGGGTTACTGGATTCTGCTGACCACCCTGTTCGTCTGCCAGCCGAACTACGGCGCCACGCGTCTCAAGCTGGTGCAGCGTATCGTCGGCACCCTGATCGGCTTGGGCCTCGGCTGGGCATTGTTCGATCTGTTCCCCGACCCACGCATCCAGGCACTGTTCGCCGTGATCGCCGGGGTCGCCTTCTTCGCCACACGCACCACCCGCTACACCCTGGCCACAGCGGCGATCACCCTGCTGGTGCTGTTCTGCTTCAACCAGATCGGCAATGGCTACGGCCTGTTCCTGCCGCGCCTGGTCGACACCCTGCTCGGCGGTATGCTGGCCGGGCTGGCGGTGTTCCTGATCCTGCCGGACTGGCAGGGGCGGCGCCTGGGGCGCATGCTGGCGAACACACTGAGCTGCAACAGCGCCTACCTGCGGCAGATCATCGCCCAGTACGCACACGGCAAGCGTGACGACCTCGGCTACCGCCTGGCCCGACGCAATGCGCATAACGCCGACGCGGCGCTATCCACCACCCTCGGCAACATGCTGATGGAGCCCGGCCACTTCCGTAAGGACGCCGACCTCGGCTTTCGCTTTCTGGTGCTATCGCACACCCTGCTCAGCTATCTCTCCGGGCTCGGCGCCCATCGTGGCGAGCAGTTGCCGCAGGCGGCCCAGGCACAATTGCTGGAACAGGCCGAAGCGCTGGCGAGCAGCCTCGATGAAATCGCCACCGGCCTGCGCGGCGAGCAGCCGCTGGCCATCCACAGCGATGAAGAACAGGCACTGGCGCAAAGCCTGGAGCAGATTGCCGACGACGTCGACGAACGTCAACGTCTGGTGCAGACGCAACTGGCGCTGATCTGCCGCCAACTGGCGCCGCTGCGTACCTTGGCCGTGCATCTGCAAAAGGATCGCCACTAGCAGGTTCATGGGGCTTTCTGCCACTATCTGACGACGCCGAGCTCCCAGACCTTGCCCATGCCAGCCAATCGACACACCGCCCTCGCCTACCTGGTCTCGCTGCCGGGTCTGCTGTTGGTGTGCAGCCTGCTTTTGGCCAGCCAGGCCACCCTCGCCAGTACGCGCCTGGACGATAGCAGCGCAGCACAGGATCTCTACAGCCTGGTCGACTTTCTCGCCGATCCCCAGAGCACCCTGAGCCTGGACGACGTTCGCGCTGTCGATGCCCCTTTCCAACCCTCGTTGGACCGCCGTGACCTCAGCTTCGGCTACGTGCCGGGAGTGATCTGGCTGCGCCTGGCGCTGCAATCGGATGCCCAGCAAACACGCGTCTGGAGACTGGAGCTGAACTACGCCTCGCTGGACGAGGTGCGTCTGTACGACATCGGCGCCGATGGCGTGCGCGAGTCGCGCAGCGGCGACACCGTGCCCTACGTGCAGCGCAGCGTCGGCCATCGCAACCCGGTATTCGAGATCGTTCTGCAGCCCGGCGAACAACGCACGCTGTACCTGCGCGTCGACTCGCGTGGCAGCATGACCCTCAGCGGCGCCCTGATGTCTGCCCGCGATTTCGAGCAACACAGCCAGAACGGCTACCTAGTGCATGCCATCTACTTCGGCGTGCTGATCGCCCTGGGCCTGTACAACCTGCTGCTGTTTCTCGCCCTGCGCGAGCGGCCCTTCCTCAATTACGTGCTGTTCATGTGCGCCTTCGCCCTCAGCGTGTTGTCGCTCAACGGCCTTGGCGCGCAGTATCTGTGGTCCGAAGCCGCGCCCTGGAGCAACCGCATGCTGCCGGTGAGCCTGACGACAGCGGCGCTGCTGTCGGTGGTCTTTGCGCGCAGCTTTCTCGATACCCGCCAGTGGCTGCCGCGCTGGGACAAGGGCCTGTTGATACTGGCCATCGCCATCGGTGGGGCCGTATTGGCCAGTATGCTGCTACCACTGCAGCGTGCGCTGCAGCTGATGTCGCTGACCGGCCTGATCGCCACCCTGACGCTGCTGCTCACCAGTTTCGTCTGTATCAGCTACCGCGTGCCGGGCGCTCGACTGTTCGCCCTGGCCTGGCTGATGTTGCTGACCGGCGCGGTGCTACTGGCGCTGCGCAACTTCGCCCTGATTCCGTCGAACTTCCTCACCCTGTACGCCATGCAGATTGGCTCGGGGCTGGAGATGATCCTGCTGTCCTTCGCTCTGGCAGCCCGTTTCAACGAACTCAAACGCCAGCGCGAGGCCGCGCTGCAACTCAACGAACAGATCCTCGCCAAACGCGTCACCGAGCGCACCATGGCGCTGGAGCAGGCCAACCAACGCCTCAGTGAGCTGGCCCTGCAGGACCCGCTGACGGGCCTGGCCAACCGCACCGCCCTGCAGCAGCATCTGGAGCAAGCACTGGCGCGCAGCCTGCGACGCAATGAATTGCTCGCGGTGATGTTGATCGACCTCGACGGTTTCAAACCCATCAACGATCAACACGGCCATGGCTTTGGCGACCAGGTACTGGCCGAAATCGCCGGTCGCTTGCGCCAGTACATCCGCGATGCCGACCTGCCAGCGCGTCTGGGCGGTGACGAGTTCGTGGTGATCTGCGAGAACGTGCAATCGGCCGAGGATGCCCAGGACCTGGCCAAACGCCTGCTGGAAGGCCTGGACACGCCTATGTACCTGGAAGATCGTTCCGTGCGCGTCGGCGCCAGCATCGGTATCGCCCTGAGCCACGGCGCCGACGATGCCACTATGCTGATTCGCCTGGCTGATGCTGCGATGTACCGGGCCAAGGCCGAAGGCCGCAACCGCGTACAGCTGGCCACCCAACAGCTTTGAAGTGGGGCCGCTGCCCCTCTCATCACCCCAAATCCGATAGCCCGCCATGGACAAGAATCAGCTGCTGCAAGACGTGCTCGCCCACCTGCAGGCCGACCTAGAACAGGCCAGCCTCGCCGCTCTCAGTGCACACGAAGCGGCCACCCACGAAGAGAACGTCGCCGAGAACAAGTATGACACCCTGGGCCTGGAAGCGGCCTACCTGGCCAGCGGTCAGGCGCGCCGCGTCGAAGAACTGCGCCAGACCCTGATCACCTGGCGCCAGTTACGCCCACGGCCATTCGACGAGGTGCAAGGTATCGAACTGGGCGCGCTGATTCTGCTGGCCAGCGAAGACGGTCATGAGCAGTGGCTGTTTCTCGGTCCGCAAGGTGCCAGCATGAAGCTGCAGCATGCCGGGCAGAATATCCAGGTACTGAGCAATGCTGCACCGCTGGGACGCCTGCTACTCGGCAAGCACCCCGGCGACAAAATTACCCTGCCGATGGGCCAGCGGCTGCAGGCCTTCGAGGTATTGACGGTCGATTGAGCGGAACTATCTGCGCCCGGGTGGGGTAATTAACGATGAACCTTACGTTTGGAGAGCCCATCATGGAAAAGCCCATCCACAGCCTGCCAGCCCTGTTCAAGCAGCTTGGCCTGCCCGACGATGCCGCCAGTATCAACGCCTTCATCAGCACCCATTCGCCACTGCCGGACGCATGCAAGTTGTCCGACGCCCCATTCTGGACGCCTGCGCAGGCCGCGCTGCTGCGCGAAGAAATTCTCGAAGACGCCGACTGGGCGCCAGTGGTCGATCAGCTCAACGTGCGCCTGCACGGCTGATACCGCGCCTGGCGTCAAATACCGGGCCGGACAGGTGGGGGGCGCCGTGCGCACCGTTTTTCCCTATCGCCGAGGCATCGTTGCGCGCGGCGCACCCTACGAACTCATCTCGCGCCAGGTCAGGAACATGCGCAGGTCGAACTCGATCTGTGCATAGCCCGGCAGCATGTGGTCGCACAGCTTGTAGAACGCCTTGTTGTGATCACTCTCTTTCAGGTGCGCCAGCTCGTGCACCACGATCATCTGCAGAAAGGCCGGCGCCGCATCGCGAAACAGCGAGGCAACGCGAATTTCCTTTTTCGCCTTGAGCTTGCCGCCCTGCACACGCGAGACAGCCGTGTGCAGGCCCAGAGCGCGGTGCGTGAGGTCGAGCCGATTGTCGTAGAGCACCTTGTCGATGGCCGGCGCGTTCTTCAGGTGCTCCTGCTTGAGCGCCATGACGTAGCCGTACAGCGCCTTGTCACTCTGCACTTCATGCCGCCCCGGATAGCGCTGCGCCAGGTAGTCGCCCAACCGATCATCGGCGATCAGCTGACGGACCTGCTGCTGCAAGGCGACCGGATAACCCTGTAGATACTTCAACGATACGATTCCGCGTTCATCTGGACCGTCAGTGTAACGGATGCCGCATTACTCGCTGGGCACCACACGCAGCAAGCGCCCCTGCGGGTTATCGGTAAGCAGGTAGAGCGCGCCATCCGGCCCGCTGCGTACATCGCGAATCCGCTCGCCCAGCTCTTCGAAGAGAATTTCCTCCCCGGCCAGCATGCCGTCGCGCACACGGATGCGCCGTACGCTGCGCTCGGCCAGAGTGGCTGCGAACAGGTCGTCCTGCCAGTCGGGGAACAACTCGCCGCGATACAGCGTCAGGCTCGACGGCGCGACCGAGGGCGTCCAGTGCAGCAGCGGCGCGGTCAGCCCCGGCAGCTCGGTGTAGGGGCTGATGCGCGCGCCGGTGTAGTCGATACCGAAGGTCGCCAGCGGCCAGCCATAGTTGTTGCCGGCCTCGATCAGATTCAACTCGTCTCCCCCGCGCGGGCCATGCTCGTGGCTGTACAGGCGATTGTGTTCGGCATCGAAGAAGATGCCCTGCACGTTGCGATGGCCGAGGCTGTATATCTCCGGCGCGGCACCTTCCTGGCCGATCAGCGGGTTGTCCTGCGGTACGCTGCCGTCTCGGTTCAGGCGCACGATCTTGCCCAGGTGGTTGGTCGGGTTCTGCGCCTCTTCTCGCCAGTCGAAACCGTCGCCCAGGGTCAGCACCAGGGTCTTGTCGGCGAGAAAGGCGATGCGCCCACCGTAATGCGCCGCGCCGGCCTTGAGCGGCTGGGCGGTGAACAACACCTCGAAGTCGTGCAGCTCGTCATCCACCAGGCGGGCACGCGCCAGACGCGTGTTGTTGGCCTCCTGCGAGCCGTACGCATAGGTCAGGTACAGCCAGCGGTTATCGCTATAGTCCGGGTCCAGCGCCACTTCCATCAGCCCGGCCTGGGCAGCGATGAAGACGTCAGGCAGGCCAGCCACCGGCTCCGGGTCGACACTGCCATCGGCCTCGATGATGCGCAGGCGTCCGACGCGCTCGGTAACCAGCAGGCGCCCGTCCGGCAGGAAAGCCACGGCCCATGGGTTCTCCAGCCCTTCGCTGAAGGTTTCGATACGGTAATCCAGGGCCAGCAGCGGCGTACTGACGAACAGGGCGCAGAGCATCAGCGCACGGGTGCTTCTCAACATGGGCAACGCCTTGTCACAGAGAATCGGAAGAAGTCGGTTGCACGCGGTAGCGCACCCGCCGGCCGAGCAGGCCGAACAGCAATGCACCGACGCTGCCGCAAGCCATCAGCCCGAGCGTGCCGAACGGGCTGCGGTCGGCGGCGATCAGCGTCGGCATCGGCGCTACAGCATTGGCCAGCGCCAGTGCCGTCCAGATGGCTGCAGCGCCCGACAGTACGAAAATCAGCCAACGCAGCGGCGGCACACGCCGCGCCAACCAGGCAGCCAATGGCAAGGCAACCAGAAAACCCAGGGTGCTGAGCAAAGCGAAGGTTGGTGCGAAACCGATCAGATCGAGGCAGGTGGTGCCAACGCGCACATCCAGCGGCATCGGCGCGCCGAGCGCCTGCAAGGCAGCGAGGTTGGTCTGGGTCTGGAAGATCGAGGCGAGCAGCGAGGCCAGCAACACGGCGAGGAGAAAAGCGAGCAACAGACGTGGCTTGCTGGACATGGGTGGCAGTTTCCCGGAACGACAGTCCACGAATTATGGCGCACCCCGCCTGCCCTCAGGCTTCGGGAGTTTTACAGGGTTTTACCTCTCGCCGCGTTGCTGACGCCGAGCCCCGTGTATAAAAAGCAGAAGCCCCGCACATGGCGGGGCTCCGGGTCACGCATCAGGCTCAGTTGACCTTGGCGTTCAGCTCACCCTTGGCGTAGCGCTGGTACATGCCCTCCAGGGAGATCGGCTTGATCTTGGAGGCATTGCCGGCGGTGCCGAAGGCTTCGTAGCGGGCGATGCAGATGTCACGCATGGCGACGATGGTCTTGGCGAAGAACTTGCGCGGGTCGAACTCGCTCGGGTGCTCGGCCATCATGCGGCGGATCGCGCCGGTGGAGGCCAGGCGCAGGTCGGTATCGATATTGACCTTGCGCACGCCGTGCTTGATGCCCTCGACGATTTCCTCGACCGGCACACCGTAGGTTTCCTTGATGTCGCCGCCGAATTCGTTGATCACCTTCAGCCATTCCTGCGGAACGGAGGAAGAACCGTGCATCACCAGGTGGGTGTTGGGGATGCGCTTGTGGATTTCCTTGATGCGCTCGATAGAGAGCACGTCGCCGGTTGGTGGCTTGGTGAACTTGTAGGCGCCGTGGCTGGTGCCGATGGCGATGGCCAGGGCGTCGACCTGGGTAGCCTTGACGAAGGCCGCCGCTTCTTCCGGGTCGGTCAGCAGTTGGCTGTGATCCAGCACGCCTTCGGCGCCGACGCCGTCTTCTTCACCGGCCATGCCAGTTTCCAGGCTGCCCAGGCAACCCAGCTCGCCTTCCACGGACACGCCACAGGCGTGGGCGAAGGCAACAGTCTGGCGGGTGACGGCGACGTTGTAGTCATAGTCAGCCGGGGTCTTGCCGTCTTCTTTCAGCGAGCCGTCCATCATCACCGAGGAGAAACCCAGCTGGATGGAGCGCTGGCACACGTCAGGGCTGGTGCCATGGTCCTGGTGCATGCACACCGGGATGTGCGGGAATTCTTCGATGGCAGCCAGGATCAGGTGGCGCAGGAACGGCGCACCTGCGTACTTGCGGGCACCAGCGGAAGCCTGGACGATGACCGGCGAATCGGTCTTGTCGGCGGCTTCCATGATGGCGCGCATCTGCTCGAGGTTGTTGACGTTGAAGGCCGGCACGCCGTAGCCGAATTCGGCGGCGTGGTCGAGCATCTGGCGCATGCTGATAAGTGCCATGGTGTTTCTGTCTCCCGGTTTGGAGGTCGTTAATCGTGCAAGCCTGCCGCAGGGGCAGGCGTTGTTCAAGTTTCGTCGTGCCGGAGCCTGTGCCCGCGGCCCGTCTCGGCAGCGCCGAAGGTGTTACGGGGCCTTGCAGCCGCGGCCGATCAGGTCATCGGTCGCGGTCCAGTAGACCAGGCCTTCCTCACCTTTGGTGTGGAAGGACAGGCGTCCATCGCTGTACAGCACGCCGGATGCCGCCGGCTCCTGGGTCAGGCGGTAGACGATGTCATCACCGCCCAGGCGCACGTCCACCTGCTCGACACTGCCATTGGCGAAGCGCCATAGCACTTCGGTCTGACTGTCGCACACCCAGCGAGTCCACTGATCCGACACTGGCGGCTTGCTGCTGCAGGCCGCAAGCAGCAAGCCGGTGGCGGCGAGCCCTGCGAGTCTGATAGCGATCATTGTCTCTCCTTCTCAGCAACGCTGTTCCGGTGCCGGGCCAGTGGGCTCACCACTGTTCTGCTCGACACGCTGATCATCCTGAGTGGTCGGGGTTTCGATCTGCGCCGGGCTGAACACCTCGCAGGCCGCTTCACGACCACCGCCGGCACAACCGGCCAGCAACATACCAATGACGCCCAGGGCGGCTAACTTGTCCATGACATGACTCCTTGTTCGATGATCCGGTCTTCTTACAGACCACCCGTTCACGTCAGGGTTTTATCCGCCGTGGCGCAGGGTGACTCCATTCACCCTAGCTGGTGTTTATTGTGCGCGTTGCTCCAACACTTCCACGGCCGGCAGCACCTTGCCCTCGACGAATTCGAGGAAAGCGCCGCCACCGGTGGAAATGTAGGAAATCTTCTCGGCCACGCCGTATTTGTCGATGGCCGCCAGGGTGTCGCCGCCACCGGCAATGGAGAACGCCGGACTTTCGGCGATAGCCAGGGCCAGGGCCTTGGTGCCATTGCCGAACTGATCGAACTCGAACACGCCGACCGGACCATTCCACAGGATGGTCTGCGAGGCCTTGAGCATCTCGGCGAACATCGCTGCAGTCTGCGGGCCAATGTCGAGGATCATGTCGTCTTCGGCCACGTCAGCGACGGCCTTGATGGTGGCTTCGGCGTCTTCGGCGAAGGCCTTGGCCACCACCACGTCGACCGGCAGCGGTACGCTGACCTTGGCCGCGATGGCCTTGGCGGTGTCGACCAGATCGGCCTCGTACAGCGATTTGCCCACCGGCAGGCCGGCAGCCGCGAGGAAGGTGTTGGCGATGCCGCCACCGACGATCAGCGAGTCGCAGATATCGGCCAGGGAGTTGAGCACATCGAGCTTGGTCGACACCTTGGAGCCGGCGACGATGGCCAGCATCGGGCGGGCCGGCTTGTCCAGCGCCTTACCCAGCGCGTCCAGCTCGGCAGCCAGCAGCGGGCCGGCACAGGCGACCTTGGCGAACTTGGCCACGCCATGGGTCGAGCCCTGGGCGCGGTGAGCGGTACCGAAGGCGTCCATGACGAACACGTCGCACAGGGCAGCGTACTGCTGGGCCAGCTCGTCGGTGTTCTTCTTCTCGCCCTTGTTGAAGCGTACGTTCTCCAGCAGCACCAGCTCGCCGGCCTTGACCTCGACACCGTCGAGGTAGTCCTTGACCAGCGGCACCTCGCGACCGAGCGCCTTGCTCAGGTAGGCGGCGACCGGCGCCAGGCTATCTTCCTCACTGTAAATGCCCTCTTCCGGGCGGCCCAGGTGCGAGCAGACCAGCACGGCAGCGCCCTTCTCCAGCGCCAGCTTGATGGTCGGCAGGGACGCGAGGATACGCGCGTCGCTCTTGACCACACCGTCCTTCACCGGAACGTTGAGGTCTTCGCGGATCAACACGCGCTTACCAGCGAGGTCGAGGTCGGTCATCTTCAGAACGGTCATAGATCAGTCCTTCACGGGGCAGGATTGGCTTGATTGGCTTGTAGGAGAAAATGTTCGGCGACATCGAGCATACGGTTGGCAAACCCCCACTCGTTGTCGAACCAGGCCAGCAGGTTGACCAGGCGCGGGCCGGACACACGGGTCTGGCTGCCGTCGACGATGGCCGAGTGCGGGTCGTGGTTGAAGTCGCAGCTGGCGTGCGGCAGTTCGGTGTAGGCCAGCAGCCCCTTGAGCGGGCCACTTTCCGCCGCTTGGCGCAGTACGCGGTTGATCTCTTCGGCAGAGGTATCGCGTGCGGTCTGCAGGGTGATGTCCAGGCACGAGACGTTGACCGTCGGCACGCGGATGGCCTTGGCCTGGATACGCCCGGCCAGTTCCGGCAGCAGGCGTTCGATACCCCGTGCCAGGCCGGTGGACACCGGAATCACTGACTGGAAGGCCGAGCGCGTGCGGCGCAGATCTTCGTGGTGGTAGGCATCGATCACCGGTTGGTCGTTCATCGCCGAGTGAATGGTGGTAATGGAGACGTACTCCAGACCCACCACCTCATCGAGAAGTTTCAGCAGCGGCACACCGCAATTGGTGGTGCAGGAGGCGTTGGAGACCAGTTGTTCGGCACCGCTGAGGCACTGCTGATTGACGCCATAAACCACCGTGGCGTCGATATCCGCCTCGCTGGCCATCGGCTGCGACAGCAACACCCGCGGAGCACCAGCGTCGATGAAACGCTGCGCTTGATCGCGGGTGACGTACTGCCCGGAACACTCCAACAGCAGGTCGATGTCCAGCGCGGCCCAGTCGATCGCCTCGGGCTCGCTCTGGCGCAGCACCTTCACGCAATCGCCGTTGATATGCAGGCAGTCGCCATCGACCTTGACCTCGCCGGGAAAGCGCCCGTGGGTGGAGTCGAAGCGAGTCAGGTATTCGATGCTGGCCTGATCGGCCAGGTCGTTCAGCGCAACGATTTCCAGGCTCGCTGAATTGCCACGCTCGTGCAGCGCGCGCAGCACGCAACGGCCGATGCGGCCATAGCCGTTGAGGGCGACACGATAGGGGCGATTGGACATGGCGTCTCGCAGGTTCGCAGTTCAACCCCCTCTCCCGCGGGCGGGGAGAGGGGCATCAACGCATCAGGCGTCCAGCAGTTCTTCGGCCGTGGCGACGACATTGTCGACGGTGAAGCCAAAGTGCTCGAACAACGCCGGGGCCGGGGCCGACTCGCCGAAACTGGTCATGCCGATGATGCGACCTTCCAGACCCACGTACTTGTACCAGTAGTCGGCGTGCGAGGCCTCGATGGCGATACGCGCACCGACCTGCAGTGGCAGCACGTCCTGCTTGTAGGCGGCGTCCTGGGCGTCGAACACGCTGGTGGACGGCATCGACACCACGCGTACCTTGTGGCCGGCAGCGGTAAGTTTGTCGTAGGCAGCCACGGCCAGGCCGACTTCCGAACCGGTGGCGATCAGGATCAGCTCCGGCTCGCCAGCGCTGTCCTTGAGCACGTAACCGCCACGGGCGACGTCAGCCAGCTGCTGGGCATCACGCGGCTGGTGCGGCAGGTTCTGACGGCTAAATACCAGGGCGCTCGGGCCGTCGGCGCGCTCGATGGCGTACTTCCAGGCCACGGCGGACTCCACGGCATCGGCCGGGCGCCAGGTGTCGAGGTTCGGCGTGCCACGCAGGCTGGCCAGTTGCTCGATCGGCTGGTGGGTCGGGCCGTCTTCGCCGAGACCGATGGAATCATGGGTGAACACGTACAGCACGCGCTTCTTCATCAGCGCAGACATGCGCACGGCGTTGCGCGCGTATTCCATGAAGATCAGGAAGGTGGCGCCGTACGGCACGAAACCGCCGTGCAGGGCGATGCCGTTCATGATCGCGCTCATGCCGAACTCGCGCACGCCGTAGAACATGTAGTTGCCGGACGCATCTTCAGCGGAGACGCCCTTGCAGCCCTTCCACAGGGTCAGGTTGGAACCGGCCAGGTCGGCCGAACCACCGAGGAATTCCGGCAGCAGCGGACCGAAAGCATTCAGCGCGTTCTGGCTGGCCTTGCGGCTGGCGATCGTCTCGCCCTTCTCGGCGACGTCCTTGATATAGGCAGCGGCCTTCTCGGCAAAGTCGGCCGGCAGCTCACCAGCGATGCGGCGCTTGAACTCGGCAGCCAGCTCAGGATGGGCAGCGGCGTAGGCGGCAAACTTGTCGTTCCAGGCGGCTTCGGCGGCAGCGCCGGCTTCCTTGGCGTCCCACTCGGCGTAGATCTCGGCGGGGATTTCGAACGGGCCATGGTTCCAGCTCAGCGCGGCGCGGGTCAGGGCGATTTCGTCATTGCCCAGCGGCGCGCCGTGGCACTCTTCCTTGCCCTGCTTGTTCGGCGAACCGAAGCCAATGGTGGTCTTGCAGCAGATCAGGGTCGGCTGATCCGTGGTCTTGCGCGCGGTGTCGATGGCCATCTTGATTTCTTCGGCATCATGGCCGTCGACATTGCGGATCACCTGCCAGCCGTAGGCTTCGAAGCGCTTCGGCGTGTCATCGGTGAACCAGCCCTCGACCTCACCGTCGATGGAGATACCGTTGTCGTCGTAGAAGGCGATCAGCTTGCCCAAGCCAAGGGTGCCGGCCAGCGAACAGACTTCGTGGGAAATGCCTTCCATCATGCAGCCGTCGCCGAGGAACACATAGGTGTTGTGGTCGACGATGGTGTGGCCTTCACGGTTGAACTGCGCGCCCAGTACCTTCTCGGCGATGGCGAAACCCACGGCGTTGGCGATGCCCTGGCCAAGCGGGCCAGTGGTGGTTTCCACGCCCGGGGTGTAGCCGTATTCCGGGTGACCCGGGGTCTTGCTGTGCAGCTGACGGAAGTTCTTCAGGTCGTCGATGGACAGGTCATAGCCGGTCAGGTGCAGCAGCGAATAGATCAGCATCGAACCATGGCCGTTGGACAGCACGAAGCGGTCACGGTCGGCGAAGTTCGGGTTCTGCGGGTTGTGCTTCAGGTAGTCGCGCCACAGCACTTCGGCGATGTCCGCCATGCCCATGGGGGCACCGGGGTGGCCGCTGTTGGCTTTCTGCACGGCATCCATGCTCAGGGCACGAATGGCATTGGCTCGCTCACGACGGCTGGGCATCGCTGAATCTCCTACGGGGGCTGCTTCTGAATGAAGGGGGCGAAAAAAGACGCCTATTTTCGCCCAGCCAGCCCCCGCGGGGCAATGACAGATGGTCGTAGAGACCAAATCAACCTGTCTGCTCGCTCAGCACACTCACCGCCGGGCTACCCGGCCCACCCAGGCAGGGCGCCTGAAACAGCTCGCCATGCCAGACGCCAGCGAGCGTACGACTGAACACCAGCGACCATACCGCCGCCAGCTGGATCGCCAGCGCCACGCCGACCCAAGTGAAGAAGGTCAGCCCGGTCAGCGCCTGTAGCTCGAAGGTGGCCAGGGCGAAGACTCCGAGCGGAAAGGTGAAGCCCCACCAGCCCAGGTTGAAGGGCATGTTGTCGCGGATGTAGTGGCGGGTGAACAGGGTGGCGATCACCAGCCACCACAGCCCCGCGCCCCACAGCGCCAGGCCGCCGATCAGGCCAAGGTCACGGGCCAGCTCGGCAGCGCTGGCCAAGGGTGTGCCAGCGAACGCCAGCGGCGCGGCCTGCCCCATGCTCAGCAGCCCCAGGCAGCCGGTCGCCAGCGGCCCCAGCGGCAGCCAGCTGGTGGCAGCGAAATCGGTATCCGGCAACTTGTGCAGGGCCAGGCGCAACAGCACCAGGGTGATCAGCGAGAACGCCAGCGACAGCGACAATCCCCAGAGAATGAAGCCGGCGACCAGCAACTGCTGCGCGGCCACAGCGTCCAGGTGCGGTGCCAACGCTCCCGCCGTGCTGGCAGCAACCTCGGGTGCGACGATAGGTAGCAGCCAGACGGCCGTGAGCTTTTCCAGTGCGTGATGCTGGCGGGTGAACATCAGGTAGGGCACCAGCAGGGCGCCGACCAGCGCCAGCGCCGCATCCAGCCACCACAAAGCATGCGCCAGCGCATAGACGCCCTCGCCCCAGCGCGGGACGCCGAACAGCAACAGCCCCTTGATCAGCACCGCCAGCCCCATCGGGATCGCGCCGAGAAACATCGACTGCACCGGATGCAGCAGCATCGGCCATACGGTGTCGCGAAATAGTGCCAGGCGCAGCAGAAACAGCGCCGTGAACACGGCGAACAAGCTGACAGCGAAGAACCACAGGCCTTCGGCCAGCAACGCCAGACCAGGCAGACGCCAGGGAAGATGAGCGATAACCAGCGCCAGCACACCGGTGCCCATGGTCATGGCGAACCAGTTGGGCGTGAAGTGACGGATGAAGGCGAGAGGCTCGGGCAAACGACTGAAAGGGCGCGGCATGAATCGGGTTGCCCCGTGACATGAGTGATAGCGCAAGGTTAAGAAGAGGCTTGCCATATGAAAAATACATATTCAGCATCCTAACCATGCCTTTCACTTATGCATGAATCATGAACCTCCATCACCTGAAGGTCTTCCTTACCGTAGCAGAGGCCGGCAGCATCAGCGCTGGTGCCGAGCGCCTGCACATCAGCCAGCCGGCGGTGACGCGAGAAATTCGCGACCTCGAAGCCAGCCTCGACCTGCGCCTGTTCGACCGCCTGCCGCGCGGCGTACAACTGACCGAGGGCGGACTGCGCCTGCTCGACTACGCCCAGCGCATCTTCAGCCTGGAACGCGCCGCCGAACGCGACCTGCGTGACTTCGCCCAACTGGAACAAGGTGAACTGCACCTGGGCGCCAGCGCCACCCTCGGCTCCTACCTGTTGCCGCCCCTGCTCACCCGCTTCCGCGCCCTGCATCCGCAGATATTCGTCAGCCTGGAGGTGAGCAACACCGACGCCGTCACTCGGCAGCTGGACGAAGGCCGCATCAGCCTGGGCTTCGTCGAAGGCCCGTTCGTCCGCACCGACTACGCCCATCGCCTGCTGGCGCGCGACGCGCTGCTACCGGTCGTTGCACCACACCATCCGCTGGCCGCCAGCCAGACGCTCGCGGCGGAGAAACTGCAGGATTACCCGCTGTACATGCGCGAGCCGGGCTCCGGCGCGCGGGTCAGCGTCGAGCAGGCCTACCGCGTGCACGGCCTCGAACCCCGCGCCGGCATGGCCATCGGCAGCACCGAGGCGCTCAAGCGTCTGCTCGCTGACGGCCAGGGCATTGCCTGGCTGTCGCAGCGAGTGGTGGAGCGCGAACTGGCCAGCGGCGAACTGCGCCATCTGCCGGTACAGGACCTGCAGATCGAACGTGAGCTGCATGTGCTGTGGCGCCTGGGTGCCAGCCTGAGCCCGGCACCCGCGGCTTTCCTGGCGCTGACTCAAACGTCGGAGTAGCAACAATACCAATATCAAAACTTTTTGATATTGGTATTGCTGTATGAAAAATGACCGACTAGACTGCGCCACCATGACCCTGCGCGCCCCCCAGTTGGAATTCGACCCCTGCGACACACTCGCCGCCCTGTGCAAGGCCGGCGGCGATCCGCTGCGCCTGAACGTGCTGCGCGTCCTGAGCAACGATTCGTTCGGTGTGCTGGAGCTGGCGCAAATCTTCGCCATCGGCCAATCGGGCATGAGCCATCACCTCAAGGTATTGGCCCAGGCCGGGCTGGTGGCAACGCGCCGCGAAGGCAACGCGATCTTCTATCGCCGCGCCCTGCCCAATGGCCGCCTGCATGCCGCCCTGCTGGACGATATCGACGAGCTGCCGCTGCCCGGCGATGTGCAGGCACGCATCGCCACCGTGCACCAGCAGCGCGCCACCGTCAGCCGCGATTTCTTCGCACGCATGGCCAGCAACTTCCAGGCCCAGCAGGACCTGATCGCCGGCCTGCCGCAGTACCGCGACAGCTTGCTGGCGCTGCTCGATGCCCTGCACTTCGACCCCAGCGCCAGCGCGCTGGAAATCGGCCCGGGCGATGGCGCCTTCCTGCCCGAACTGGCGCGGCGCTTCGCCCAGGTCACGGCACTGGACAACAGCCCGGCTATGCTCGAACTGGCCAGCCAACGCTGCGCCGCTGAAAGCCTGCATAACGTCGAGCTGAAACTGGCCGATGCGCTGCAGGACGCGCCAGTCACGGCAGATTGCGTGGTACTGAACATGGTGCTGCACCACTTCGCCACCCCGGCCGAGGCCTTTCGCAAGCTGGCTGGCCTGGTCGCACCAGGCGGCAGCCTGCTGCTCAGCGAACTGTGCAGCCACGACCAGAGCTGGGCGCGCGAAGCGTGCGGCGACCTCTGGCTCGGCTTCGAACAGGAAGACCTGGCGCGCTGGGCGACGGCCGCCGGCCTGACACCCGGCGAAAGCCTCTACATAGGCCTGAAAAACGGCTTTCAGATTCAATTACGGCACTTTGCCAAACCCGATGCGCACAGCGCCTTCAGCCTCCGGCAAGAAAGGAACCGATAGATGAGCGAATATTCCCTGTTTACCTCCGAGTCCGTGTCCGAAGGGCATCCGGACAAGATCGCCGATCAGATCTCCGATGCGGTGCTCGACGCCATCATCACCCAGGACAAGCACGCCCGCGTGGCCGTGGAAACCCTGGTCAAGACCGGTGTGGCCATCGTTGCCGGTGAAGTCACCACCAGCGCCTGGGTCGACCTGGAGCAGATAGTCCGCGATGTGATCTGCGACATCGGCTACACAAGCAGCGACGTCGGCTTCGACGGCGCCACCTGTGGCGTGCTCAACATCATCGGCAAGCAGTCCCCGGACATCAACCAGGGCGTCGACCGCGCCAAGCCGGAAGATCAGGGCGCTGGCGACCAGGGCCTGATGTTCGGTTATGCCAGCAACGAAACCGACGTGCTGATGCCGGCGCCGATCTGCTTCTCGCACCGCCTGGTAGAGCGTCAGGCCGAAGCGCGCAAATCCGGCCTGCTGCCGTGGCTGCGCCCGGACGCCAAATCCCAGGTCACCTGCCGCTACGAGAACGGCAAGGTCGTCGCCATCGACGCGGTGGTACTGTCCACCCAGCACAACCCGGAAGTGAAATACGACGACCTGCGCGACGGCGTGATGGAGCTGATCGTCAAGCACGTGCTGCCGGCCGAACTGCTGCACAAGGACACCCAGTTCCACATCAACCCGACCGGCCAGTTCATCATCGGCGGCCCGGTGGGCGACTGCGGCCTGACCGGGCGCAAGATCATCGTCGACAGCTACGGCGGCATGGCCCGTCACGGCGGCGGCGCGTTCTCCGGCAAGGACCCATCCAAGGTCGACCGCTCCGCTGCCTACGCCGGCCGCTACGTGGCCAAGAACATCGTCGCCGCCGGCCTGGCCGAGCGCTGCGAGATCCAGGTGTCCTACGCCATCGGCGTGGCCCAGCCGACCTCCATCTCGATCAACACCTTCGGCACCCACAAGATCGCTGAAGACAAGATCATCAAACTGGTGCGTGACGTGTTCGACCTGCGCCCCTACGCCATCACCAAGATGCTCGACCTGTTGCACCCGATGTACCAGGACACCGCAGCTTACGGCCACTTCGGTCGCACGCCGCAGTCCAGAACCGTTGGTGACGACAGCTTCACCACCTTCACCTGGGAACGCACCGACAAGGCTGCCGATCTGCGCGCCGCCGCTGGCCTGTAAGGCTCAGCGACGACAAGAGAAGCCCTGCCCTGCGCAGGGCTTTCTCTTTGCTGGAGTAGGTGAAAGCACCCTTCACCCGACAGGCGTCGCGAAATCGTCTAGGCTGAGAATTCAATCCCAAGCACGGACGCTTGCCATGACACGCTGGATCGCGCTGCTCCTTTTTCCATTGACCGCACAGGCAGCCCCCTGCCCCGACTGGCCGGCCAACCGCGCCAAGAGCGAACTCTCTGTCCTTAGCCAGCAGATCGCCGAGTGGGATGATGCCTACCACAATCATGGTCGCTCGCTGATCGCCGATGAACTTTACGATCAAGCCCGTGAGCGCCTGCAATCCTGGCATCAGTGCTTCCCGAACGCGCTCGTTGACCTGCCGGAACCGTTGGCCGGCAGTACGGGCAAGCTCGCTCACCCCGTGGCACAAACCGGCCTGCGCAAGCTGAACGATGCGGCAGTAGCCGAATGGGTCGCCAGCCGCGACAGCCTGTGGATTCAGCCCAAGGTCGATGGTGTCGCAGTTACTCTGGTCTACCAGGGCGGCATCCTGAAACAAGCCATCAGCCGCGGCGATGGACGCCATGGACAGGACTGGACGGCGCGCGCCAGACAGCTACCAGCCATTCCCAAGCACCTGAAACAGCCATTAGATGCCGTGCTGCAAGGCGAGCTTTACTGGCGCCTGGACGACCATGTTCAGGGCCGCGACGGTGGCGCCGGAGCACGCGGCAAGGTGGCAGGCTTGATGGCGCGACAGTCACTCGATGAGCAGGAAACCAACGCCATTGGCCTGTTCGTCTGGGACTGGCCGAACGGCCCTGAGAACATGCCCGAGCGCCTGAAAGCCCTGCAAAATCTAGGCTTCAGCGACAGCCTGCATTACACCCAGCCACTCAATAGCACGGTGGATGCCCGCGGCTGGCGCCAGCACTGGCTTAATGCGCCGCTATCGTTCGCCAGCGACGGTGTGGTCATACGCCACGGCATACGACCCCCAGGAGAGCGCTGGCAGGCCGAAGCGCCACACTGGGCGATTGCCTGGAAATACCCCGCCAGCCAGGCTCTGGCAGTGGTGCAGGCGGTGGATTTCAATATCGGCCGCACTGGGCGCATCACGCCCATCCTGCGCTTGCAGCCGGTCGACCTTGACGAGCGGCGTATCAGCCGGGTCGCGCTCGGCTCGCTGCAAGCCTGGGAAGAACTGGACATTCGCCCCGGCGATCAGGTGGCGATACGCCTGGCTGGCCTGACCATTCCGCGCCTCGACCAGGTGATCTGGCGCAGCCAGGAGCGCGCAGCGGTGCAGGCACCTGACCCTAATCGATACCACGCCATGAGTTGCTGGCGACTCAGCGACGAGTGCCAGCAACAGTTCCAGGCACGCCTGAACTGGCTCGCCGGCAAACAGGGGCTGAACCTGCCCGGCGTAGGACCAGGCACCTGGAGCACGTTATTGGCGGGGCAGAAACTGCATGGCCTGCTCGATTGGCTGGAATTCGACAGCGAGCACCTGCTGCAACTGCCAGGTATCGGTCCACGGCGCGCCTCGCAGTTGCAGCAGGCCTTCGCCCAGGCCCAGCGGCGCTCACTGCAGCAATGGCTGCAGGCCCTCGGCGCACCACCTGGCATCCAGCTAGGCGCGGAGGATGACTGGGCCACGCTACTGGGTCGCAGCCACGCCGACTGGATGAAGCAGCCCGGCGTGAGCCAAAAGAGCGCTGAACGTCTGTTGGCGTTCTTCAGCCACCCCGAGGTTCAGCGCCTGGGCGCGCAACTGCAGGAGGCCGGCACCGTCGGTTTCCTGCCGCAGGAAAACTCTCCGCGCGGTTGACCCTGGTCAGCCGATGACTCACTCGGGTCGAACCTCGCGCGGCAACCAGGGTCACTTCGAAGTAGACCTACACGAGGACAGACCATGATTCGTCAAACCGCTTTGCTCGGCCTGTTGCTGGCCGCCAATCTCAACGCCACGCCCATCCTCGCTGCCGACGGCGACGGTGGCTGTGCGGCCAAGCGCCAGGTCATCGAAGAAAAGATCGAGGCCGCGCGCAAGAACGGCAACTCACAGCAACTGGATGGATTGCAAAGGGCGCTGGGCAATGTGGAAATGAATTGCGACGACGCCACCCTGCACAGTGATCGCCTGGCCAGCGTCAAGGAAGCCCGTAAGGAAGTGCAGGAGCGCGAGATGGATCTGCGCGAAGCCATGGGCAAGGGCGATCAGGAAAAGATCGCCAAGCGTCAGGCCAAGTTGGCCGAGGCGCGCGCCGAACTGGAGCAGGCGGAGGCCGAAGCGCGCGCCGATCAGTAAGCGCGAAACGCCTTGTGACAGGCCTCGCAACTATCCTCGACAGCCTGCACTGCCGGCTCCAGCTCGGAGCGGCGTAACGGCGGAGCGGTCGTCGCCTGCACCAGTGCGGCGGTGGCCTGCTCCAGATCACGCGCCATCTTCTGGAATTGCTCTTGGCGCTGCCAGACCTCGGGATTGGCCTTGCTGCGCTCGTCGTCACGTACCTGTGGAAAGTGCTGCCAGGGCTCGTGCGACAGACGCTCGAGCTTGGCTGCGCCGCTGATGAATGCGGCTTCGTCGTAGGGAATACGATTGCGCAACATCCCACCGAGGTCTTCGCTGACCTTGAGCATCTCCTTGAACGCGGCTTGGCGCTTGCCCAACGGCGAGTTGGGGTCGACCCCACCACAAGCAGCCAGGGTCAGGCAGATGCAGGTGAGCAGCAGGAGTTTCTTCAAGGTCATCGACACGACTTCCAGGCGACAAGGGGCCGACAGTATCGCGGCTCACCCCGGCCGGGCCAAGCGACCTCTTGTCACAACGGATGCCTTTCCTGCCTTGCAGTCAGCCAGTGTTCAGCTAGCGGACACCACGAACAACGCCGCGATCAGCCCCATCCCGGCGAACCACACCAGCGAACGAACAGGGCCCCAGTCGGCCAGGTAGCAGATGAAATACAGCACACGGCTGACGATGAATGCCATGGCCAACTGGTCGAGCAGCGCTTGCTCGGCGCCACCGGCCTGGTGCGCGATGATCACTGCAGCGGCGAACGCCGGAGTCACCTCGAAGCCATTGAGCTGGGCGTTGTTGGCGCGCTTACGCCAGCCCTCCAGCGTGCCCAGGAAGGCGCGCGGGTCCTGATTGGCGCGCGGTCCGTAGCCGGGGCCAAGAAACTTGGCAGTGGCAGTGCCCAGATAGGGCAGAAAGATGGCGATCAGTACGCACCAGTAGGCAAGGGTCATGGTGTGGCTTCACTCGAAAGGTCGGGAAGCCAAGCATGAGCGAGCGCCCCGTTACCATCCATGGCCGCACCCGCCAATGATGCCGGCGCTTCGGCCAAGCCCGCAGCCATCCGCGCCAGCGACGCTCAGTCCGTGAAGCGATCCTTGGCGTAGGTGATCGCAGTCTTGCCGTGAGGGGCCGGCAAGCCATCCTCACCGAGGTTGACGAACACCAGCTTGTCGATGGTCAGGATGCTCTTGCGCGTGACCTTGTTGCGCACTTCGCAGCGCAGGGTGATGGAGGTGCGACCGAACTCGGTAGCAGTGATACCCAGCTCGATGATGTCGCTCTGCCGCGCCGAGCTGACGAAGTTGATCTCGGAGATGAATTTGGTCACCACGCGCTGATTGTCGAGCTGGACGATGGCGTAGATCGCTGCTTCTTCATCGATCCATTTCAGCAGGCTGCCGCCGAACAGAGTGCCGTTGGGATTGAGATCCTCGGGCTTGATCCACTTGCGAGTATGGAAATTCATGCAGTGTCCTCCGTACCAGATTGGGCGCCCATGATGCGCCCGCAGCGCTGCGCTTGTCGTTGTATCGCTGGCTATGACAATCATAGCCAGGCAAATGCGACGGAAAGCCTTGGGCTGCGCCGCGTACACGGCTATAATTTGCCGGTTTCACGCAACCGGCACCGCTCCGGTTGTGCCCGCCACCTGTCCGAGGGGCGCTGCAGCAGCCTGAAAGATCTGTTTCGAATCCCCAAGCCCTGCATTCCTACAATGCTTCGCGGTAGATTCGAATCAGCCTTCCAGACTGTCAGGCTCGGATGGGGCGTTAACCATACGCATCAACGGCGCCCATTCGCAGACAACGAATGGAGTGCTATTGCATGTCTTTCAATGATTTCAAAGTCGCTGACATTTCCCTGGCCGATTGGGGCCGCAAAGAGCTGATCATCGCCGAGTCCGAGATGCCGGCACTGATGGGCCTGCGCCGCAAGTACGCCGCCAGCCAACCGCTGAAAGGCGCGAAGATCCTCGGCTGCATCCACATGACCATCCAGACCGGCGTGCTGATCGAGACGCTCACCGCCCTGGGCGCCGAAGTGCGCTGGTCCTCCTGCAACATATTCTCCACCCAGGATCAGGCCGCTGCCGCCATCGCCGCTGCCGGTATCCCGGTGTTCGCCTGGAAGGGCGAGACCGAAGAAGAGTACGAGTGGTGCATCGAGCAGACCATCCTCAAGGACGGCCAGCCGTGGGATGCCAACATGGTGCTCGACGACGGCGGTGACCTGACCGAGATCCTGCACAAGAAATACCCGCAGATGCTCGAGCGCATCCACGGCATCACCGAAGAGACCACCACCGGCGTGCACCGTCTGCTCGACATGCTCAAGGCCGGCACCCTGAAAGTCCCGGCGATCAACGTCAACGACGCGGTCACCAAGAGCAAGAACGACAACAAGTACGGCTGCCGTCACAGCCTCAACGACGCGATCAAGCGCGGCACCGACCACCTGCTGTCGGGCAAACAGGCGCTGGTCATCGGCTACGGTGACGTGGGCAAGGGCTCGGCCCAGTCGCTGCGTCAGGAAGGCATGATCGTCAAGGTCTCCGAAATTGACCCGATCTGCGCCATGCAGGCCTGCATGGACGGCTTCGAGCTGGTTTCCCCGTACAAGAACGGTCTAAACGACGGCACCGAGGCCAGCGTCGACGCTGCACTGCTGGGCAAGATCGACCTGATCGTCACCACCACCGGTAACGTCAACGTCTGCGACGCCGGCATGCTCAAGGCCCTGAAAAAGCGCGCCGTGGTGTGCAACATCGGTCACTTCGACAATGAGATCGACACCGCCTTCATGCGCAAGAACTGGGCGTGGGAAGAGGTCAAACCGCAGGTGCACAAGATTCACCGCACCGGCTCCGGCAGCTTCGATCCGACCAACGACGATTACCTGATCCTGCTGGCCGAAGGCCGTCTGGTGAACCTGGGCAACGCCACTGGCCATCCGAGCCGCATCATGGACGGCTCCTTCGCCAACCAAGTGCTGGCGCAGATCTTCCTGTTCGAGCAGAAGTTCGCTGATCTCTCCGCCGAGAAGAAGGCCGAGCGCCTGACCGTCGAAGTGCTGCCGAAGAAGCTCGACGAAGAAGTCGCCCTGGAAATGGTCAAGGGCTTCGGCGGCGTGGTCACCCAACTGACCAAGCAGCAGGCCGAATACATTGGCGTGACCGTGGAAGGCCCGTTCAAGCCGGACGCTTACCGCTACTAATGCGTAGGGTGGATAAGCCCCAGGCTTATCCACCGCCGACTTCCAGCAAGGTGGATGGTTAACGCCATCCACCCTACGTCTCCAAGGCTAGAAACCCTATGAGCCAACAACGCCGCTACAGCTTCGAGTTCTTCCCTACCAAGACCGAAGCCGGGCATGAAAAACTGATGGATGTGGCGCGCCAACTGGCGACCTACAACCCCGATTTCTTCTCCTGCACCTATGGCGCCGGCGGTTCGACCCGCGACCGTACCGTCAATACCGTGCTGCAACTCGATGGCGAGATCAAGGTACCCACCGCACCGCACCTGTCCTGCGTGGGCGACAGCAAAGCAGAGCTGCGCGAGCTGCTGAACCTGTACAAGGATGCCGGCATCAAGCGCATCGTTGCCCTGCGCGGCGACCTGCCGTCGGGTATGGGCATGGCCAGCGGTGAGCTGCGCTACGCCAACGAACTGGTCGAGTTCATCCGCAGCGAAACCGGTGATCACTTCCACATCGAGGTAGCCGCCTACCCGGAGATGCATCCGCAGGCACGTAACCTCGAGGACGATATCGCCAACTTCGTGCGCAAGGCCAAGGCCGGTGCCGACAGTGCCATCACCCAATACTTCTTCAACGCCGACAGCTACTTCTACTTCGTCGAGCGCGTGCAGAAGCTGGGCGTGGACATTCCAGTGGTGCCAGGCATCATGCCGATCACCAACTACAGCAAGCTGGCGCGCTTCTCCGACGCCTGCGGCGCTGAAATCCCACGCTGGGTGCGCAAGCAGCTGGAAGCCTACGGCGACGATGCCGACAGCATTCGCGCCTTCGGCGAACAGGTCATCACCGAGATGTGCGAACGCCTGCTGCAAGGCGGCGCGCCCGGCCTGCACTTCTACAGCATGAACCTGGCAGGTCCCAGCCTGGCCATCTGGAACAACCTCGATCTCAAACGCTGACGGGCAGGGAGCCGTACAGCGGCTCCCACGCTCAAGGATGAGCCCTATGACAATCAAGCGCCTCCTCCCCTTCGCCTTGCTCGCCGGCCTGCATACGCCCGCTGCACTGGCCAGCTCCGACATGACCTGCACACCGAGCTGGAAGCTGATTTCCGACCAGCTTTCGGGGTGCAACAACCTGGCCTTTCTCAGCCCCGGCAACGACAGCCGCGTCAATCTGCAACTGCTGCTCGACGACGCCGGCCACCTGAAACTGACGCGCGAACCGCTGGCACTCGAAGGCTACGAATACGGCTACGGCCTGGTGCCCTTCAGCCTCGGCATGCTCGACCCGAGCCGCGCTCGTAGCGAAGCGGCCGAGACGGACGAGCAAGCCGCCGAACCGGACGCGGCGTACCTGATCGAGGCCCTGCAGCGCCTGGGCGTCGACAGCGAGGCGGATGCTTTCGCCGTGCACCACTTCGCTGAAGGCGAGGGCAATCGCTGCCGCAGCAACGACCTGCAGGCCATGCGCGGCTTCGTCGATGCGCTCAGCGCCACGCCAGAGCTGGCCGCGAGCGAGGCACAGGCGCTGGCCCGTTCGCGGCGCAGCCTGCTGAGCCTGTGCGGTGAGGGCGATCCACAAACGCAGGACATTCTGCCGCAAGCGACGCAACTGCAGTCGCCCGCGGCCCAGGCCTTCGGGGACTACCTGCGCGGCGCCGACGCGTTCTATCGCGGCGACTTCGATCAGGCGCATGAACGTTTCGCCGAACTCGCACACAGCGAGCAGCCCTGGCTGAGCGAAACCGCCCAGTACCTGCTCGGCCGTGTCGCGCTGAACCAGGCGCAACTCGATGCCTTCGACGAGTACGGCTTCTTCAGCCCGGAGCAGGTCGACAAGACCAATCTCGACGCCAGCGCGAAGGCCTTCGAGCAGTATCTGGATAACTATCCGCAGGGGCTCTACAGCGATTCGGCTCGCGGCCTACAACGCCGCGTGTACTGGCTGGCAGGCGACACACGGCGATTTGCCGAGGCCTTTGCCCGGCAATTTCAGCGAGGTGCGCAGCAGGTCGATATGCCCGCGCTGATCGAGGAACTGGACGGCAAGCTGTTGCCCAGCCTCGCCCCGGATGCCATCGATGACCCGCTGCTGCTGGCGATGGTCGACCTGATTCATCTGCGCGATCCCGGCGCCAATAGCGAGCCGCGTCTCTCCCTCGAACAACTGCAGGCGCAGCAACCGCGCTTCGCCAGCCAGCCCGGATTGCACGCCTACCTGGTCGCTGCCTGGCACTTCTACCGCGGCGACGATGCCGAACAGACTCTCGCCGCCCTGCCGGATGCCGAAGGTGGGCCTCTGAACGCCCTCGTCTTCAGCCAAGAAACGCTGCACGGCCTGGCACTGGAAGCCAAGGGCGAGACGACCCAGGCACTGCAGCACTGGCAGGCGCTACTGGCACGCAGCCAAGACCCGCTGCAGCAGGCACAACTGCAACTGGCGCTGGCCTTGAACTACGAGCGCAGTGGCGAACTGGACAAGGTATTCGCCGCCGCTTCGCCGATCACCACCGCGCCGATCCGCGAACGCCTGCTGGCCTATGGTGCCGGCCCCGAGCTGCTGCGCAAGCAGGCTGGCGACGCACAGGCACCTGCAAGCGAGCGGGCAACTGCGCTGTATGCCCTGCTCTACCGTGACCTGGATTACGGCCGCTACGCCGACTTTCTCAGCGATTTCGCGCAATACCCTTACAAGCCGGAACAGCCTGCACCGCGCCTCGACCCAGGCCTGTTTGCCTGGGCCGGCGGCAGCGATGCCGGCTACGCCTGCCCCAGTCTGGTCAAGATCGCCGAACGCCTCGCCGCCAATGCCGAGGACGCCCAAGGCATGCTGTGCCTGGGCGACTTCGTCCGTGTCCACGGCCTCGACGAACACTGGCTGAACCGTCCGCCGGCGACTGGCGAACTGGGCAGCGCGCCAAGTCAGTTCCAGGGGTCGTCCTTTTCTCGCCTGGCCGCCTACCAGATGTTGCTGGCTGCGCCCCAGGTCAGCCGCGAGGACAAGGCCTACGCGCTGTTTCGCGCGATCAACTGCTACGCGCCCAGCGGCTACAACAGCTGCGACGGCCAGGACATCGGCAAGGATCAGCGCAAGCAGTGGTTCCAGACTCTCAAGCGTAGCTACGCGGACACCCAGTGGGCACAGCGACTCAAGTACTACTGGTAGGCCTGCTCCTGCTGGCAGCCGGCCTGCCGGTGCAGGCCGCGCGCGTCGACGCCGCCGAGCATCAGGCCTTCTGGCTGTGGGCCGGCGTGACGCCACAGTCGGTGCTGGCCCAAGCCCGTACCCTATACGTGCTGCAGGGGCAGATCGATGGTCCACGCCGCGCTGGCGATCCATCGGCGCGGATGCAGGCACAGAACCCAGCCACGCCCAGGCTGTCGGAGGATATCGAACTCTGGGTGGTGTATCGCGCGCATACCCTGGACTGGAACGAGGAAGTGTTCGCCCTGCTGCTGAGCCAATTGCAGCGCTGGCAGCGTTCCGGCAACCGGGTCAGCGGGGTGCAGATCGACTTCGATGCACAAACGCTGCGCCTGGATCGCTACGCCGCCTTCCTCGAAGACCTGCGCCAGCGCCTGCCGCAGCAGTACCGCCTGAGTATCACCGGCCTGCTCGACTGGGCCGGTAATGCCGACCCGGCGGCGCTCAACCGTCTCGCCGGGGTGGTCGATGAAGTGGTGATGCAGACTTACCAGGGCCGCCACAGCATCGCTGGCTACCAGCGCTACCTGCCGAGCATCGCGCGGCTGCAGTTGCCGTTTCGCATCGGCCTGATACAAAACGGCGAATGGCAGGCGCCGGATTACCTGCAAAGCAGCCCCTGGTTCCGTGGCTATGTGGTATTTCTGCTGAACCCGAGCGAACCCGCAACCGACGCACCAGCCACCAGGCACTGAACGCCCGACACAGACAACCGCAACACCCACGGCGACAACCTATTCGAACGCCTCCGCGCCAACCTTCGGCGCAAGCTTGCCACCAGGACCACATTTCATGCTCAAACGCTCCACGATCAACGCCTCCGTCAGCCCCAAGGGCAGCCTGGAAACCCTCTCCCAGCGCGAAGTGCAGCAACTGCGTGAGACCGGCTCGGGCAGCGTCTACCGCCTGTTCCGCCAGTGCGCCCTGGCGATCCTCAATACCGGTTCGCACAGCGACAACGCCAAGACCATCCTCGAAGCCTACCCGGACTTCGAAGTGAAGATTCACCAGCAGGATCGCGGCATCCGTCTGGAGCTGATCAACGCCCCGGCCGACGCCTTCGTCGATGGCGAGATGATCGCCAGCACCCGCGAGATGTTGTTCAGCGCGCTGCGCGACATCGTCTTCACGCAAAGCGAGCTGGAGCACAAGCGCATCGACCTGGACAGCTCCGAAGGTATCACCGATTACGTCTTCCACCTGCTGCGCAACGCACAGACCCTGCGCAGCGGCGTCGAGCCGAAGATGGTGGTGTGCTGGGGCGGCCATTCGATCAGCACCGAGGAATACAAGTACACCAAGAAGGTCGGTCACGAGCTGGGCCTGCGCGGCCTGGACATCTGCACCGGCTGCGGCCCAGGCGTGATGAAGGGGCCGATGAAGGGCGCCACCATCAGCCACGCCAAGCAGCGCAACCTCACCGGCCGTTACCTGGGCCTGACCGAACCGGGGATCATCGCCGCCGAAGCGCCGAACCCGATCGTCAACGAGCTGGTGATTCTGCCGGATATCGAAAAGCGCCTGGAGGCTTTCGTTCGCGTCGGCCACGGCATCATCATCTTCCCGGGTGGCGCTGGTACTGCCGAAGAATTCCTCTACCTGCTGGGCATCCTCACCCACCCGGACAACCAGGATCTGCCCTTCCCGGTCATTCTTACCGGACCGAAAAGCGCCGGGCCGTACCTGCAGCAGCTGCATGATTTCATCGGCGCCACTCTCGGCGCAGCCGCGCAGCAACGCTACCGAATGATCGTCAACGACCCGGCTGAAGTCGCCCGCGAAATGGCCGTCGGCATCAAGGCCGTGCGTCAGTTCCGCCGCGAGCGCAACGACGCCTTCCACTTCAACTGGCTGCTGAAGATCGACGAGAGCTTCCAGCACCCCTTCGAGCCAACCCATGAATCCATGGCCAGCCTCAACCTGACCCGCGAGCAGCCATTGCATCAGTTGGCCGCCAACCTGCGTCGTGCCTTTTCCGGCATCGTCGCCGGCAACGTCAAGGAGAACGGCATCCGTCTGATCGAGGAGCACGGCCCCTACGAGATTCGCGGCGAAGCCACCATCATGCGCCCGCTGGATCGCCTGCTGCAGGCCTTCGTCGAGCAGCACCGCATGAAGCTGCCGGGCGGCAGCGCCTATGAGCCCTGCTATCGCGTCATCGATTGAGGTCGCGTAGGCGCACTTCAAAGGCCATTAAAAAATCGCTAATCTGGCGCGATGCCACTATTGCCGCGTCAGATTATCACCATACTTTTACTGTGCTTCTGTGCTTTCGCCGCTCGCGGTGAAACGCTGCGCCTGGTCACGGAAGCCTGGGCGCCTTACGTCTTCGAGGAACACGGCCAGGCCACCGGCCTCGACTATGAGATTACGCAGACGGTGCTGCAGCGTCTGGGCATCGAGCTGGAGCTGCAGTTCCTGCCCTGGAAGCGTTGCCTACTGGCACTGGAGCACGGGCAGGCCGATGGCATTCTGGATATCTTCCACCTGCCCGAGCGCGAGGCCGACATGCTCTTCGTCGCAGAGCCACTGAGCGAGGTCGAGCTGGTGCTGTTCCATGCACGTAATCGCCCCTTCCGCTACACCAGCATGGAAGACCTGAGCGACCTGGTAATCGGTGTCTCGCCAGGCTACTGGTACAACGACGAGGCCTTCCGCACCTCGACCCTGTTAAGCCGCGAAGAAGCACAGAGCCATGAAGCCAACATGGGCAAGCTGATACGCCACCGCGTCGACCTGGTGGTCAATGACCGGCGCGCCGGCCTCTACCTGATCGCGCAGATGGGCATCGAGGGGCAAATCGACTACCACCGCAAAAGACTCGGGCGCGACCATCTGTACCTGGCGCTGCGCAAGGATCCGGCGCTGCAGCCACTGGCGCAGGCGTTCGCTCGCGAGCTACGCCGTTTCAAGCGCGAACCCGCCTATGCCCGCCTGCAGGCACGCTACGCCAGGCCACACGAACGCCAACCGTGAACCAGCCGACAGGCTGATAGGTGCGCAAGCCTTGCGCTCTGTTATAATCGGGCCTTCCCGCCAGGCTTGCGCCCGGATGCTGGTGCTCTAAAGCCAGCAGTACCGGACGGGATCACGCCCCCCAATGCGTGATTCAAGCCAGGCTCTACACCCCCAGGGCCACGCCCTCACTAGTACAGGATTGCTCATGTCCTTTGCCTCCCTCGGTCTCTCCGAGGCTTTAGTCCGTGCGGTCGAAGCCGCCGGCTACACCCAACCCACTCCGGTGCAACAGCGGGCCATTCCCGCCGTGTTGCAAGGTCGCGATCTCATGGTGGCGGCCCAGACGGGTACAGGTAAGACGGGCGGTTTCGCCCTGCCGATCCTCGAGCGCCTGTTTCCGGGCGGTCATCCGGATCGCGAACAACGTCACGGCCCGAAACAGCCGCGCGTGCTGGTGCTGACACCCACTCGCGAACTGGCCGCCCAGGTGCATGACAGCTTCAAGGTCTATGCCCGCGATCTGAAATTCGTCAGCGCCTGCATTTTCGGCGGCGTTGGCATGAACCCTCAGGTCCAGGCCCTGGCTAAGGGCGTCGACGTGCTGGTGGCCTGCCCTGGCCGCCTGCTCGACCTGGCCAATCAGAAAGCCATCGACCTGTCTCATGTCGAAATCCTCGTGCTCGATGAAGCCGACCGCATGCTCGACATGGGTTTCATCCACGACGTCAAGAAGGTGCTGGCCAAACTGCCCGCACAGCGCCAGAACCTGCTGTTCTCGGCCACCTTCTCCAAGGACATCACCGACCTGGCCGGCAAGCTGCTGCACAACCCCGAGCGCATCGAGGTCACGCCGCCGAACACCACAGTCGAGCGCATCGAACAGCGTGTGTTCCGTCTGGCTGCCAGCCACAAGCGCGCCCTGCTCGCCCACTTGATCACCCAGGGTGCCTGGGAACAGGTGCTGGTGTTCACCCGCACCAAACACGGCGCCAACCGCCTGGCCGAGTACCTCGACAAGCATGGTCTGCCGGCTGCCGCGATCCATGGCAACAAGAGCCAGAACGCACGCACCAAGGCCCTGGCCGACTTCAAGGCCAACCAGGTACGCATCCTGGTAGCCACCGATATCGCCGCACGCGGCCTGGATATCGACCAACTGCCGCACGTGGTCAACTTCGAGCTGCCCAACGTCGAGGAAGACTACGTTCACCGTATCGGCCGCACCGGCCGTGCCGGCCGCAGTGGTGAGGCCATCTCGCTGGTCGCTCCGGACGAAGAGAAGCTGCTGAAAAGCATCGAGCGCATGACCAAGCAGAAGATCCCCGACGGCGATCTGATGGGCTTCGACGCCAGCGCCGTGGAAGCGGAGCGCCCGGAAGTACGTGAGCCACGCCAACCACGTGGTGCCGGCCAGAAGAAACAGAAAGCCGAAGGCGCCGACAAGCCCAAGGGCGACCGCAATAACGGCGGACGCAGAGACAAGGGCAAGGATGGCGGCAAGGATCAGAAAGCCAAGCCGCAGCAGCAAGGTCAGGGCCAAGGGCAGAACCGTCGCGGTCAGCAGCCTCGTAACCAGAATCGTGGCGCAGCCCCGGCCGTTCCCGTACTGCCGCCGGATCGCGATCCAGAAGAGTTTCTCGACGACGAAATCGACAATTTCGGCAACCGTGCCGATTACGTCCCGGTGCAGAACAAGCCGCAAGGTCGCGGCCGCCGCTCAGGCGGCGGGGCATCTGGCAATGGCGCCGTTCAGGGCCAAGGTCAGAGAGCCAACAGCAACAACAGGCAGCCCCGCAACAACACTGGCGGCAACCCAGGCAATCCCGGCAAGAATCGCCGTCAAGGTGGCCAGGGTGGTCAAGGCCGCAACGGCGGGGGCCGTGGCCGGCAGGCGGATGGTCGCATCACCTCGCTGGACCGCGACGAACTGCCACGCGCCGAAGCGGCCGTGCGCAACCCGCGCGAGAAACAGCCGATCATCGTGCACAAGGGCTCGCGCCTGGATCGTTTCCCCAGCGCCGAACAGCTAGACGAGTTGAGCAACAGCACTCGGCCACGCGGCGAGAAGCCGGCGCTGCTGACGCGTAATCGCGAAGAGTAAGCTGCCACGCAAACAAAAACGCCACCCCATGGGGTGGCGTTTTTGCTGGTGCCGGCAGAGTCAGAATGAACAGCTAAATAGCCCTCTCCCGCCCTGCGGGCACCCCGCTCCGCGCCCCCGCCTGATCGCCAGCGATCAGGCGCTCATCGGCGTAGGAGGCGGTGCCTCCAAAAACACGCCTCTTCGCCCCATAAATGTGAGAGGGTCATCAGTGGGCCGCAAGCGGCCGCTTTCTTTACTGACGCACACCTTCGACCGAGATGATCAGCTCCACGGTTTGCGAAGCCGGGCCGAGATCCATGGAGATGTCGAAGTCTTTCAGCGTCAGGGTGGTGGTGCCCTCGAAGCCGGCGCGGTAGCCGCCCCACGGGTCCTTGCCCTCGCCGATGAACTTGGCAGCAATCACCACCGGCTTGGTCACGCCGTTCAGAGTCAGGTTGCCGGTAACGTCGGCAGTACCTTCGCCAGTGGACTTGACCGAAGTGGATTCGAACGTGGCAGTAGCGTGCTTGCTCGCATTAAGGAAGTCGGCACTGCGGATGTGCTTGTCACGTTCGGCGTGGTTGGTATCGACGCTGGCAGTCTTCAGGGTAACGCTGACTTTGCTCGCCTCGGGATTGGCGGCGTCGAAGCTGAACTTGCCGTCGAAATCCTTGAATGTGCCGTACAGCCAGCTGTAGCCCAGGTGGCTGATCTTGAAATTGACGAATGCGTGCTGGCCTTGCTTGTCGATGGCGTAGTCTGCCGCCATGGCCTGGCCGCCGATCAGAGCGGAACCCAGAACCAGTGCAGCGAGGGCGTTCTTCAACATGGGTGTTCTCCTTGCGAGGTTGTCGATCTAGATGGGCCTTGACCCGATTTGAATGCTTCAGCGCCCGAACATCCGCAGCAGGGTGCTGTCGCGGTCGATGAAATGATGCTTGATTGCGGCCAGACCATGCAGGCCAGCGAAAATCACCAGGCCCCAGGCCAGGTATTCGTGAATGGCTCCGGCAATGTCTTCCTGTTGCGCGATACCGGTCAGGGTGGCCGGCACACTGAACAGGCCGAACACCTCGATGCCACGGCCATCGGCAGTGGAAATCAGGTAGCCGGAAATCATCACGCCAAACAGGCCGAAATAGAGCACGCCATGACCCAGCTTGGAGGCCAGACGAGTGAGCTGGCCGTGGCTGGCCAGAGCTACCGGCGCAGGGTTGAGCAGACGCCACAGCACGCGCAGCAGCATCACCGCGAAAAGCAGGATACCGATGCTCTTGTGCAGGTCTGGCGCACTCTGGCGCCACGGGTCGTAGTAACTGAGCCCCACCATCCAGAAGCCAAGGCCGAACAGGCCAAAGACGACCAGCGCGACCGACCAGTGCAGCAGCACGCTGACCAGACCATAACGAGCAGAAGTGTTACGCCATTGCATGGTGGCTTTCCTAATCCAGATCCGAGCAAGACTAACTGCAAATATATCGATTTAAAGCGGAAAATTTCGCTATGAAATATCAGGAAATGCGATATTTCGCGCGTCCCCCTCAAGCCGACCCAGTTGGTATGACGCGCCGCCCATGGAGTTCCCCGGCAACGGCACCAGCGGTACATTCTGCCAGACCAGCGGCAACGCCGTGACTCGGTGACGGCTTCTGGTAGGCTGTGCCGCCGAACCCTGGGAGATAGCTCATGAGCCTGAACGATCACTGGATGCAACGCGATCTCGACGTGTTGTGGCACCCCTGCACCCAGATGAAGGATCACGAGCGCCTGCCGCTGGTAGCGATTCGCAAGGCGTACGGCGTGTGGCTGGAAGACTTCGACGGCAAGCGTTATCTGGATGCCGTCAGCTCCTGGTGGGTCAACGTCTTCGGTCACGCCAACCCACGTATCAATGCGCGCATCCGCGAGCAACTGGACAGCCTTGAGCACGTCATGCTCGCCGGCTTCACCCATCAGCCGGTGATCGAACTGTCCGAGCGTCTGGTGCAGATCACCCCGGCCGGCCTGAACAAGGTGTTCTACGCCGACAACGGCTCCTCGGGCATCGAGGTGGCGCTGAAGATGAGCTTTCACTACTGGCTCAACAACGGCCAGGCGAACAAGAAGCGCTTCGTCACCCTGAGCAGCAGTTATCACGGTGAAACCGTGGCAGCGATGTCGGTGGGCGACGTGTCGCTGTTCACCGACACCTACAAGCCGCTGTTGCTCGACACCCTCAAGGTGCCCAGCCCGGACTGTTACCTGCGCCCGGAAGGCGTGAGCTGGGAAGAGCATTCGCGCGTCATGTTCGCCCACATGGAACAGACCCTGGCCGAGCATCACCACGAAGTCGCCGCGGTGATCGTCGAACCGCTGATCCAGGGTGCCGGCGGCATGCGCATGTATCATCCGGTCTACCTCAAGCTGCTGCGCGAGGCCTGCGACCGCTATGGCGTGCACCTGATCCATGACGAGATTGCTGTCGGCTTCGGCCGTACCGGCACGATGTTCGCCTGCGAACAGGCCGGCATTACCCCGGACTTTCTAGTGCTGTCCAAGGCACTGACCGGTGGTTACCTGCCGATGGCTGCGGTGCTGACCACCGACCAGGTGTACAGCGCCTTCTACGACGACTACGCCACCCTGCGCGCCTTTCTCCACTCGCACACCTACACCGGCAACCCGCTGGCCTGCGCCGCCGCGCTGGCGACGCTGGACATCTTCCGTGACGACGATGTGATCGAACGCAACAAGGCCCTGGCGGCGCGTATGGCCAGTGCCACCGCGCACCTGGCCGACCATCCGCATGTCGCCGAAGTGCGCCAGACCGGCATGGCCCTGGCCATCGAGATGGTGCAGGACAAGGCCAGCAAGGCAGCCTACCCATGGCAGGAGCGGCGCGGCCTGCACGTCTACCAGCATGCACTGGAACGGGGTGCGCTGCTGCGCCCACTGGGTAGCGTGGTGTATTTCCTGCCGCCCTATGTCATCACACCCGAGGAGATCGATTTGCTCGCCGAGGTGGCCAGCGAGGGCATCGATATCGCCACCCGAGAGTCAATCAGCGTGGCAGTGGACAACCGTTACCCCGATCATCGCGATCCGGGCTGACTCAGGAGCGGTGCGCACAGCGCACCCTACAGCTAGAATTCGCGCCTCTGCTCAAGGTTGATACGTCATGCGCCTGTCCCGCTTCTTTATCGATGCCCCGCTCTCCCTCGGTCAACACGACTTGCCCGAAGCGCAGGCCCATTACATTGGCCGCGTGCTGCGCCATGCGGTGGGCGATGCCGTGCAGCTGTTCGACGGCAGCGGCCACGAATACCTCGGTGAGCTGATCGAAGTGGGCAAGAAAAGCGTGCGCGTCGAGCTGCGTGAGGCCTTTGCCGGCCTAAGCGAGTCGCCGCTGCATATTCACCTCGGCCAGGGCCTGTCACGCGGCGAACGCATGGACTGGGCCATCCAGAAAGCCACCGAACTGGGGGCCAGCGAAATCACCCCCATCGTCTCGGCACGCTGCGAGGTACGCCTGAAGGACGAGCGTGCCGACAAGCGCATGGCGCATTGGCGTCAGGTGGCGATCAGCGCTTGCGAACAGTGCGGCCGCTCGGTACTGCCGGTGATCCATGCCCCGCTGGAGCTGGACGCCTGGTTGCAGCAGACCGAAGCCGAGCTGAAGCTGGTGCTGCACCCCGTTGCCGCTGCTCTGCAAAGCCATGAAAAGCCCCATTCCCTGGCCTTTCTGATCGGCCCGGAAGGCGGCCTTAGCGATGCCGAAGTCGACCAAGCCACGAGCGCCGGCTTCCATCCTGCCCGCCTGGGCTCACGCGTTCTGCGCACGGAAACGGCACCCGTGGTGGCGCTGACTGTCGCTCAACAGCTCTGGGGCGACCTCCAGGCATAAGAATGTCGCTTGGACGTAACAAAATGTGATTTCAAGAGATTGCAAGATCGACAGTCTTTGTCATGCTCTTCGCGCCGCATGCGCGGGCCGCTCACCAGCGAACCGCGCACGGCCGAGGCCGACGCCCGTTAGCGTCGGCTCTCTTCCAATAACAAACAACGGGCCTCGGCACCGCCCAAAAAGCGACCGCATGCCCAGGAGCATTGCATGAACGAACTGGTCTCGACCCTAAACGGTCTGGTCTGGAGCCCGGCGCTGATTTATCTATGTCTCGGCGTTGGTCTCTACTTCTCTCTGCGCGGCCGCTTTCTCCAGGTTCGCCACTTCAAAGAAATGATTCGCCTGATGTTCACCGGCAAGACCGATGAACATGGCATCACCTCCTTCCAGGCACTGACCATGACCCTCGCCGGTCGTGTCGGTACCGGCAACATCGCCGGTGTGGCCACTGCGATCACCTTCGGTGGTCCGGGTGCCGTGTTCTGGATGTGGATGGTGGCCTTCCTCGGCGCCAGCTCGGCGTTCGTCGAATCCACCCTTGGCCAGGTGTACAAGGAAAAGCTCAATGGTGAATACCGTGGTGGCCCGGCCTTCTACATCGAGCGCGGTCTGGGTCTGAAGTGGTACGCCTGGCTGTTCGCCATCGTTACCGTATTCGCCTGCGGCCTGCTGCTGCCCGGTGTTCAGGCCAACTCCATTGCCTCCAGTGCGCAAACCGCGTTCGGTATTGACCCGAACGTCACCGCGGCGGCTCTGGCCGTGCTGATCGGCCTGATCATCTTCGGCGGCGTCAAGCGTATCGCCCACTTCACCCAGGTGGTCGTACCGTTCATGGCGCTGGGCTACATCCTGGTCGCCCTGGTCATCATCCTGCTGAACATCGAAAAGCTGCCGGAAGTCGTGCTGCTGATCGTCAAGAGCGCATTCGGCCTCGAGGCCGGTTTCGGCGCCATCGTCGGCATGGCCATCCAGTGGGGCGTCAAGCGTGGTGTGTATTCCAACGAAGCAGGCCAGGGCACTGGGCCGCACGCTTCGTCCGCCGCTGCCGTCAGCCACCCGGCCAAGCAAGGTTTGGTACAGGGCTTCTCGGTCTATATCGACACCCTGTTTGTCTGCTCCGCCACCGCCTTCATGCTGCTGATCACCGGTCAATACAACGTCCAGGCGCCTGATGGCAGCGCGATGTTCACCGGTATCGCCGGCGTAGCCGCAGGTCCGGGCTACGTACAGACCGCGATGGAAAACATGATGCCCGGCTTCGGCAACGCCTTCGTCGCCATTGCTCTGTTCTTCTTCGCTTTCACCACCATCCTGGCCTACTACTACATCGCCGAAACCAACATCGCCTACATCAACCGCAAGGTGAAGCGCCCCATCCTCACCCTGCTGCTGAAGTTCGGCATCATCGCGGCCACCGTGTACGGCACCGTGCACACCGCCACCTTCGCCTGGGACTTGGGTGACCTCGGCGTGGGCCTGATGGCCTGGCTGAATATCATCGCTATCGTGCTCATGCACAAGGTTGCCTACAAGTGCCTGAAAGACTACGAACAACAGCTGGATGAGGGTAAGGATCCGGTCTTCCACCCCGAGAAGCTTGGCATCACCAATGCCGACTACTGGGGCAGCAACACCTCGGAAGAGAACCTGACTGCAGAGAAAACTGAAGCGCAGCAAGTGCAGCGCTGATCAACTCCCGGCAGTAACGAAAAAGCCCCGGCCAAGTGCAGGGGCTTTTTCATGGGCGCTCGCCTGAGCGCATGGCGACTTCAGATCAAACCGGCATCGGCGAGCAATTGCTCCAGTGCGGCCAGGTCGGGAATACGCACGACATCGTCACCGACACGTGCGGCACCCAGTTCCAGCGGCGCCAGCTCGACATCGGCCGCAGGCAGGTCGCTGCCGACCTTCAGCGAGCGCGGGATACCCTGCACCAGCAGGGCAATGAACTTGACCTTGGGCCGCCCCCCCAGAGCGTTGATCACCGCGACACGGGCGCCACCGGCAACCTGCGCCTGGCCATCGCTGGCCGCCTCGAAGGACAACAGCGGCAAGCGCAGATCACGCCAGGCAATCTGACCGAGAAACCACTCGGGCATGCCTTCGCTGACCTGCGGTGCGCGATAGGGAATCAGCTCGGCCACGGCCACGTTGGGCAGCAACAGGGTGCGGTCGGCCAGCGGCACCAGCAGGCCGGTCAGACCTTCGGTGCTGTTCTGGGTAGCGACGGCTTGGCTCATTGAAACGTCCTCAACTGCAATGTTCGGCGAGGTGATTGACCAGGGCCGCGGCCAACTCACGCGGGTCGGCACTGAAACTGCTGTAGCCGCCCTCGCGCAGGCTGTCGGGCATACTCGGGCTGGCGCAACTGTCGGAGCGCTGGGTCCAGATCAAGCCACCCTGGCGTTTGACGTAAGCGGCAGCGGCACTGCCATCGCTGCCCATGCCGCTGAACGCGATCACACCGCACAGGCCGCCGAATTGCTGCGCCAGATTGAGCATCATCTGATCGATGGAAGGGCTGTAGGGCTCCGGCCAACCGCGTTCGGTAATCTGCATCGCACCGTCTTCGGCAAAGCCCAGTTCATTGCTGATCGGCACCACCACCACTTCACCGCATCGCACCGGATCGCCATGACGTGCCGAGTTGACGTGCCACTGGCTATGTCGACCCACCGCCTGCGGCAGGGCCGCCTCGAAACTGGCATCGATGTGCTGGGCGTAGATGAAGCCGATGGGCAGACCACCCGGCAAGGCATCGAGAAATGCCTTGACCGCTGCCGGGCCACCCAACGAGGCAGCCAGCAACCAGACCTGGCGTGCCGGCTCGCCAGCTTTAAGCGGCGTATTGGCCAGTGTTTGCGGCAGCTCCAGACGCGCCGGACGCTGCGCTTCATCGAGCAGTGCCTGCAGGCTGGGCCCAACCGCCTGAGTCGGATCACCGACCAGGCGCTTGAGTTTGCCGAACAGGCTGCGCTCCCAGCGCGGGTAGTTCTCCGAGTGACGCTCGGGCGCGTGCCCCTCGCCGAACAGCACCGGGGCACTGGCACGCTCGAGCAGGCTGTCGACCAGCGGCGAATCTTCCGACTGAGCCAGGTCCACCAACCACAGATCGGTTTCGCAGGCAGCCAGTTGCTCCTCGTCGAGCCGCGCCGGGTCGCTGTTGAGCACTACCTGATAACCGCCACCGGCCAATGCCTGCTGCAACACATGGCGCTGCAACGAGGTGTCGGCGATTACTGCAATGCGCGCGGAGGTTTTGTCTGTCATGTCCGTTTGACCCGATGGCTATCCACCAACTGAGCGATGGTCTCGAGCAGCAAGGACTCCTGATAGGGCTTGCCGAGGTATTGGTTGACGCCGATGGACATGGCCCGTTCGCGGTGCTTCTCGCCGGTACGCGAGGTGATCATGATGATCGGCAGGTCCTTCAGGCGCTCGTCGTGGCGCACCAGCGTGGCCACCTCGAAGCCGTCCATGCGCGGCATTTCGATGTCCAGCAGCATGATGTCAGGCTTGTGTTCCTGGAGCTGGGCAATAGCGTCGACCCCGTCCTTGGCGGTGACCACGTTCATGCCATTACGCTCGAGTAAACGGCTGGTGACCTTGCGCACGGTGACCGAGTCATCGACCACCATGACCAGCGGCGGCCGGTCGGCCTCGACCTCTTCGCTGGCCGAAGCCTGACGCGAAGCCAGGCGCGGCATCAGCTGATTCTGCAGATGCGCATGCAGCACACGAATGGTCGCCAGCAGATCGAGAATCACCACCACGCGGCCGTCACCGAGGATGGTCGCACCGGAGATCCCGTGCACCCCGGCGAACTGCGGGCCGAGGCTCTTCACCACGATCTCGCGCGAACCGGCCAGGCTGTCTACCTGCACCGCCACGGCGTGCTCGCTGGAGCGCACCAGAATCACTGGCAGCGGCAGGCTCTGACCCACCAGTTTGGGATGCTGGCCATTGTTCAGCAGATCGCCCAGGTACTTCAGCTCATAGGCCTGTCCGGCGTATTCGAAGCGCGGCGCGTCAGGCGCGTAATAGGCCTCCAGCTCGAACGGCGACACTCGCACGATACCTTCGATGGTGTTCAGCGGAATGGCGTAGAGGTCTTCGCCGGAATACACCATCAGCGCACGGTTGACCGACACGGTGAACGGCAGGCGAATGGTGAAGCGCGTACCCTGGCCCAGCGTCGAGTCGATGCTCATCGCACCGCCGAGCTGCTTGACCTCCGAGTGCACCACGTCCATGCCGACACCACGGCCGGAAATCTGCGTGACCTTCTCGGCAGTGGAGAAACCTGCCTCAAGAATGAACTGCAGGATTTCGTGATCGCTCAGGCCGCTGTCGGCGTCCATCAGCCCACGCTCGATGGCCTTGCGCCGCACTGCTTCCAGGCGAATGCCACCACCGTCATCGTCCAGGGTAAGAACGATATCGCCGCCCTCACGGCCGAGATTGAGGCGGATGGTGCCGGTCTCCGACTTGCCAGCAGCGCGACGCACATCGCTCAGCTCGATGCCGTGATCGACGGCGTTACGCAGCATATGTTCCAGCGGCGCGACGATGCGCTCGAGCACCGTGCGGTCCATTTCCCCTTCGGCGTTGCCAACGACGAACTCCACCTGTTTGCCCAGTTCGCCTGCAACCTGGCGCACGATGCGACGCAGACGCGGTACCAGGCGGTCGAACGGCACCATGCGGGTGCGCATCAGACCTTCCTGCAGCTCGGTGTTGACCCGCGCCTGTTGCAGCAGCAGGGTCTCGGCATCGCGGTTCTTCGCCGCCAGGGTTTCCTTCAGATCGAGCAAGTCGGAGGCAGACTCGAACAGCGCGCGAGACAGCTGCTGCAGTTGCGAGTGACGGTCCATCTCCAGCGGGTCGAAATCTTCATAACCGGCGCGCTCGGCCTCAGCCTGGTAGCGGCTGAGAATTTGCGCCTGGGTCTCGGTATCGAGACGGCGCAGCTGGTCACGTACGCGGTCGATGGTCGCTTCCATCTCGCTCAGGGTGAAACCGACATCGCTCACCTGCTGCTCGACACGTCCGCGGAAGATCGACGTCTCACCGGCCAGGTTGACCAGGCCTTCGAGCAGCTCGGCTGGCACCTTGACCAGCTCCTGTGGCGCACGGCGGGACGCTACCTCCAGTGCGGCCTCCTGCGCACGCTGTACGAACGGCAGCACCTTCGGCGCCTGCAACTGGCTTGGCACGTCACTGGCAGCAACGATCGGGTTGAGCAGATTGCTCACAGGCGCTGCCGCTGGCTCGATCCCGGCATCGGCCGCCACCGGCTCTTCACCGAGACTGGCGCTAAGACGCTGGCGCAGCACGTCGAGCTCATTCTGCAGCCCTTCGAAACCGGACTGCACGTCGAGTAACAGGCTCTCCGGCCAGGGGGCGCCCTGCAGCAGAGCCTCGCTGAGATGTTGTTCCAGGTCGTGGCTCAGATCGCCAAGGCGTTTCTGCCCAGCCAGACGCGCACCACCCTTGAGGGTGTGCAGCGTGCGCAGCATTTCGTCGATGGCGCTGACATCATCGCGCTGTTCTTCCCAGCGCCCGATCGACACCTCCATCGCCTCGAGCAGGTCATAGCCTTCTTCGAGGAAGATATCGAGGATGTCGCTGTCAGCCTCTTCGGCTTCGTCGCTCTCGACCACCGCCCTGAGCTGTACCGCCGACGGCATGCTCAGTTGCTCGTCAGGGTTGGCACGAAAGCGTTTGATCGTCTCAATCAGGGCATGGCCCTGCGGCACCACCCGCTTATCTCGCAAGGCCTCGAGCATCTCGGCCAAACGGTCGTGGCAGGCCTGCAACAGCGTGAACAGAACCTGGCTGGCCCGCAGGCGACCACCGCCGAGACCCTCGTACAGGAATTCCAGCTCGTGAGCCAAATCGCCGATTTCACGAATTTCAGCCATGCGCGCACCACCCTTGAGGGTGTGCAGGTCACGCTGCAGGGCTTCCAGCTCCAGGCTGTTGTCAACATCGCCCATCCAGCGCTGCAGAGCGGCGCCAGCACTATCGATGATGTCGAAACCTTCCTCGAGGAAGATTTCCACCAGTTCAGGATCACGCTCTTCATGCCAGTTGGCCAGCGTCGCACCCTGCGGCTCGGGCTCGGCAACAGGCAGTTCGTCTTCGGGTATTACCAGCTCGACTTCGTCGATCAGCGGCAACACTGCCTCTGGCTCTGCCTGTGGCACTTCGTCGAGCACGATTTCGTCTTCGACCAGCGCCAGGGGCGGCAGCTCGAAGCTATCCGGCTCCACCACCTCGATCGGCTCGACGAGTTCGTCGTCCAGCTCCGGCTCAACCTGGGCGACGGCCGCCGACAGGCTCTGCGGCGTACCGCCCTGGCGGAACTGACGAATTGCCTGAATCAGGTCGTCACCAGAGACCAGCGGCAGTCGGGCCTGCAACTGATCGAGCATCTGCGCCAGGCGATCATGGCTTTGCTGCAGCAGATTGCCCAGCGCCGGCGAATGGTTGTAACGGCGGTCGACCAAGCCCTCGTAGAGCGACTCAAGTTCGTGGCCAAGATCACCAATCGGGCGAATCGCGGCCATGCGCGCACCGCCCTTGAGGGTGTGAAGGTCGCGCTGCAGCGAGGACAGCGGCATGGTGTTGTCCGGCTCACTGAGCCAGCGCTCCAGCGCCTGACCAGCACTGTCGAGAATATCCACAGCCTCTTCGAGAAAGATCTCGACCATTTCCTCATCGAGATCGGCGCCGACAGGGCTGAAGCCCAGCTCGGCCTCAGACTGCGACTCCAGACCAATGTCTTCGGCGACTTCCGGTTCGGCGGGTGCCTCTTGCCACAGCACCGGCTCAGCCTCGGCTTCCTGTTCCAGCTCGGCAGTGGCCTGGTCCAACTCGATGACCTCCAGCCCTCCGACGCCAGGCGTGAGCAAGGCCAAGGTATGCGGATCGATGGCTTCGCTCAGCAGGTCACGTAGCGCCTGCACCCGCTCGGGCTGCGGGGTGACCTGCAAGGCCGCAGCGACCTGATCCATCATCCCGATCAGCGCTTCGTGGGCCTTCTCCGCCTCGTCGAAGAAGCGCTCGCTGACCGCCAGGCTGCCTTCTTCGACGGCGCCATAAAGATCCAGCAGGGCTTCGCAGAGCTCGTCGATCTGCGGCAGCTCGGCCATTTCGGCGCCACGGCCGAGGGTCGTCAGCTCCTCCAGCAGCGCAGACAGCTCCTGGCGCTCGGACGGATGCTCGCGCCATTTGCGCAGCAGGTCCTCGGCGTCCAGCAAGATGTCCATGCCTTCGGCGAGGAAGATGCTGATCATCTGCGGATCGCGACTTTCGCCGCTCTGCGCCATACGCTCGTCTTCGGCGCTGGCGAGACGCTCCTGATGCAGCGCCTGGACGCGAGCTAGAAGTGCCTCAGCGCCAGGAATGGGTGCCAGAGGCTGGGTCTCGAGATTGTCGAGACCGATACGGAACACGCCCTCGGCGCTGCTCAACAGCTCGGCAGCCGCCAGATCCACCTGGATCAGGTTGGTCTTGAACTCCTTGACCAGCTTTTCCAGCGGCGCCGCAATTTCTGCCACCGCCAGGATGCCGGCCATATAGGCGCTGCCCTTGAGGGTGTGCAGCGCACGCTGCAGGTCGTCGGTGACTGGCTGCGGCAGTTCCTGCGCGCAGTCGGCAAGAAAGCCCACCAGAGTATCCAGATGGGTTTCCGCCTCGTTGCGGAAAATTTCCAGCAACTGCGGGTCGAGGGGCTCACCATCGAGCGATTGGTCGTTGGCCGATTCGTCCAGCTCGACGACCTCGGTAGCGTCGTCAACGCCCACGGGCTCGGCTACCTGCTGGGTGGCCGGGGCGTTAGATTTTGGGGGAGTCAGCCCCTTGGCCAGGGCATGCGCGGTGGCCGCCAGCAGATCGACATCGTCGCGCTGACGCTGCGCCTTGGCGGCAAACTCGTCGACCAGCGCCGGCATCAGGGCCACGACATCGAGTACCACCTGCTGCACAGGCGCGTTCGGCTCGATGCTGCGGTCCAGCACGCGGTTGAGCAGGTTCTCGATGGACCAGCCCAGCTCACCGATGATCAGCGCGCGAACCATGCGCCCGCTGCCCTTGAGCGTGTGGAAGGCACGACGAACTTCGATCAGCGCGTCCTTGTTGTCGGTATCGGCCTGCCACTGCGGCAGGTACTCACCGATGGTTTCCAGCACTTCGCCGACTTCTTCGATGAAGACTTCCAGCAGCTCTTCGTCCACCGGCTCTTCGTCGGCAGGCGGCGGCAGCAGGCTCGGCGGCACGTCGGCAGCAGGTGGGTTGATAGCCTGTACCGGAGCGGCCATGACATCGGCCATCGACAGCGGCTTCTCCGCTGCCGGTTCATCCGGCAGTTCCTGCACCTGCGGTGCGCTGGGCAGCTCGACTTCCGGTAGTTCCAGATCGGCCAGTTCCAGCTCATCCCACTGCGCCGGCTCGGCCAGTTGGTCCAGGCTCAGCTCTTCGAGCTCAAGCTCCGGCTCAGCCTCAAGCAGCGGTGCGGCAACAGTCTCTTCGTCCTGCAGGGCGGGTAGCTCTTCAAGCTCGTCCAGCTCGAAGGTAAAGCTGTCGGCAGTCTCACGGGCGTCCGACTGCTCGGGCTCAGCGTCCAGCAGTTGCAGATCCGCAACCTCATCGCTGGACGGCTCGACCACGTCGAAGGTCAGCGTCTCGCTCTCGGCCAGGGGCTCTTCGAGTTGTTCGTCTTCGGCGCCCAGCAGCTCGATTTCCTGCAGCGGGTCAGCCAGCGGTGCCAGGGTTTCTTCCTGCGGCTCGACACGGTCGAGGATCGACGGTTTTTCCTTGAGCGGATAACCCAGGGTTTCCAGGCTTTCCTCGGCAACGTCGAGAATCAGATCGCCCTGCGTGCCATGGTCCTCGGACAGCCGTTCGAGGTAGTACTCGACGCTGGTGATGGCATCTGCCAGGGTATCCAGGCTCTGCCAGTTGGGCACGGCCTTGCGCGCCAGCAGCTGTTCCTGAATGTAGCGATTGCAGGCATTGAGCAGATCGGCAGCACGCTGCAGCGGAATCATCGCCAGGCCGCCACGGACCTGGGTAAGCAGCTCGGGCACACGGGCCAGGTGCTCGTGGTTCCACTGCGAGGCGATGAACTCGATGATCGCGTCTTTGGCCTGCTCCAGGCCATTGCGCGCTTCCTTGATTACAAGCTGGTGGATCTGCGCCACGTCGGTGGTCGGCAGATGGCTCTGTTCGTTCGGGCCGTCATCGCTCGGGCCGACCATGCCGGCCAGCGTCGCCTCGACGTACAGCAGTGCGCCAGCGACGTCCATCAGCACCGCATCGTTGGGCTCGCGCTGACCGAGAGACAGGCCATGGATGACGTCGATCTGGTCGAGAATGACCTTGCGCGGCTGACCGAAGCCAAGCACCGCGAGGGTATCGGCGATCTGCTTGAGCGGTGCAAGCAGGGCGTCCAGCTCACCGGGCTGGCTACGATCGCTGCGCACGAACAGATCGAGGCTGTCCTTGACCCGCACCAGTTCCTCGCACAGCGCGGCGACCACCGAACGCATGGCGTCACGGTCTGGCCCGGCCAGGCGAGCACGCTCTTCGTCCACCACCTCATTGTCAGGCAGTGCTTCGTCGAGGCGGTACTGCTCCTTCAGCGCACGAATGCGTGGGGACTGTGCCGGCGCCTTGGCGACGTAGAACAGCAGGTTCTTGGTCAGCTCATCGGGCGCAGACTGGTTGATGCCATCGGCGCCCTGCTCGACCAGGCGCTTGAGTTCCTTGTCGACCTGACGCAGCAGGGTACGCACCGACGTACCGTTGACCACGCTGCCGTTGGCCAGACCTTCGACCATGCCGGAAGCGATCTGCCACAGGCCGCCCAGCGGGGCGTCCTTGCACAGTGTTTCCAGGCGCGCGAAGACGCGCGCCATATAACCCAGATTAGTCGCCAGCTCCTGGTTGCGGATCACGCCGACCAGAGCCATTTGCAGCATCTGCCGCAGTTTGCGCAACAGCACGGGAAGCTCGGCGGTACGCAGGCGCGCCAGGCTGTCGGATGGCAGCGCCGGCAGGCGCGCGGACATGTCCGGGGAAAACAGGCTGGTTTCCGACAGCAGCTTCTCGCCACGGGCGGCACGCAGGTCGTTGAGCAGCGGCAGCACGACCATGGGCAGGTCGCGGCGAGCGGTCTGGATACGGTCGAGGTACACCGGCAGTTGCAGGATGGCCTGCATCAGCACTTCCAGGGCTTCGCCCTGATTGGCCACGCGACCTTCCATCAACGCCTTGGCCAACTGCTCCATTTCTTCGGCGAGCAACGCGGCGCCGTAGAATTCGACCATCTGCAAGGTGCCGTGAACCTGGTGCACGTAGGTCAAGCAGAAGCGCATGCGCGTAGGGTCCTGCGGGTTCTCGACGAACGCCTCCAGGGCTTGCCGCGCCTGCTTCAGGGTTTCCCCGATCTCGCCTTTGACCCACTCCAGGGCGACATAATCATGCCGATCACCCATAGCCACTCCACTCATAAACTTGGCCTTATCCCTTGCGGGTAAACGCCAGAACTCGCTCGTCGGCCACCGGCAACAGTTGCGGGTGCTGCCAACCGGCTACTTCGCCCACGCCCACGACCAGCAGGCCACCCGGCGCCAGGCTTTCGGCCAGGCGATTGAGGATGTCGCGGCGACGCCAGCGGCGGAAATAGATCAGCAAGTTCTGACAGAAAATCACATCCATGCCGGACATCGGCGCCCTGGCCAGTTCCAGCACATTGAGCTTGGCGCAGCACACACGCGCAGCCAGACTCGGTACTATCTTGAAGCGTCCATCGGCCTGAGCGAGAAAGTAGCGCTCGCGCAGCTCGTCACTCACCTGCTCCAGGCGTCGCACCGAATAACACGCCTCGCGTGCCTTGCTCAGTGCGCCCTGACTGATATCCGTGCCGGTTACCGCGAAATGCTCAGGCAACTCGCTGCCTTGAAGCGCCTCTGCGGCCTGAATCGCCAGCGAGTAAGGCTCTTCACCACTGGAGCAACCCACGCTCCAGAACTCCCAGGGTTTGCCCAGGCCCGCCGCCAGACGCTCCTGCAGGTACTGCGAGAGCACCTCGAAGGACGGCGGGTGGCGGAAGAAGCGGGTTTCCTGCACGGTCAGACGATCCAGCAGGGTCGACCACTCCACCGCGCCACGCGGGCCATCGGTGACCTGACGGTAATAGCTGGCGTAATCCGTGACGCCCAGTTCGCGCATGCGCGCACTCAGGTTGGTCTGCAGAAATGCACGCCGCTGCTCGCTGATCACCACACCGGTACGCGCTTCGAGCAACGTCTGCCAGTCGTGAAAATCGGCTTGCGACATATCGGCCACCGGGCGCAATGCCCAAACGCCCGCTGACTGCATACCTTCGCCCTGAGTCATGGCTATGTAGCGAAGGCTGCCACCAGCCCTCGCACTCCTTTATCAGGCGTCTGGCAGGGTGAAACCGGACACCGACATGCGCATCTCACTGGCCATCTTGGCCAGGTTACCAATGCTCTTCGCGGTGGCGGTGGTACCCGAGGACGTCTGCGAGGTGATCTCCTGGATCACGTTCATGGTGTTGGAAATGTGGCCGGCCGAAGAGGCCTGCTGACGCGCGGCGTTGGAAATGTTCTGGATGAGGGCCGCGAGGGTCTTCGATACCTTCTCGATCTCTTCCAGTGCCACCCCGGCGTCCTGCGCCAGGCGGGCACCGCGCACCACTTCGGAAGTCGTCTGCTCCATGGAGATAACGGCTTCGTTGGTGTCGGTCTGAATGGTTTTTACCAGCGCCTCGATCTGCTTGGTCGCCGCCGAGGAACGTTCTGCGAGGCGTTGTACCTCGTCCGCTACCACGGCGAAACCGCGGCCCGCATCACCGGCCATGGAGGCTTGGATCGCAGCGTTCAGTGCGAGGATGTTGGTCTGGTCGGCAATATCGTTAATCAGACTAACGATGTCACCGATCTCCTGGGACGATTCACCGAGGCGTTTGATCCGCTTCGAGGTGTCCTGGATCTGCTCACGGATGTTATCCATGCCGGTGATGGTGTTGTGTACGACTTCGTTACCCTTGTTGGCGATGGCTACGGAACGCTCCGCTACCGCGGAGGATTCCGAGGCGTTCGCCGATACCTGGTCAATCGACACGGCCATTTCGTTGATCGCGGCGGAGGCGCCGGCAATCTCCTGCGCCTGGTGCTCGGAAGCTTCCGCCAGGTGCATCGCCGTGGCCTGGGTTTCCTGGGCAGCACCGGCTACCTGAACGGCGGTCAGGTTGATCGTGGCTACCAGGTCGCGCAGCTGGTCGATGGAGTAGTTGATGGAGTCGGCGATGGCACCGGTGAAGTCTTCGGTTACCGTCGCGGCCACGGTCAGGTCACCGTCGGCGAGGTCGGCGATTTCGTCGAGCAGACGCAGAATCGCGGTCTGGTTACGCTCGTTCTTCTCGGCGGTCTCGGCCAGACGGCGGTTGGTTTCACGCACCATCACCAGACCGATGAGAATGATCGCACCCAGCGCCAGGCCACCCAGCACGTAGCCGAACAGGGTGTTGATGGCACGGCCCGAGGCCAGGTTCTCAAAGCCGACGGCGAGCTCGGAGGCCTTGTCCAGCAGGGTCTGCGAAACGGTGAAGATCGAGTTCGCCGATTCACGTACCTGGAACAGTTCTGGCGAGGTTTCGAGAATCTCGTCCACGGAGCCGGATACGAATTCGAACAGCTCGGAAATCTCGGCCAGACGTTCGAGGGCTTCCTCGTCGGTCACCTGGCTGATTTCCATCGCAGCGTTGCCTTCGAGCATTGCAGCCAGTACACGGCCGAACAGGCTGGCGTCACGACCGAACATGTCGGCAGCCTGTACCGAGTCTTCGTCACCGGCCAGTACCTTGTTCACCGAACCGAGAATACGCTCGGCCAGCAGCGACTGGCGTTGGGCTACAGAAACCTGAGCAGCCGGCGCACCGCTTTCCAGCAGGATGTCGACCACTTCCTCGTACTCGACCTGCAACTGCGGGATGGTTTCCGCCAGGGTGGCGGCTACCTGGTGCAGGGACAGTACGGTCTGTTCACTGGCCAGAATGGCGTCGGTATTCTGCCGCAGGCTATCCCAGTCCTGCTGCACCGCAGCCATCTGTGCCTGCACCGACGCGGGCGCCGACGGCAAGCCACTGCTGGCATCACCATCGGTCAGATACCCCCAGCGCAGCTGGAAGTCGTTACGCGCGTCGCGCAACAGACCGAAGGCTTCGGCTTTACCTGCCGCAGCTTCCGTGGCGTTCTTGGCGATACGCTGGGACAGTACGCGCAGCTCACCGGAGTGGCTGATGTACTCGGTATCGTAGTTGGACTGGGTGTTGATGTAGGCGAAGTTCACGAACAACAGCACGATGGAAACGATCAGCACGACGAACAGCGTCGCGATCAGCGTGCTACTGCGCGCCCCGACCAACAAATTACCTGCATTGAATTTTTTCATTTTCTGGCCCCCGCCTGGACCGACCGCACTACGGTTCCCATGTAACGCCAAAGGGCCGGAAGAACCGACCCAACCGAAAATTTACTGAAAGGACACATCGAGAAAGCCAGGATCGGCCGTCAGCGCATGAGGGCTGAACACCAACCAGGGCTGTTCTCGTTGAAAGACACCGTGGATAAACGGCGCAATGCTCGCCTCGAGAGGCGGCAGTTGTTCTGAAAACGCATCCACGGGGAAGTGCTGCATACCGAAAACTTCATCGACCGTCAGGCCAGCGAAGATTTCCTGATAGTCGACCACCAGAATTCGCCGCAGCTTGCGCAGTGGCGACAATTCATTACCGAAGAACCCGCACAGGTCCATGATCGGCAGCAGGCGGCCACGCACGTTGGCCACCCCTTTGACCCAGCCTTTGACACCCGGCAGCAGGGTGTAGCGCGGCTCGTGCAGTACCTCTCCCACCTCCCCCATCGGCGCGACGAAGAATCGCTCGCCCATGCGAAAGCCGATACCGCTCCAGGTCTGTACCGCCGCTTGCTGCGACGGCAGGCCGGCCGCCAGGGCTCGGCAACGCTGGTCGATCTCGAGGAGAATCTGGAAAGGAGTCTGCACGGACATGCCAGCCTTGGCCTTCTTTTTATTTAGTACGCGAGCAGCACGGCATCAGCCAGCCAGCACCGCATTGAGAGTCTTCAGCAAGGTATCTTCATCGATCGGCTTGGTCAGGTAGTCCTTCGCGCCCTGGCGCTTGCCCCAGACCTTGTCGGTTTCCTGATCCTTGGTGGTAACGATGACCACCGGGATGTGGCTAGTCTCGGCGTCCTTGGTCAACTGACGGGTCGCCTGAAAACCGTTGAGGCCGGGCATGACGATGTCCATCAGCACCGCATCGGGTTTTTCCTGGCGAGCCAGAGCTACGCCATCGGCGCCATTTTCCGCTTTGAGTACCTGATGCCCATGCTTTTCCAACATGGCGGTCAGCTTGTACATCTCGGTCGGTGAGTCATCAACAATCAGAATTCGAGCCATGGTGTTTCCCAATACAGAAGTGGCGTACGGCGGTCAGGCCGGAACGTCAGGAGGCTTGTTCCACTGGGGTGAAGTCAGGCACGTGGGCTTTGATAGCACCGAGCAGCTCTTCCTTGCTGAAAGGCTTGGTCAGGTACTGGTCGGAGCCGACGATACGCCCCTTGGCCTTGTCGAACAGGCCGTCCTTGGAGGACAGCATGATCACTGGCGTGGATTTGAAGGCACTGTTGTTCTTGATCAGGGCACAGGTCTGATACCCATCGAGACGCGGCATCATGATGTCAACAAAGATGATGCTGGGATGCGTGTCGGCAATCTTGGCCAGGGCATCGAAGCCATCGACCGCAGTGATGACATCACAACCCACTTTTTTCAGCAGAGTTTCAGCGGTGCGACGAATCGTTTTCGAATCGTCAATCACCATCACTTTCAAACCCTCGGTATGCTGTTCCATGTTTGCCCTACCATCGCCTCGGTGAGTCGTTATATTCGCGTTATCAGTATGCCTGAGGCCCAGTCTTCGATGGGTCTTGACCCAATCGTCGGGCCTTTTTAGCACACTCTCCAGATGCAATCTATAAGGCTTCCCGGGCAGCTCCGCCCTTGACCACGCGGCCCGGCCGGCGCCACCCTGAGAGCCGTCATTCGGCTCGGTCAGCCCGGCCTTCACCCTCATCTCACGGAGTTTATCCCCCCATGAGCCTTCGTCTCGGGATCGTCATGGATCCTATTGCCAGCATCTCCTTCAAGAAAGACAGCTCGCTGGCCATGCTACTGGCCGCTCAAGCACGCGGCTGGTCGCTGTTCTACATGGAGCAGCAGGATCTCTATCAGGTTCGCGGTCAGGCTCGCGCCCGCCTGCGTTCTCTGGAAGTGTTCAACGATCCGCAGCGCTGGTTCACCCTTGGTACGGAGCAGGACACGCCGCTCGCCGAACTGGACGTAATCCTGATGCGCAAGGACCCGCCCTTCGATAACGAGTTCGTCTACTCCACCTACCTGCTCGAGCAGGCCGAGCGCGACGGCGTACTGGTGGTCAATCGGCCGCAGAGTCTGCGCGACTGCAATGAAAAGTTCTTCGCCACCCAGTTTCCTCAATACACACCTGCGACTCTGGTAAGCCGGCGCCCCGACATTGTGCGCCAGTTTGCCGATGAGCACCGTGACATCATTCTCAAACCCCTTGATGGCATGGGCGGATCGCAGATATTTCGCCACCGTGAGGGCGACCCGAATCTCTCGGTGATTCTGGAAACCCTGACCCTGCACGGCCACCAGCAGATCATGGCGCAGGCCTACCTGCCTGCGATCAAGGACGGCGACAAACGCATCCTGATGATAGACGGGGAACCGGTACCCTACTGCCTAGCACGTATTCCAGCAGCCGGGGAAACACGCGGCAATCTGGCTGCCGGCGGTCGTGGCGAGGCACGCCCACTAACTGAACGTGATCGTGAGATCGCCGCCGCAGTGGGCCCGACTCTTCGTGAAAAAGGGCTGATATTCGTCGGACTTGATGTAATCGGGGACCATCTAACGGAAATCAACGTTACCAGCCCGACCTGCATCCGCGAGATCGACGCCGCCTTCGATACCCGTATCGGCGAACGCCTGATGGACTGCATTGCCAACAAGCGCGGACTAAAAGCTTGACGCAAGTGGCAGCCTGGCGCCTGCAACTTGCAGGCGCCTACTGCTACCCGGCAGACTGCGCGACATTCGAAAGCAGACCCGATACGCGATGAACGCAGCAGCCACCCCACCGACCACCTCCTCCGCCAACGCACGACCGGCGGACCGCCTGGGATTCACCCTGTTTCTCGCGGCTGCACTGCACGCGGCACTGATCCTCGGCGTCGGTTTTACCCTGGAGTCTCCGCCGGAAATCAGCAAGACGCTGGAAATCACGCTCTCCACCTTCAAGAGCGAAGAAAAGCCCAAAGAAGCGGATTTCCTGGCGCAGGACAACCAGCAAGGCAGCGGCACGCTGGAACATGCAGCAGCCCCCAAGACCACCGAACAGGCGCCCTTCCAGGACAGCGAGGTGCGCAAGGTCACACCGCCCGCCACCCCGCAACAACCCGCCAGCAAACAGGAAGCACCCAAGGCCGCGGTCGCTACACGTGCACCACAGCAGCAGAAAACTCCGGTCAAACGCGAAGAAACCAAGCCGGTACCTCAAACCCAGCCTGCACCAGTGTTCGACTCTGCTCAGTTGTCCGCCGAGATCGCCAGCTTGGAGGCGGAGCTTGCCCAGGAGGTTCAGCAGTACGCCAAACGCCCGAAGATCCACCGCCTCAATGCTGCCTCGACCATGCGCGACAAGGGCGCCTGGTACAAGGACGAATGGCGCAAGAAGGTCGAGCGCATCGGCAACCTGAATTATCCCGACGATGCTCGTCGCCAACGCATCTACGGTAGCCTGCGCCTGCTGGTGTCGATCAACCGTGACGGCTCGCTGTACGAGGTCCAGGTGCTGGAATCGTCTGGCCAGGCTATGCTCGACCAGGCCGCGCAGCGCATCGTGCGCCTGGCCGCGCCCTATGCGCCCTTCACCGGCGACCTGGCTGATATCGACCGCCTGGAGATCATCCGCACCTGGCGCTTCGAGCGTGGTGATCGCCTGTCGAGCAACTAGAGCGTCGATCGAAACGGCCAGCATACGAAGCCGCGGGCGCCCTGCGTTGCCCTATGGCTTGAAGCCCGGCGGCTTAAAGCCGAAACTAGCCGCCATGAAGAACTCAGCCCCTACCTCGCTCAAGCACCACTTCCTGATCGCCATGCCGCACATGGACGATCCGAATTTCGCGCAAACCGTCACCTACCTGGTCGAACACAACGCACAGGGCGCGATGGGCCTGGTGATCAACAAGCCCAATGGCCTCAACCTGGCCGATGTGCTGGAGCAATTACGCCCCGATGAGGAGCCCGCGGCGCTGTGCCACAGCCTGCCGATCTTCGCCGGCGGCCCGGTACAGACCGACCGCGGCTTCGTCCTTCATCCCGCCGGCCCACAGTTCCAGGCGACCCTGGAGCTGGGCGAGCTGGGGCTTTCGACCTCGCAGGATGTGCTGTTCGCCATCGCCGACGGCAGCGGCCCGGATCGCTACCTGATCACCCTCGGCTACGCCGGCTGGGATGCCGGGCAACTGGAGGCCGAACTGGCCGACAACGCCTGGCTGACCTGCCCCGCCGACAGCACCATTCTCTTCGACCTGCCGTTCGACCAACGCCTGAATGCCGCAGCTGCGCGCTTGGGGGTCAACCTCAGCCTGCTGACTTCACAGGTCGGGCACGCCTGATGAGCGACAAGCCACTGCGCCTGCTGCTGGGCTTCGACTATGGCACCAAGCAGATCGGCGTCGCCGTCGGCCAGGTAATCACCGGCCAGGCCCGCGAACTGTGTGTGCTCAAGGCGCAGAACGGCGTGCCGGACTGGAGCCGCGTCGAAGCACTGATCAAGGAGTGGCAGCCGGACGCCGTGGTGGTCGGCCTGCCCCTTAACATGGATGGCACGCCCAGCGAGATGAGCGCCCGCGCCGAGAAATTCGCCCGCCGCCTCAACGGCCGCTTCAACCTGCCGGCCTACACCCACGACGAACGCCTGACCACCTTCGAGGCCAAGGGCCAGCGCCTACGCGAAGGCCAGAGTGGCGGCTATCGCGAGCGCCCGGTCGATGCCATTGCTGCAGCCTTGTTGCTACAGGGCTGGTTAGAGGAAAACTGCACGGGCTGATCGAGTCAACCCGCACCAAGGAGTTTCGCCATGCTACCCAACCCCAACGATCTACTGCCGGCCATGGCCAGCGCCCTGACCCAGCATCTGAATCGGCGCCAGATCAGCGAACCGCGTTTTATCGGCATACGCACTGGCGGTGTCTGGGTCGCCCAGGCCCTGCTGCAGGCCCTGAATCGTGACGACGCGCTGGGCGTGCTCGACGTGTCCTTCTACCGCGACGACTTCACCCAGAACGGTCTGCACCCACAGGTGCAACCGTCCGAGCTGCCGTTCGAGATCGAAGGCAAGCACCTGGTACTGATCGACGACGTATTGATGAGCGGCCGCACCATCCGCGCCGCGCTGAACGAACTGTTCGATTATGGCCGCCCGGCCAGTGTGACCCTGGTCAGCCTGCTCGACCTCGATGCCCGCGAGTTGCCGATCCGCCCCGACGTGGTCGGTGCCACCCTGTCGCTGGCAGCCAACGAGCGGGTAAAATTGTCCGGCCCCACGCCGCTGACCCTCGAACTCCAGACGCTCGCCAACTGAGACCCCCGCGATGACGCCACTCGCCGCCAAGCGCCCGCTGCAGCTGAACGACCAAGGTCAGCTGCGTCACTTCCTCTCACTCGACGGCTTGCCCCGCGAGCTGTTGACCGAAATCCTCGACACCGCCGACTCCTTCCTCGAAGTCGGCGCGCGCGCGGTGAAGAAAGTCCCGCTGCTGCGCGGCAAGACCGTGTGCAACGTGTTCTTCGAGAACTCCACGCGCACCCGCACCACCTTCGAGCTGGCCGCCCAGCGCCTGTCGGCCGACGTCATCAGCCTCAACGTCTCGACCAGTTCCACCAGCAAGGGCGAGACGCTGTTCGACACCCTGCGCAACCTCGAAGCCATGGCCGCCGACATCTTCGTCGTGCGCCATGCCGACTCCGGCGCTGCGCACTTCATCGCCGAGCACGTGTGCCCGAACCTGGCGATCATCAACGGTGGCGACGGCCGCCACGCGCACCCGACCCAGGGCATGCTCGACATGCTCACCATTCGCCGCCACAAAGGCGATTTCGAGAACCTCTCGGTGGCCATCGTCGGCGACATTCTGCATTCGCGGGTGGCACGCTCGAACATGCTGGCGCTGAAGACCCTGGGCTGCCCGGACATCCGCGTGATCGCGCCGAAGACCCTGCTACCCATCGGCCTGGAGGAAAGCTACGGCGTACGCGTGTTCAGCGACGCCAACGAAGGCCTCAAGGACGTCGACGTGGTGATCATGCTGCGCCTGCAGCGCGAACGTATGCAGGGCGGCCTGCTGCCCAGCGAGGGCGAGTTCTATCGTCTGTTCGGCCTGACCGAGCAGCGCCTCAAGCTGGCCAAGCCGGACGCCCTGGTGATGCACCCAGGCCCGATCAACCGTGGCGTGGAGATCGAGTCGGCAGTGGCCGACGGCCCGCAGTCGGTGATCCTCAACCAGGTCACCTACGGCATCGCCATCCGCATGGCCGTGCTGTCGATGGCCATGAGCGGGCAGAACGCCCAACGTCAACTCAACGCCGAGGAGACCAACTGATGCGTACCGCAATCCTCGGCGCCCGCGTGATCGATCCAGCCAGCGGCCTGGATCAGGTCACCGACCTCTATATAGAAGGCGGCAAGCTGGTCGCCACTGGTCAAGCGCCGGCTGGCTTCGTTGCCGACAACAGTCTCGACGCCCAAGGCCTGATCGCAGCGCCCGGCCTGGTCGACCTGTCGGTGGCCCTGCGTGAGCCTGGCTATAGCCGCAAGGGCAGCATCGCCACGGAAACCCTGGCCGCTGCGGCCGGCGGCGTCACCAGCCTGTGCTGCCCACCCTTCACCAAACCGGTGCTGGATACCTCGGCGGTGGCCGAGCTGATTCTCGACCGCGCCCGCGAAGCCGGGCACACCAAGGTCTTCCCCATCGGTGCGCTGAGCAAGAATCTCGCCGGTGAGCAGTTGGCCGAACTGGTTGCCCTGCGGGACGCCGGCTGCGTAGCCTTCGGCAATGGCCTGGACAACTTCCGCAGCAGCCGTACCCTGCGCCGCGCGCTGGAATATGCAGCCACCTTCGATCTGCAGGTGATCTTCCACTCGCAGGATGCCGATCTGGCCGAAGGCGGCCTGGCTCACGAAGGCCCGACCGCCAGCTTCCTCGGCCTGGCCGGCATCCCGGAAACCGCCGAAACCGTGGCCCTGGCTCGCGACCTGCTGCTGGTGGAACAAAGCGGCGTGCGCGCGCACTTCAGCCAGATCACCAGCGCCCGTGGGGCCGAGCTGATCGCCGCTGCCCAGGCCCGCGGCCTGCCGGTGACCGCCGACGTCGCGCTGTACCAGCTGATCCTCACCGACGAAGCGCTGATCGACTTCTCCAGCCTCTATCACGTACAGCCGCCGCTGCGCTCGCGTGCCGACCGCGACGGTCTGCGCGAAGCGGTGAAAGCCGGGGTGATCTCGGCCATCGCCAGCCATCACCAGCCGCACGAACGCGACGCCAAGCTGGCGCCCTTCGCTGCCACCGAGCCGGGCATCAGCAGCGTGCAACTGCAGCTGCCGCTGGCCATGAGCTTGGTGCAGGACGGCCTGCTGGATCTGCCGACGCTGCTGGCACGTTTGACCAGTGGCCCAGCCGCCGCATTGCGCCTGCCGGCCGGCACGCTGAGCGTTGGCGGCGCTGCCGATATCGTGCTGTTCGATGCCCAAGCCTCCACCGTAGCCGGTGAGCAGTGGTACTCCAAGGGCAGCAATTGCCCGTTCATCGGCCACTGCCTGCCCGGCGCAGTGCGCTACACGCTGGTCGACGGGCATATCAGCTACCAGGACTGAGCCGATACGAGCCCGCCACCCGGCGGGCTCGCCAGCTCCGTAGGGTGTCGCGGGGTCGCCCAGGCCGCGCGCACCAACCGCTGAAGGCCGCGGTGCGCACGGCGCACCCTACGGAGCTGGCGACCTACCCATCCGCGACACGCCCCGCTCTTGCCACGACATTGGACGAAGTAGTGACTCAACGGTCATGATCCACGTCAGGTTAAGCAGCCGAAATTTTCCAAATGCCACCGCCCTATGACCCCGCTCGCGCCCAAAGGCGCCGGCCTGGCGTCGCGCTGGCCTTGTTCAGGAGCTTTTGATTTATGTCGCGCTTACCTGTGATCGTGGGTTTTGGGGGTTACAACGCAGCCGGGCGCAGCTCCTTCCACCATGGTTTCCGTCGCACCGTGCAGGAGTCGTTGGAGCCCCAGGCGCGCCAGGAAACCCTGGCCGGGCTGGCGCAGATGATGAAACTGGTGCGCGTGGTCGATGGCCAGTACCAGGATCAGGACGGCCAAGCACTGAGCCTGGCCGAGATCGAAAGCCGCTACGCCAAGCAGATCCTGGCCGGCACCCTGGTGCGCCGCATCGAGCAGCAGCACCTAGATCCGGACGCCGCCCACTGGCAGAAGAGCATCAGCCTCGCCCCCGTCAATGGCGCCAACCTGAGCTTCATCACCCAGCGCAAGCAATTGCCCGAGCCGCTGCCGGCCAACTGGTCGGTCGAAGAGCTCGAAGGCAATGAAGTACGCGTCACCCTGCATGACAGTTGCGAATTCAAGGTCGACAGCTATCGCCCGCTGGCAGTGAAATCCGCCGGCCAGTTGCCCACCGGCTTCGAGCCGAGCGAGCTGTACAATTCGCGCTTCCACCCGCGCGGCCTGGCCATGACCGTGGTCGGCGTCACCGACGCCCTGCGTTCGGTCGGCATCGACTGGCAGCGCATCGTTCAACATGTCGCACCAGACGAAATCGCCGTGTTCGCCAGCTGCATCATGAGCCAGCTCGACGAGAACGGCTTCGGCGGTATGATGCAGTCGCGCCTCAAGGGTGGCCGCGTTACCGCCAAGCAACTGGCCCTGGGCCTCAACACCATGCCGGCGGACTTCATCAACGCCTATGTGCTCGGCAGCGTCGGCGCCACCGGCAGCATCACCGGTGCCTGCGCCACCTTCCTCTACAACCTGCAGAAGGGCATCGAGCAGATCGCCTCAGGCAAGGCGCGCGTGGTCATCGTCGGCAGCAGCGAGGCACCGATCAACCAAGAGTGCATTGAGGGCTACGGCGCGATGGGCGCTCTGGCCACCGAGGAAGGTCTGCGCCAGATCGAGGGCAAGAGCGAGGTGGACTTCCGCCGCGCCAGCCGCCCGTTCGGCGACAACTGCGGCTTCACTCTGGCCGAAGCCTGCCAGTTCGTGGTGCTGATGGACGACGAGCTGGCCCTGGAGCTGGGTGCCGATATCCACGGCGCCGTGCCGGACGTGTTCATCAACGCCGATGGTTTCAAGAAATCCATTTCCGCCCCCGGCCCGGGCAACTACCTGACCGTGGCCAAAGCCGTGGCCAGCGCCGTGCAACTGCTCGGCCTCGATGCCGTGCGCAGCCGCAGCTTCGTCCACGCCCATGGCTCCAGTACACCGGCCAACCGCGTCACCGAGTCGGAAATCCTCGACCGCGTCGCGGCAGCCTTCGGCATCGAGCAATGGCCGGTCACCGCAGTGAAGGCCTTCGTCGGCCACTCCCTGGCCACCGCCAGCGGCGACCAGGTTATCGGCGCCCTCGGCGCCTTCAAGTACGGCATCGTGCCGGGCCTGAAGACCATCGACTCGGTCGCTGGCGACGTGCATCAGGATCACCTGAGCCTGTCCACCGAAGACCGTAAAGTGGGTGAGCAGGCGCTGGACGTGGCCTTTATCAACTCCAAGGGCTTCGGCGGTAACAACGCCAGCGCCCTGGTGCTGGCCCCGCACGTGACCGAGCGCATGCTGCGCAAACGCCACGGCCAGGCCGCCTTCGACGCCTACCTGGCACGCCGCGAGAGCACCCGTGCCGCCGCAGCCGCCTATGACCAACTTGCTCTGCAGGGCAAGCTGGACATCATCTACAACTTCGGCAACGACATGATCGACGACCAGGCGATCTCCATCACCACCGAAGAAGTGAAGGTGCCGGGCTTCGACCAGCCGCTGGTGTTCAAGAAGGACGCGCGCTACAGCGACATGCTCGATTGAGTTTGCCGCATTCCCGTAGGGCGGGTGCAACCCGCCCTACGATTAAAGCGCCCGCGCTAGCTCGATCAGCTCGCCACGCCACTCGGCGGCGGCCGGCAAGGCCAGGAACGAAGGATTGAGGAAGGATTCGCGCGCCTCGTAGGTCAGCGTCTCGCCGGCCAGATCCAGCACTTCGCCACCCGCCCCTTCCAGTACGCCCTGCGCCGCAGCGGTATCCCACTGCGAGGTGGGCGCCAGGCGCGGATAGCAGTCGGCATTGCCTTCGGCCAGCAGGCAGAATTTCAACGAGCTGCCGATATTGGCCAGCGCCGGCTCGCCGAAACGCGCGGCCAGCCCCGCCAGCAGAGTTTCCTGCGCGGCGCTGGAGTGACGTTTGCTGGCTACCAGGGTGAAACCCTGCGCAGGCGCCAGGCGCACGCTGATCGAATACTCCTCGCCCGGCACGTCGCTGCACCAGGCGCCCAGACCAGCGCCGCCGTAATAGCAGCGGCCATTGGCGGGAATACCCACCACACCGAAGACCACTCGTCCCTGTTCGATCAACGCGACATTGACCGTGAACTCTTCGGAGCCGGAGATGAATTCCTTGGTGCCATCGAGCGGATCGACCAGCCACCAACGCGTCCAGGCGGCGCGCTCAGCCAGCGGAATGTCGGCGGCCTCCTCCGACAGCACCGGCACCTCCGGCGCCAGCGCCTGCAGGCCATCGAGCAGGATATGGTGCGCGGCCAGGTCGGCGGCGGTCACCGGCGAGGCATCGGCCTTCTCCGTCCACGCCACATCGCTACGCCAGTACGGCAGGGTCGCCGCGCCGGCGGCACGTACCAGGTCGATTACCTTGGGGATATAGGGATGGCTCATGGACGGTACTCCCCGCGCTGAGTCAGCAGGTCGCGCACCAGGTACAGCGCCGCCAGTGCGCGGCCTTCACTGAACTGTTCGTGCTGGGCCAGGCTGGACAGCTCGCGCAGGCTGATGCGGTCGACCCGCATCGGCTCGGGCTCGTCACCCGGCAGGCGCTCTTCGTACAGATTGCGCGCCAGCACCACCTGAATCTTCTGGCTCATGTAACCAGGCGACAGGCTCAGCTCGGTGATGTACTCCAGCTCGTGCGCGCCGAAACCAGCCTCCTCCTTGAGCTCACGGTTGGCTGCCACCAACACGTCTTCACCCGGCTCGATCAGGCCTTTGGGCAGCGACAGCTGGTAGTCATCGATGCCGCCGCAATACTCCTCGATCAGCACCGCGTGCTCGGCGTCGAGCATCGCCACCACCATCACCGCACCATAGCCCGAGCCCTTGCCGACCAGTCGCTCATAGGTGCGCTCCGTGCCGTTGGAGAAGCGCAACTGCACTTCCTCGACACGAAACAGACGGCTGCTGGCGACAATTTCGCGAGCGAGAACCGTGGGCTTTTGGCGCATGAGGCGACTCCTTGGCGGGACCGAGCGGGTTATCATACAGCGGCTTTCGCCATTATCCGTGGCCGAGATTGCATCAAGGCGAAACAGGCCACGGATTGACCCTTACCCCCACAGGACACCTTTAAAACGTCGGCGAGGCAGTCAGCGCAAGGCGCAACGACCAACGGGAGTAACAGCCGAAGGCTGGCCCGAAGGGTGAGCACCAGCGAATCAAACAGAGGCGAGAACGCGGAGTGTACTGTTGTACATGAGCATTCGAGCCTGTTTTCAACGCAGCGATGACAACGCAGGTAGTTTTTAAGGTGTCCGATCAGAGAGATGAGCATGCCCGTACTACCCTGGCAGCAGATCGACACCGTCCTGCTGGACATGGACGGCACGTTGCTCGACCTGCACTTCGACAACCACTTCTGGCTCACCCACCTGCCGCAGCGCTACGCCGAGCACCATGGCATCAGCCTGGCGCTGGCCCAGGCCGAACTGCTACCGCTGTTTCGCGAGCATGCCGGTACGCTGAAGTGGTACTGCACCGACTTCTGGAGCCGCGAGCTGCGGCTGTCGATCCGCGAGCTCAAGCGCGAGGTCGCGCACCTGATCGCCCTGCGCACGGATGCAGAACTGTTTCTGCGCGCCCTGCGCGAAGCTGGCAAGCGCGTGGTGCTGATCACCAACGCGCACCGCGACTCACTGTCACTGAAACTGGAACGCGTCGAGCTGGCGCCCTGGTTCGAACGTCTGATCAGCTCCCACGACTACGGTTTCCCCAAGGAGGATCAGCAGTTCTGGTTCGCCCTGCGCCAGGATGTCGATTTCGACCCGGCCCGCAGCCTGTTCATCGACGACAGCCTGCCGATCCTGCGTAGCGCCGGACTCTTTGGCGTCGCCCATCTGCTCGCCGTGCGCCAACCAGACAGCCAGGCCGGGCCTAAAGATACCGAGGAGTTCGCCGCAGTGGAGGACTACCGGGAGTTGGTGCACGGACTGCCTGCGACACCCTCACTGTAGGAGCCGGCTTGCCGGCGATCGTGAATGATGCCGATCGCCGCCAAGGCCAAGCCCCCGCCGCACCTGAGCGCGGGTTTAGTCAGGAATCCGCAATACCTGCCCCGGATAAATCTTGTCCGGGTGACTGAGCATCGGCTTGTTGGCCTCGAATATCTTCATGTAGGCGTTGGCATTGCCGTACTCGGCCTTGGCAATCGCGCTCAGCGTGTCGCCCTTCTTGACCGTGACGAAGCGAGCTTCGGGCGCGGGCGTAGTCACGCTGATCTGATCATCGACCTCACCGACACCGGCCACGTTGCCCAGCGCCAGGAGAATCTTTTCCTTCTCCTCCTGGCTGGCCACTTCGCCGCGAGCGATGACCTTGTCGCCCTCGACGCTGACCTCGATGTTCGGGTTGCCCAGGCCAACCTTGGCAACATGTTCCTTGAGCGATTCGGCGGCCTGCGCCTCCTGACCCACCAGTGACTCCCAGAGTTTGACCCCGGCGTCTTTGACAAAGGCAAACAGACTCATGGCAATTCCTCTCGTTCCTTGCGAATGACCGGGCAAAGCGCCCGGAGACCAAAGTCTAGTTCAGGAACCCCCCCTGATTAGCGTTCGCGCATTAGAATCCGGGCAAACCAGGAGCCCCCATGGATATAAAGCAGCTGAAATTCCTCGTCGCCCTCGACGAGACCCGCCACTTCAGTCAGGCCGCTGCGCGCTGCCACGTGACCCAACCGACGCTGTCCATGCGCTTGCGCCAACTGGAAGACGAGCTGGGTCTGGAGCTGGTCCGTCGCGGCCAGCGTTTCGAGGGTTTCAGCGCCGAAGGTGAGCGTATCCTGGCCTGGGCACGCAGTGTGCTGGCCGCACAGGATGGCCTGCTCGCCGAAGCTGCAGCCTGTCGTGGGCACCTGGTGGGCACCCTGCGCCTAGGCGTGGTGCCGCTGGCCAGTTTCGACCCGATGCGCCTGATCAGTCTGTTCGCCGAGCGTCACCCCGGGCTGCGTTTCCAGTTGCACGCGCTGAGCAGCGATCAGATTCTCGAGGGACTGGTCCGCAATCAGCTCGACCTTGGTCTGTCCTATCTCGACCGACTCGACCGCGAGCACTTCGCCAGCCTGGAACTGGCCGAAGCACGCATGGGCCTGCTCTACGATCAGCGCCACTTCCACTTCGTCAGCGCCAGTCTGCGCTGGGAGCAGCTGGCCAACCTGCCCCTGGGCCTGCTCTCGACCGGTATGCACTTTCGCCAGTCCATCGATCACAGCTTCCGTGCTCGCGGCCTGAGCCCGCAGGTACGCCTGGAGGCCGATGCCGTGCACCATCTGACTCAAGCGGTCAGCGCCGGGCTGTGCTGCAGCGTCATGCCATTGCCGACCGACGGCGCTCCGACCGACGGTCATCTGCGCCTGCTACCCATCGAGGACGCTCATACCCTGGCACCTCAGGGCCTGATCATGCGCCGCAGCGCCCCTGCCTCACCGCTCGCGCAAGCCTGTTTCGAAGAGGCACGAGAGTGGCTGGCGAACGCTTGATAGATTTGCTCGATCAACACATCAAAGCCAACGATTAGACGCTCCCCGCCCATGGGCCTAGGCTTAGCTGTGTCAATCTGTCACAGAGCGCGCCTCGATGGCCAAGCCAGCCGCCCAGCCGCACATTGCCAGTGCCTATACCTACGCCGAACTCGGTGACGGTCGCGCGCAGCACGCTGCACTGGCCGAAGAATGTGCCCTGGCGATCAGCTACAACGACCTGAACCAGGCGGTGATGATGGTTTCGCCCCATCACCTGGAAGATTTTGCCGTCGGCTTCAGTCTTGGCAACGACCTGATCAAGTCAATCGACGACATCTATGACATCCAGTTGCGCGGCCTGGGTGACAGCCGCGAAGCCCGCTTGCAGGTCAGCAGCCGCGCCTTCTGGGCGCTCAAGCAGCAACGCCGACAAATGGCTGGCACCAGTGGTTGCGGCCTGTGCGGCGTGGATGCACTGGAACAGGCGCTACCAGCCCTGACCGCCCTACCCGGCGCAGCATTACCGCCACTTGAACATCTCACCGGACTGCGCGAGCGCATTGGTGAGCAACAGCAACTGGCACGCCACAGCGGCGCGCTGCATGCCGCCTTGTTCATCGATGCCAGCGGTGAGATTCGTCTGTGCCGTGAAGACATCGGTCGCCATAACGCCCTGGACAAGCTGATCGGCGCCATCGCCCGCGAACGTATCGACACTCACGGTGGCTTCGCCCTGGTCACCAGCCGCTGCAGCCTGGAGCTGCTGCACAAGGCGGTACGTGCCGGCATCGGCACCCTGGTGAGCCTGTCCGCGCCCACCGCACTGACCGTGGACTGGGCGCGGCGCCATCGCCTCAACCTGATCCACCTGCCCCATCACAGCACGCCGCGGGTCTACAGCCCTGCGCCTGACGAAGAAGAACGACCATGAGCCTGCAACCCGTCAATCCTCGCTATAAGCCCTACAAAGGCCCAGCCGCTGGCTGGGGTGCACTGAACGCCGTGACCCGTTTCTGGCTGGACAGCAAGCAGCCGTTCAAGAACCTGCGCGCGTTGCTCAAGACCAACCAGAACGGCGGTTTCGACTGCCCCGGCTGCGCCTGGGGCGACTCGCCCGAAGACGGCCATATCAAGTTCTGCGAGAACGGCGCCAAGGCGGTCAACTGGGAAGCCACCAAACGCCGCGTGGACCCGGCCTTCTTTGCCCGCTACACGGTCAGCCAACTGCGCGAGCAGAGCGACTACTGGCTCGAATACCAGGGCCGCCTGACCCACCCAATGCGCTATGACGCCAGCACCGATCGCTACACGAAGACCACCTGGGCCGAAGCCTTCGCCCTGATCGCCAGGCATCTGAAGGCGCTGCCGAGTCCGGATCACGCCGAGTTCTACACCTCCGGCCGGGCCAGCAACGAGGCGGCGTTTCTCTACCAGTTGTTCGTCCGTGCCTACGGCACCAACAACTTCCCCGACTGCTCGAACATGTGCCACGAGGCCAGCGGCGTCGCCCTCGGCCAAAGCGTGGGCATCGGCAAGGGCAGCGTGACTTTCAACGATTTCGAGCATGCCGACGCCATTTTCGTCCTCGGCCAGAACCCCGGCACCAATCACCCGCGCATGCTCGAACCGCTGCGCGAGGCGGTCAAACGCGGCGCCCAGGTGGTCTGCTTCAACCCACTGAAGGAGCGTGGCCTGGAGCGCTTCCAGCATCCGCAACACGCGCTGGAGATGCTCACCAACGGCTCCGAGCCGCTGAACACCGCGTTCTTCCGTCCGGCCCTCGGCGGCGACATGGCCGCCATGCGCGGCATCGCCAAGTTCCTCCTGCAGTGGGAGCGCGAGGCGCAGGCCAAGGGTGAAGCAGCGGTGTTCGACCATGCCTTCATCGCCGAGCACACCGATGGTGTCGAGGCCTACCTGAAGCTGCTCGACGACTGCAGCTGGGAGGCGCTGCAGGCTCAGTCCGGCCTGAGCCTGCAGGAGATCGAACAGGCGGCGCGCATGTACCGCCGCGCCGAGCGGGTCATCATCTGCTGGGCCATGGGCATCACCCAGCACCACCATTCGGTGGCCACCATCCAGGAAATCGTCAACCTGCAACTGCTGCGCGGCAACCTCGGCCGCCCCGGCGCCGGCCTGTGCCCGGTACGTGGACACAGCAACGTGCAGGGCGACCGCACCATGGGCATCAACGACCGCCCGCCGGTCACGCTGCTAGACGCCCTGGAAAAGCGCTTTCAGTTCAAGGTACCGCGCGAGAATGGCCACAACACCGTCGAGGCGATCAACGCCATGATCGACGGCCAGGCCAAGGTATTCATCGGCCTCGGCGGCAACTTCGCCCAGGCTACGCCGGACAGCCCGCGTACGCACAAGGCGCTGCAGAGCTGCGACCTCACCGTGCAGATCAGCACCAAGCTCAATCGCAGTCACCTTACCGTCGGCCGCGACGCGCTGATCCTGCCGTGCCTCGGCCGTACCGATATCGACCTGCAGGCCAGCGGCCCGCAGGCGGTGACGGTGGAAGATTCGTTCAGCATGATCCACGCCTCCTACGGCCAGCTCGAACCGCTCTCCGGCAGCGAGATGCGCTCGGAGCCGGCCATCGTCGCCGGGATCGCCAAGGCCACTCTGGGCAACCATCCGGTGGACTGGGACGCGCTGATCGCCGATTACGACCGCATCCGCGAGCTGATCGCCGACACCATCCCCGGCTTCGAGGATTTCAACCAGCGTGTCGCTCACCCCGGCGGTTTCTACCTCGGCAACTCGGCCGGCGCGCGCCAGTGGAAAACGGCATCCGGCAAGGCCAACTTCAAGGCCAATGCGCTGCTCGACGACCTGCTGCCCCCGCAGGTGCGCGAAAGCGGTGAGACGCCGGATCTGATCCTGCAAACCCTGCGCTCGCACGATCAGTACAACACCACGGTGTACGGCCTCGACGACCGTTATCGCGGCGTGCGCGGGCAGCGCGACGTGCTCTTCGCCAACGAGGCGGACATCCTGCGCCTGGGCTTCAAGCCAGGTCAGAAGGTGGACATCCGCTCGTTGTGGAACGATGGCATCGAACGCCGGGTGAGCGGTTTCACCCTGCTCGCTTTCGATATCCCGGCCGGCCAGGCCGCTGCTTACTTCCCCGAAGCCAATCCGCTGGTGCCGCTGGAAAGCGCCGGCGTCGGCAGCAGCACACCGACCAGCAAGTTCGTCGCCATCCGCCTGCAGGCTGCCAGCGGCGGCAATCTGCTGGGCAGCAGCGCAACAAGCTGACCGGCGGCCAGGAACCTCGTACAGAAATCGCTGGTCAATGGCATAACGCTCGCCATCTGGCGGTTTCTGTTATCGAGGTGTCCATGAAGTCTCTGCAACTCTTCTTTCTTTCCCTTGGCCTGACTAGCGGCGGTTTTGCCTTTGCCGGCAATACCGAGGCCGGCCTGGGCGGCGCACTAGGTGGCGCAGTGGGTGCGATGGTTGGTCAGCAGGTCGGTGGCAACACTGGCGCCGCGGTCGGTGCCGGTCTCGGTGGCGCTGCCGGCAGCATGGTCGGCGCGGATCGCCGCAGTCGTACCGAAGCCGCGATTGGCGGCGCCCTGGGCGCAGCGGGCGGTAACGTCGTCGGCCAGCAGGTCGGTGGTAACACCGGTGGCGTGGTCGGTGCAGCAGTCGGCGGCGGCGCTGGTGGCGCGCTGGGCAACTACATGGGCAACGCCAGCTACGACGATGATCGTCGCGGCAAGCATCACAAACACCATGGCAAAAAACACAAGAAGCACCACAAACACTGGCGCCGTCACTGACGGATGCCTGGGGTCTGTTGGCATTTCGACGCAAGCCGCGTTGCCGCGAGAAATGGCTCCCGGTTAGGCGCAGGACGCAGATAATGGTCATTCCCTTGCCAAGTCCTGCAACAACAGCGGGAGTCATTTCCTGCGCAACCCGAAGGGCCGGGCCAGTTTTAGCGTGGAGCGTCGTTACTCGACGGCTCATTTGGGCAACCAAACTTCGCGTCTCGTGCCTAGCTCCGCGCTAAAACTGGCTCCGGCGCGGTCGCGGCGAAACGCCAACAAATCCCATCACCCAGGGTTCATGGCGACGACCGAAGGCCACTTCGACCTGCGCCTTGAACCCTGTTTGTTCGTAGCTGCGCTCCCAGCCACGCGCTAATTCACGATAGGCGTAAGGCACACTCAGGCGGTCATTCTCCAGGCGAATGGTGGCGCCATAACCGGCCTCTGCAGCGTGGCGATAGGGCTCGATACGCCCGGCCAGTAACACCTGACGCTGCCGATCCGGCCAACGCTGGCGCAGCACCTGCGCATCCACGCCCGCATCCACCAGCATCAAACGGCTGGCCTGCTGCTCGACGAATTCCAGGCGACGCTGGCGATCATCACGCTCCTGCTGTAACACCTCGCTCTCTGGCTTGGCGTGCAATTCAGCTTCGGCCCCGCTCAGAGCCTGCCGCGCCTCGTCGACCTGACCTCGGTACAACGGTCCATCCAGCTCCAGCACCAGCCAGACTTTGCGTGCAGGCTGTCTGTTCAAGGCTTGTTCATCGGTAGCGGAGAACCCCAGCTCGCGCAGCTTGGCCTCGTCCAGCCAGGGCAACTGCCAACCATCACCAGGGCGCTGCCAGCTCAGTTGCAGACGCAGTACGCCATCGTCCTCATCGCGCAACCAGCCACCGTAAACGCGCTGCAGCTCGCGCTCGCTGAGCAGCAGTTGCGCCTCGGGCTCGCCACTGCGGTTGTACCAGACGCCGCCCAGGGCGACGGCATTGCTCAGCAACACCACACCAAGGCCAAGCCATGTTGCCCGCTTCATCGTGCACCTCCCGACGCGTTGCGCCGCCAGCGTTGCAACACCACCAGCAGTAGCACGGCGATCAACCCGAGCAGGAGGAAGAACAGGTAGCGCGGCAGCAACTGCCACCACCAGTCGAACAGCTTGACGAAGAGCATGATCAACGCGAAGACCAGGCCGGTGTTGAACACCTCGCCCCAGCCGCGGCGAATGCCGAGCCATATCGTCAACCCGGCGAGGACGAAACCGAGCGCCTGGTAGAACGCCTCGATCCAGCCCGTCGACCAGTCGAGATAGCTGCCGCCGCCCCAATAGGACAGCACCAGCACCGGACCGAGCAAGTAGAGCAGCCCCACTACTCGGTAGCAGGCGGCAAGGCCCGGATAACGCCGCTGCTCAAGCACTTGCGGCACGAGCAACAGCGCCGCCAGCGGCATGAACAGCTCCGGCCGTTCACCCAGCGACCACCAGTGCCAGCCCGCCCAATCACCCAGGCGAGCCGCGATAAACAGACCTAAGCAGAGCAACCCCACTACCAGCAAAAGGCGCTGCTGGCACTGGTAGGCAAGCAGCAGTGCCAACGCACCCCAAGGCAGCAGGGCCCTGTCCGACGGGGTGATATTGAAGATCTGCCCGAGCATCGACAGGTTCAGCACGAAGCAGACGAACGCCAGCACCGCGGCCAGCTTCGCGTAATAACCCGAAGTGTCGTGAGCCTGCAGCCAGAAGCACAGCAGCAGGCTGCCCAGGGCACTGCCCACCAGAATGCCGACCTGCGCGAAGGCATCGAACAGCCCCCAGAACTGGTAGAACAGAAAGAACAATCCGGCCGCCAACGCCAGCGCGCCGAACAGCGAGGCCAGACGCATCCCCAGCGACAACTGGCACGCGCGAGCATCGGCGTCGATATCCAGCGACTGGCGAAAGTGCGCCAGCAATTGGCGATGATGGTCGTTGACGGCTTGTTCCTGTGCCTCGCTCAGTTGCAACACCTGCTCCTGGCGCAACTCCGCCAGCTCCTCGCGGAAGGCGGCGATGCTAGCGGCGCGCTGTTGCGCCTGCTCACGCTCGAGATCGGACATGGGCACTCCCTGGCAAATGACTGCCCACAGCCTAGCAGGCCGGACTAGCTCGTGAGCAAGCGCTCCAGCGCAGCACGCAAGGTCTCAGGGATCGCTACGGGACGATTGCTCGTCCGGTCGACGAACACATGCACGAAGCGCCCAGCGGCACAGGCCTGATCCTCGCCGACCTTGAAAATCGCCAGCTCGTACTGCACCGAACTGTTGCCCAGCTTGCCCACGCGCAGGCCGACCTCGATGGCGTCGGGGAAGGCGATGGAGGCGAAGTAGTCGCAACTTGAACTGACCACGAAGCCGACCACTTCGCCGTCATGGATATCCAGACCACCCTCGGTGATCAGGTAGGTATTCACCGCACTGTCGAAGTAGCTGTAGTAGGTCACGTTATTCACGTGGCCGTAGATGTCGTTGTCGTGCCAGCGTGTGGTGATCGGCTGGAAGTGACGGTAATCGCCACGCAGGTGTTGGGGTTGGTTCATCGAGGGTCCTTTGAACTGTGCGATGCGCGCGTGTGCCCAGGGTACAACCGCAGGTAGGGTACGCCATGAAGCTGGAAGAATGGACAGCGCGCACGACCTGGATACCTCGTGACATCCTAGCGCTCGGCTTGGCGATCAGCGCGGCCACCCAGGTGCCAACCGAGCACACCCCATAGCGCGGCACAGAGTCCACCGACACTGGCACCCGCGGCAATGAAGGCGAACAGCCTCCGCGCCTGGGCGCCATCGAACACGTCGGCCATCAGGCTCCAGGCCACCGAGACGACGAACAGGTTGTAGACCGAGATCCACACGTAGAACACCCGCGCCAGCCATACGCTGTAGTGGTCGAGGTGAAACAGCAGGACGAAGGCCAGCAGGTTGAGGCAGAAGAAGCCGTATACCCAGTCAATGAAATGTATACGCGGGACTTTCGAGTTGAGCCAGGCGAACAGCGGCACCGCCAGCAGCATGACGATGAAGGTCGCGGTGAACAGCCACTGCAGATTGTTCACACCACCGGTGATGCCCATCGCCTCACGGATCGGCCGCAACATGAAATAGCCGGCGAACAGACAGAAGAACAAGGCAAAACCGGCCAGCACTGCAGCCAGCTCCTTACCTTCGGCATTGATCGCACGCGCCAGGCGCCGGGTAAGCGCCTGCATCTCAGGCGAACAGCTCGATGATGCGTTGGCGCTGCGCCGCGTCAGGCAGGCGGCCCTGACCGGCAAGGATGTTGTCAGCCATATAGCGTGGGTTGGAGGTGGCCGGGATCACCGCCGTTACCGCCGGGTTGGCGAGGATGTACTTGAGCATCAGCTGTGCCCAGGACGTGGCATCAAGCTCCACCGCAGCCCAGTCCGGTAGGCTCTTGCCCTTGACCCGATCAAACAGTGCTGAGCGTTGAAAAGGCCGGTTGATCAGCACTGCGATGCCCTTGTCGGCGCAGTAGGGCAACAGCTCGCGCTCGGCGTTGCGCTCGCCGATGGAGTAGTTGAACTGGACGAAATCCACCGGTTCCTTGCGCAGCACCTCGAGCAGGCGCTCGTGGGCGGAATCCAGATAGTGAGTCACGCCGATGTAACGTACCCGGCCCTGTTCTTTCAGCTCGCGCAACAGGCCAAGCTGAGTGCTGGTGTCCTGCAGGTTGTGCACCTGCATCAGGTCGATGGTGTCGGTCTTGAGCGCGGCGAAACTGGCTTCGACCTGCCGCTCGCCAGCAGAACGCCCGGTAGAGGACACCTTGCTGGCCAGGAACAGTTTTTTGCGCATGTCGCCTTCTGCGGCCAGAGCGCCGCACACCGCTTCGGCCCGCCCGTAGCTGGGCGCGGTATCCACCAGGCTGGCGCCACCGTTGACCAGCGCCTGCAACACCTCCCGCAAGGGCTGTAGCGCCTCGTCGCTCATCGCCACATCGTGGGTGCGTGAGGTACCCAGACCGATCACTGGCAGCAGTTCACCGCTGCTGGGAATCGCCCGGCTCAGCAGTGTTTCGGCAGCGAAGACGGAGGACGGTAACCAGGGCATCAGGACAGCTAACGCTGCCAGGCTGGCGGTACCTTGCAGGACTCGGCGACGAGTAGGCATGACGTGGCTCTTCTAACAGTGACCGGTTGGTTATAGGCACTGACCGCGCTGAGACCAAGGCGTTACATCCGCTACCGATTCGCTATCGACCGAGAAAGACAGCAAGGGAATACACCGGAGGCCGGCAGTGACGGGCGCAAGAGAGGAAATGCAGCAGGCTACGGACGCAATATCCGATAACCAAAAACGCCGCTGCGCCAGACGGGATAACGGCACAGCGGTCGGGAAACAGTTATCAGGCTGCGCGCGAAGAAGAGTCGCTGATCAGCATGCCGTGGGAGACGAGAAAGCAGCGATGACCGTTCTGCAGGGTCAGAGGGCTGCGATTGGCGATCACCCAGCCTTTGCTCAATAGCTGCTCGATATGCGCACGCAGTGCGGGCAGGTGGCGCTGCTCCTTCATGGCCGACTCCTCATGTAATGGGTGACACTGCACCCAGTGGCTCATCCGTGACACATATCGCAAAATGGTAGTGGCGCAATGCCAGGAAAGAAAGCGGCGCGATTATGTAATTTCTTGTAGGGCACTCGCTATACCCCCGTCACATCAGGGCTGCGCTGACTCCGCTTGCGGCTCTTTCAGACGGGTGGAAAACATCAGCTAATCGTCTTCCAGTTTGCCCTAGTGCAGCAGTGCCAGATCGGGCAGGTAATGCTGGAGCAGATTCCATGGCATGCGCTTGCCCTGCGTTGGCTGCAGATGCAAAGCCTGCGCGATACGGGCCATCAGCAATGGCCTGCGGGGTCGTTCGGGAAGAGGCGCAGAACCTCGAGTGATCGCCACGACTGGCCTCAGGCACCCGAGCAGCGCTAAGCTGTGGCGATGACCACTCCCTACCTGACCTCGCAGCAGACCAGCAGCACGGACGCCGCCAGCGGCCTGCGGCTGGGTGGCGACTGGACATTGGCTCACTACGGCCGGCTCGAACCCCAGGTGCTGGCCCTGCGCGAACGCCTGCGCGGCGAGGAGAGCGTCGACCTTGGTGATCTGGCCGCGCTGGACACCGCCGGCGCGGCCCTGCTGGTGGAGCTGTTCGGCAGTGAGCGCCTGCGCCAGCTGATCCAGCAGACCGAACTCGACGAGCGACGCCGCGCCCTGCTGCTGACGGTGGCCGACGCCATGGCTGACAGCGCCCAGACACCAACCGCGCCTGAACCTTCGGTACTGCGAGAAGTACTCGGCCACATCGGCGAAGTGGTCGAAGGCATGTGGCATCAGGGCCGTGCACTGCTCGGTTTCATGGGCCTGACCCTGGCCAGCATGTTGGCGATCCTGATTCGGCCGATGCGCTGGCGCCTCACCTCGCTGGCCGCACACCTGGAACAGTGCGGGCTCAACGCCGTGCCCATCGTCGCGTTGCTGACCTTCCTGGTCGGCGCCGTGGTGGCCTTTCTCGGCGCCACCATCCTCGCCGACTTCGGCGCCACCATCTACACGGTGAATCTGGTGGCCTTCTCCTTCCTGCGCGAGTTCGGCGTGCTGCTCACCGCCATCCTCATGGCCGGCCGCACCGCCAGCGCCTTCACCGCGCAGATCGGCTCGATGAAGGCCAACGAGGAAATCGACGCCATCCGCACCCTTGGCCTGAGCCCGGTCGAACTGCTGGTGCTGCCACGGGTGTTCGCCATGCTCATCGCGCTGCCGATCCTGACCTTCATCGCCATGCTCAGCGGCATAGTCGGCGGCGGTTTGGTCTGCGCCGTGTCGCTGGACATTCCGCTGACGATGTATCTGTCGATCCTGCAGGACAGCGACCTGCTGCGGCACTTTCTGGTCGGCTTGCTCAAGGCGCCGATCTTCGCCTTCCTGATCGCCCTGATCGGCTGCCTGGAAGGCTTCAAGGTCAGCGGCAGCGCGCAGTCGGTGGGCGAACACACCACCTCGGCAGTGGTGCAGTCGATCTTCGTGGTCATCCTGCTCGACGCCCTGGCCGCGCTGTTCCTGATGGAGATGGGCTGGTGAGCCGGGACAAGATCATCGAGGTACGCGGCCTGAGCAACCGTTTCGGCAGCCAGGTGGTGCACGAGCATCTGGATTTCGACCTCTATCGCGGCGAGATACTCGGCGTGGTCGGCGGCTCGGGCACCGGCAAGTCGGTGCTGCTGCGCAGCATCGTCGGCTTGCGCCAGCCCAACGCCGGCACGGTGCGGGTGTTCGGTGAAGAGTTGCTGAGCCTGTCGGCCGAGCGCCGCTCGCAGCTGGAGCGGCGCTTCGGCGTGCTCTATCAGCGTGGCGCGCTGTTCTCCTCGCTGACGGTCAGCGAGAACATCGCCCTGCCGCTGATCGAGCATGCCGGCTTGTCGCGCGCCGCCGCCGAGCGCCTGGCGCGAGTCAAGATCGCCCTGGCCGGCTTGCCGCAGGATGCCGCAGGCAAGTATCCCGCCTCGCTGTCCGGCGGCATGGTCAAACGCGCCGCCCTGGCCCGCGCCCTGGCGCTCGACCCGGAGATCCTGTTTCTCGACGAGCCCACCGCCGGCCTCGACCCGATTGGCGCGGCGGCCTTCGACCAATTGATCCGCACCCTCAGTGACAGCCTGGGTCTGAGTGTATTTCTGGTCACTCACGACCTGGACACGCTCTACAGCATCTGCGACCGGGTCGCGGTGCTGGCGCAAAAGAAGGTGCTGGTGGCCGACCGCCTGGATGTGGTGGCCGCCACCGACGATGCCTGGATTCAGGACTATTTTCACGGCCCGCGTGGACGCGCGGCTGCACAGGCCGCCGCAGCGGCAGGGAGTCGATGAATGGAACCCAGAGCCCATCATGTACTGATTGGCCTGTTCACTGTGCTCACGGTTGGCGCCGCACTGCTGTTCGGCCTGTGGCTGAACAAGGCCGGTGCCGATCGCGCCTTCACCGATTACGAGGTGATCTTCAACGAGGCGGTCAGCGGCCTCTCGCAGGGCAGCGCGGTGCAGTACAGCGGTATCAAGGTCGGCGACGTGATCAGCCTCGGCCTCGACCCGAACGACCCGCGCACGGTGCGCGCGCGCATCCGCATCGTCGGCAACACACCGATCAAGGAAGACACCCGCGCCCGCCTGTCGATCACCGGCATCACCGGCCTGGCGGTGATCCAGCTGTATAGCGGCAGCCCGGAAAGCCCGCCGCTCAAGGGCAAGGATGGTCAGCCGGGAATCATCGTCGCCGACCGCTCGCCGCTGTCGCGGCTGATGGCCAATGGCGAGGATCTGGTGAGCAGCGTCACGCGCCTGCTCAACCGCGCCAACAATCTGCTCTCGCGGGAGAACGCAGAACGCGTGGCGCGTACCCTGGAGAACCTCGAACAGGCCACCGCCGGCATCGCTGGCCAGCGTGACGAATTGAGTGAAGCGCTGCGCCAGACCAGCGCCGCCACCCGCGAAGCCGCCGCGCTGATGAAGAACGCCAATCAACTGCTCGACAGCCAGGGCAGCCAGGTGCTGGAAAGCGCCGAGCGCCTGATGGTATCGCTGGAGCGCAGCAGCCAGACCATCGAACAGTTGTTGCAGGAAAATCGCGGCGCGCTGGACAGCGGCATGCAGGGCCTGGGCGATCTCGGTCCGACGATCAGCGAACTGCGCGAAACCCTCGGCGCCCTGCGCGGCTTCTCCCGTCGCCTGGAACAGGACCCCAGCGGTTACCTGCTGCGCAGCGACAGCATCAAGGAGTTCCAACCATGAAGCGTCTCACCCTGTTGCTGGCGACCGCCCTGCTCGGCGCCTGTTCGATCCTGCCGCAAAGCGAACCGCTGGATATCTACCTACTGCCAGCTGCGCAACTGCCGAAACAGACGCAAGGCGTCGACTGGTCGCTGCGGGTGAACAGCCCGGTCAGCAACCAGCTGCTCGACGGTACGCGCATCGTCGTGCTGCCCGAGCCAGGGCGAGTCAACACCTACCAGGGCGTACGCTGGAGCGAGCGCACGCCACAACTGTTGCGTGGCCGCCTGCTCGACGCCTTTCAGGATGACGGCCGAATTCAGGCCCTGAGCAACGAGGAGCAGCGCCTGCAAGCCGATCGGGAACTGGTCAGCGACCTGCGCAGCTTCCACAGCCAGTATCGCGATGGCATTGCCGAGGCACTGATCCAGCTCGACGTGCGTCTGGTCGACGGGCGCGATCAGCGCATCCTCGCCAGCCGCCGCTTCAGCGTTAGTCAGCCGGCGACTGATACGTCGATTGCTGCAGTAGTGAAAGCCTTCGGCCAGGCTGGCGATCTGCTGTCCCACGAGCTGGTGGACTGGACGCTGGCCGAAGGGCAACGCGCTAACCCGTAGGGTGCGCCGCGCGCACCGAATCCCAAGCACCGATGGTGCACACAAGCTCGCCAGGTAGCCAGGATGCAATCCGGGGCATAGCGACCCGTATTCCCCGGATTGCATCCGGGCTATGGGATTTACCTTTGTAGGAGTGAGCTCTGCTCGCGAAGCCCTTTGCCGCAGCAATATTCGCGAGCAGAACTCGCTCCTACAGCCCCGTCAACCACTCACGCACCTCGGCGTAGGGGTAATCCTCCAGCGCGGCGAAACCGGCCAGCTGACGTGCCTTGAGCTTGGTCAATAGCGGCGTGGTCACGCCACAGAGAAAGCGCGTCAGACATTCGTGGCTCGGCCTGTAGCCGGCGTACTGCTGATGCTTCTCGATGAAGGCGGCGCACAGCGCCTCGGCATCACGTCCGCTCAAGGGCGGTAGTTCCGGAGGCTGCGGCAAGGTCGCGACCTGACCCCGACACACCGAACAGTGCCCACAATGCTCGGGCGCCTGTTCGTCACCAAAGTACAAAGCGAGGCGCCGGCTCAGGCATTCGCGGCTCTCGAACAGACCGAGCATCGCCTGGATACGCGCGATCTCGCTGGCCTCGTGGGCGTGGAAGTGCGCGTGCAGATCGCTGGCCAGGGCTGCCACATCGAAGTCGCCATCGAGCACGGCGTAGACCTCGGTCATCTGCTTGCTCTCCAGCTCCAGCCAGCCCCTTTCCTGAAAGTAATCCAGCGCCTTGACCACCCGCGCACGTTCGGCGCCGTGGTCGCGATACAGCACGTCGAAATCCAGGGTGCTCCAGGTTCGCGCGCGCCGTGAGCTGGCAAGAATCGCCTCGACGAACTGGCGGCGCTCGCCCTCGAACTTGGCCAGCAGCACGTCATCTTCCAGCAGCAGCTTGAAGCGGTACTCCGCGAAGTAGGCATAACGCGGGGCGATGATGCCGCGCAGTTCCAGCTGCACCAGCAGGGTCTTGAGTGGCAACGCGCGAATATTGCTCAGCTCCGACAGCTGCCCGAGCATCAGCTCCCACTGCCCACCCGTGCCGACCGCGCGCAGATCATCGAGCACCGCGCGGATGCCGCTGAGCTCGGGCGTATCGCCAAAAACGAAATTCTCCAACACGCTGAGGCCATCGCGGCTGGCCAGCACCAGGCAGTCCGAGGCCTGGGCGTCACGCCCGGCGCGGCCGATTTCCTGGCTGTAGTTCTCCACCGACTTGGGCAGATCGAAGTGCACCACGTTGCGTATATCACGCTTGTCGATGCCCATGCCGAAGGCGATGGTGGCGACGATGCACTCCAGCTCGCCAGCCATGAAACGGCGCTGGATCGACTCACGTACGTCATGGGCCATACCCGCGTGATAAGCGCTGACCGCCAGGCCATCGCGCGCCAGATGCTCGGCGACCTGCTCGGCGGTCTTCTGCTGGGTGACGTAGACGATGCTCGCCTGGCCACGTCGCGGCGCCAGCCATTGCTGCAGACGCTGCTGCTTGGCACCTCCGGGCACGGGCTCGACCAGCAGATTGAGGTTGGGCCGGTAGAAACCGGTGGTGACCACGTCCGCCTCGGCAATGGCGAACTTCTCGCGCATATCGGCGATCACCTTGGGCGTCGCCGTGGCGGTCAGCAGCAGCACCTGCTTGATGCCGAACTGGCGCTGGTAGTCGGGCAGCTTGAGGTAGTCCGGGCGGAAGTTGTGGCCCCACTCGGAGATGCAGTGCGCCTCGTCTACGACCAGCAGGGAGATCGGCACCTGAGCGATAAAATTGCGAAAACGCTCGTTCTTCAGCCGCTCCACCGAGATCATCAGGATCTTCAGCTCGCCGCTGCGCGCGCGATTCATCACCTCCGCGGCCTGCTCGCGGCTCTGCGCCGAATCGATGCTGGCCGCGGCGATACCATGGGCATGCAGGAAGGCCAGCTGATCCTGCATCAGCGCCAGCAGCGGCGAGATCACCAGGGTCAGGTGCGGCAGGTGCAGGGCCGGCAGCTGGTAGCACAGCGATTTGCCCGAGCCGGTGGGGAAGATCGCCGCCGCTGAGCGACCGGCGAGCACGGCGCTGATCACCGTTTCCTGGCCGGGACGCAGCTTGTCGAAACCGAAGACGCGTTTGAGGGTAGACATGCGCTGTCACTCCATTGACCGCTTGAAGGTCAGAGCGTAAGACCATGGCGGGTTACAGCCGGCCCAAGGCTCTCCGTTGAAGAGCTACAAGCCTAGCGAAGATTGTAGGGCGGGTGAAACCCGCCACTTCTGACCACGGCGGGTTTCACCCGCCCTACGACGGCGGCTCTAACCTCTGGCCCCAAAAAAGAAACCGCCCGAAGGCGGTTTCTTTTGCTCTGCCCGGCGCTTACAGCTGCGGACCGGCGTTCTTGATGGCGTCGCTGACATCGAACTTGGTGAAGTTGTCGATGAACAACTTGGCCAGGCCTTTGGCGGCTTCGTCGTAGGCGTTCTTGTCAGCCCAGGTATTGCGCGGGTTGAGCAGGTTGGTCTCGACGCCCGGCACCGACTTCGGCACATCCAGGTTGATGATCGGCAGGTGCTCGGTCTCGGCACCGATCAGCGCGCCGCTCTGGATGGCCGCGATCACACCACGGGTGGTGGGGATGTTGAAGCGTTTGCCGACGCCGTAGCCACCGCCAGTCCAGCCGGTGTTGACCAGGTAGACCTTGGAGCCGAAGGCATTGATGCGCTTGATCAGCAGCTCGGCGTAGACGCCAGCCGGACGCGGGAAGAACGGTGCGCCGAAGCAGGTGGAGAAGGTCGACTTGATGCCGCCGCCCGAACCCATTTCGGTGGAACCGACCAGCGCGGTGTAGCCGGATAGGAAGTGGTAGGCCGCCTGCTCGTTGTTGAGGATCGACACCGGCGGCAGCACGCCAGTCAGGTCGCAGGTCAGGAAGATAACGGCATTCGGCTCGCCGCCCAGGTTCTTCTCGCTGCGCTTCTCGACGTACTCCAGCGGGTAGGCCGCGCGGCTGTTCTGGGTCAGGCTGTCGTCGGCGTAATCCGGGGTACGGCTGTCGTCGAGCACGACGTTTTCCAGCACGGTGCCGAACTGGATGGCTTTCCAGATCACCGGCTCGTTCTTCTCGGACAGGTCGATGCACTTGGCGTAGCAGCCGCCTTCGATGTTGAACACCACGCCCTCGCCCCAGCCGTGCTCGTCGTCACCGATCAGGTAACGCGACTCGTCGGCGGACAGAGTGGTCTTGCCGGTGCCGGACAGGCCGAAGAACAGGGTCACGTCGCCCTCTTCACCGATGTTGGCAGCGCAGTGCATAGGCAGCACGTCTTTTTCCGGCAGCAGGAAGTTCTGCACGGAGAACATGGCTTTCTTCATTTCACCGGCGTAACGCATGCCGGCGATCAGGACTTTCTTGGCGGCGAAGTTGATGATCACGCAGCCATCGGAATTGGTGCCGTCACGCTCAGGCACGCACTCGAAGTTGGCGACGTTGAGGATCTGCCACTCGGCCTTGCCAGCCTGGTTATAAGTAGTCGGGTTGATGAACAGCTGACGGCCGAACAGGTTCTGCCAGGCGGTCGCGGTGGTCATCTTCACCGGCAGGTAGTGCTCTTCGGCGGAACCGACGTGAACGTGGGAGACGAAGTGCTCCTGAGCGGCGTTGAACGCGGCGACGCGATCCCACAGGGCATCGAACTTGTCGGCCGGGAACGGACGGTTGATGGCGCCCCAGGCAATCTGCGCCTCGGTGCTCGGCTCCTGAACGATGAAACGATCAGCCGGCGAGCGGCCAGTGCGATGACCAGTACGTACGACCAGCGCGCCGTTGGCGGCCAGTTCCCCTTCACCACGGCGAATGGCTTCTTCGACCAGTTGCGCGGCGCTGATGTCGGTGTACACGGCGTTGTTGGCTTGCGTCATGAGGGTCCCCGTCGGCCGCTGGCCGAGTCTTCCGAACGTTGTGTAGTACAGGGGCAACTGCACTACACGGTAAAAAAGTCGCGGGAGTATGCCAGAAAAGCGAACTGCTTGGCAGCCTCCGATCTGATAGAGAACGGCTATCGTTTAGAAAAGCTCATCAATGCCGCGTCTGCGACGGCGCCTCGCTACCGGCACCGGCGAACAGCTGGGCAATGTCGGCGGCGTCGAAGGCGTAGCGCTCGTTGCAGAACTGACAATCGATCACCACGCTGCCACCCTGCTCGGCCAGCAGCAGTTCGGCATCGGCCTGGCCGAGGCTGACCAGGGCACTGGCCGACCGCTCACGCGAGCAGCTGCAGCGGAATTGCAGCGGCTGCTCGTCGAACAGGCGCACGTTCTCTTCATGGTAGAGGCGATGCAGCAGGGTCGGGTTGTCCAGGCCGAGCAGCTCTTCGGCAGTCAGGGTGTCGGCCAGGGTCAGTACGTGGTTCCAGCTCTCGGCGCGTTCTTCCGCTTCGGTCTGATGGTGCGGCGGCAGTTGCTGCAGCAGCAGGCCGCGCGCGCGCTGGCCGTCGGCCTTGAGCCAGAAGCGGGTCGGCAGCTGTTCGGAGCTGGCGAAGTAGTTGGAAAGGCACTCGGCCAGGTCGACGCCATCCAGATCGACGATGCCCTGGTAACGCTGGCCCCGGGTCGGGTCGATGGTAATGGCCAACACGCCATTGGGCATCAGACTCTGCAGGTCGGCATCGGCGCCGATCTGCTCGGCGTCATAGCGGGCAATGCCGCGCAGCTCACGAGCGCTGGAGCATTCGACCATCAGCAGCGACAGCGGGCCGTCGGAACGCGCCTGCAGTACCAGCAGGCCGTCGAACTTGAGGGTGCCGACCAGCAAGGCGGCGGCGGCCATCATCTCGCCGAGCAGTTGCGCCACTGGCTGCGGGTAGGCGTGCTTGGCCAGCACATGAGCGTAACTTTCGCGCAACGCGACCATTTCGCCTCGCACGTCGGTGTCGTCGAAGAGAAAGCGTTGACTGAAGTCGTTCATAGCGGCTGGCCCGAGGTCTGAAAAGGGCTGGCGATTTTATGCACAAACGCCAGCACAACCAAGGCCCGAACGTCATGTGAGCGTGTTCACACAGCAGGAATCAGCCGCTGAACCTTGGCTGAACGACTGTGCTGCCGCCCTTGTTTAGGCGCCAGCACTGCCTATCATCCGCGCGCCCGAGGTCAGGCCTGTCATAAATCTGCAAAGGGATTTCCCATGTCGAGCACGTTCATCAATCGTCACTGGCAACCACGCGCCATGCTGGTCTGCCATGTCGTGGCCGTCGTGCTGCTCGTCAGTTGGCTGTGGCAGCCTACCCGCGAGCTTTGGAATGTCTTCGATGTGTGGCTGTTCAAACTGCTCAACGACCCGGTCCATGCCGGCGGCCTGTGGGCCCATATCTGGGCCATCGGCAGCATGCGCCCGGTCGATGCTGGTGTCGGCGTAGTGATGCTGGCGGTAATGCTCAAGGCCGATCTGGTATTTACTGGGCCGCAGGTACGCCGGGCGCTGTTCGCTTTTCTGGTCGCCCTGATCGTGATGCTGCTGATGCGCGTGCTGTTCGCCGACCTGGTCGAATACATGGGCTGGCAGCACGCCAGCCCCTCTCTGGTAGTAGAAGGCAGCGCGCGCCTGACCGAGATGTTCCCGGCCTGGGAAGAACGCTGGGACCTGAAGGACAGCGCCAGCCGCAGCTTCCCCGGTGACCACGCCTCGGTGCTGCTGATCTGGGCTTATTTCATGAGCTTCTTTGCCCGCGGCTGGCGTCTGCTGCTGGTCTGGGCCATTACCGTGATCGGCATCCTGCCGCGCCTGGTGGCCGGTGCTCACTGGGGGGCAGATGCCTTCGTCGGCGGCGTATTCCTCAGCCTGCTGGCCCTGGCCTGGAGCTGCTACACCCCGCTGGGTTATCACGCCAGCGAATGGCTGGAGAAGGTCACCCTGCCGATCACCTCACGCCTGGCCAAACTGCCACTGCTGGGCCGCATGAGCATCGTCAGCGGACGTTGAACGAGAAAGTGGGAGCGAGCTCTGCTCGCGAAGCTTTACCGTCGTTCGCATTCGCGAGCAGAGCTCGCTCCCACAGGCTTGCGCCTAATCCTCATCCGCCCAGGGGTGGCGCAGGCCACCTTCCTGCTGTTCGTTGAACTGATGGATCTGCCGACGCTGCTTCTTGCTCGGCCGACCATCGGTCTGCATGCCCACGGCGCCAGCCTTGCGCATCGCCGCAGCCTGCTCGCGGCGAGCGATACTTTCTTCCGTCTCGCGGTATAGCAGCTGTGCCTCGGGCGCGCCACGACGGACGCTGGATAGTGCCAGCACGACCACGGTGCGTTCATCGAAGCCGGTGCGCAGCACGTACTCATCACCGATCTTCGGCTCCTTGCCCGGCTTGCAGCGCTCGCCACGATGATGGACCTTGCCACCTTCTATAGCCGCCTTGCACAGGGCGCGCGTCTTGAAGAAGCGTGCCGCCCACAGCCATTTGTCCAGGCGGATCTTGTCGTCGTCTTTTTCGCTCATCTCACTCTCTGTAAGGGTTCAGCTATTCGCACGCGCGGCAGATGCAGTTGTCACACGACACAACTAGAATGCGCGGAATCATAGGCGTTGTCGGCCGCAGGGGACACTCTCACCTTGAAGACTTTCGACCAGCTCAGCGTGATCGGCCTGCGTGAGTGGATCAATCTGCCTGAGCTCGGCATCATCGGCCTGCGTGCCAAGATCGACACCGGCGCCAGCACCTCGAGCCTGCATGCCAGCGATATCCAGCCGTTCCAGCGTGACGGCGAGGACTGGGTACGCTTCACTGCCTACCTCGGTACCCAGGTGCAACGCCGCCACCGTTGCGAGGCGCCGCTGGTGTCGGTCAAACGTATCAAGAGCTCCAACGGCCAGGCACAGAGTCGCTATGTAATCCGCACCCACCTGGCCCTCGGTGATCTGCTGTGGCCGGTGGAATTCACCCTGGCCTGTCGCAAGACCATGCGTTATCGCGTACTACTTGGCTCCAAGGCGCTGATCACCGGCCAACTGGTGGTCAATCCGGCACTCAGCTATGTGCAGGACAAACCCTCACTTTCCTCTGCCCTTCCAGGTGCCCAATGAAGATCGCCGTGCTGTCGCGCAACCCGCGCCTGTATTCCACCCGCCGTCTGGTGGAGGCCGGCCAGCAGCGGGGCCATGAAATGGTGGTGATCGATACCCTGCGCGCCTACATGAACATCGCCAGCCACAAACCGCAGATCCACTATCGCGGCCAGGCCATGGACGGCTTCGACGCAGTGATCCCGCGTATCGGCGCTTCGGTGACCTTCTATGGCTGCGCGGTGCTGCGCCAGTTCGAGATGATGGGCGTCTACCCGCTCAACGAGTCGGTAGCCATCAGCCGTTCGCGCGACAAGCTGCGCGCCCTGCAACTGCTGTCGCGCAAGGGCATCGGCCTGCCGGTGACCGGCTTCGCCCACTCCCCAGACGACATTCCCGACCTGATCCAGATGGTTGGCGGTGCACCGCTGGTGATTAAGGTGCTGGAAGGCACCCAGGGCATGGGCGTGGTACTGGCCGAAACGCACAAGGCGGCCGAATCAGTGATCGAGGCCTTCCTCGGCCTCAAGCAGGACATCATGGTCCAGGAATACATCCAGGAGGCCGGCGGAGCCGACATTCGCTGCTTCGTGGTCGGTGACAAGGTGATTGCCGCGATGAAGCGCCAGGCCAAGGCTGGCGAGTTCCGCTCCAACCTGCACCGCGGCGGCAGCGCCAGCCTGATCAAGATCACCCCGGAGGAGCGCATGACGGCAGTGCGCGCGGCCAAGGTCATGGGCCTCAACGTCGCCGGTGTCGACATCCTGCGCTCCAACCATGGCCCGCTGGTGATGGAGGTGAACTCCTCGCCTGGCCTGGAAGGTATCGAAACCACCACCGGCAAGGATGTCGCCGGCATGATCATCCAGTACCTGGAAAAGAACGCAGAGCCCGGCCAGACCCGCACCCGAGGGCGCGGATGAGCCCAGTGTTCGACGGCCGCCTGGCGCTGATCGCCCCCGCGGCGGCGATTGCCGAAGACGTACTGGAAGCAACTCTGGCGCAGCTCGACGTGCTCGGCGTGCGCTATCACCTGGGCCAGCACGTGCGCGCCCGCCATCGTTACCTGGCGGGCACGCCGGAGCAACGCCTGGACGACCTGCACCAGGCCTTCACCCTGGCGGATATCAGCGCCGTCTGGTGCCTGCGTGGCGGCTACGGCTGCGCACAATTGGTGGCGGATATCGACTGGGCGCTGCTGCGCCAGGCCAGCCCACGGCCGCTGATCGGCTTCTCCGATCTGTCGATTCTGCTAGAAGCCTTTGCCCAACGGGGGCTGCCAGCCATTCATGGTCCCGTGGCTACTGCGCTCGGCCATCAGGCGCTGTCGGCGCCCGGCGGCCAGCGTGAGCGCCTGGCTTCGATGCAGGCGCTGTGGAGCCTGCTCAAAGGCCAGCATCGGCAGTTGCCGCTGCGCCATATCAGTGGTCCACAACATGTCGTCGAGGGCACCTTGCAGGGCGGCAATCTCACGGCCCTGGCCAGCGTCTGCGGCACGGCGGCCGAGCTGCGCCTGGCCGAGGATTCGATCCTGATCCTGGAAGACGTCGGTGAGCCCTACTACCGCCTCGAGCGCAGCCTCTGGCAGTTGCTGCACAGTTTCGCCGGGCAAAGACCACGCGCGGTGTGCCTGGGCAGTTTCACCGACTGCCCGCGACGCGGCGTGCAGCACAGCCTGGAGCAGATCATCGGCGAGTACCTGGCGCCGCTGGGCGTGCCACTGTACGGCGATCTGCCCAGCGGGCATGGCGACAGCAACTTCCCCTGGCCCTGCGGCAAGAAGGCACGACTGAACGCTAGCAGCCTGAGCTGGTAGGCCACCTCAGCGCTGACGCGCCTGCATCCAGGCGAGAAACTCGGCCTCGGCCATCGGTCGACCGAACAGATAGCCCTGCCCCAATGTGCAGTTCTGCTCGCGCAGCAGCGCCAGCTGGCTGTCGTGCTCGATCCCTTCGGCCACGCACTCCAGGCCCAGGTTGCGCGCGATCATCAGGATGGTCTGCACCAGCATGCGCCCGCTCGCCTCGCCGTCCAGATCGGCGACGAAACTGCGGTCGATCTTCAGCCGATCCAGCGGCAGACGCTTGAGGTAGGTCAACGACGAGTAGCCCGTGCCGAAGTCGTCGATGGCGAAGCGTACGCCCTGCGCCTTGAGCCGCTGCATGTTGCCGATGCAGCGCTCGACGTCTTCGAGCAGCACGCCTTCGGTGATTTCCAGCTCCAGCGACTGCCCCGGTATACCGTGAGCGCGCAGGCACTGCTCGACTCGCTCCACGCAGCCCGCCTGACGCAGCTCACGCGGGCTGAGATTGACCGCCAGCACCAGTCGCGGCCATTGCGTCTGCCAGCGCGCCAGCGCCGCACAGGCCCGCTCCAGCACCCACTGGCCAATGTCCTGGATCAGCCCGGTTTCCTCGGCTAGGGGGATGAACTGATCCGGACCGATTTCACCGCGCTCCGGGTGCATCCAGCGCAGCAACACCTCGGCGCCCGCCACGCTGTTGTCAGCCAGCATCAGCTGTGGCTGGAACACCAACTGCAGTTGCTGGCGCGCGATGGCCTGGCGCAGCTCGCTCTGCAACTGCAGGCGTTGGTCGATGGCAACCTGCATCTCCGGGGCGAAGAAATGCAAGGCGTTGCGCCCGGCATGCTTGGCCCGGTACATGGCGGTATCGGCCTGTTTGAGAATGTCCGAGGCCTGCTGCAGGCCCAGTGGATGCAGGGCGATGCCGATACTGGCGCTGATCGCCAGCTCATGACCGTCGATCAGGCAACTGCCCTGCAGGCCACGCAGCAATTTCTCTCCCACTGCCGCAGCTTGCTCGGCAACCACTTGTGGCTCATGACCCAGGGCTTCGAGCAGCACCACGAACTCATCACCACCGAGGCGCGCCAGGGTGTCTTCAGTACGCAATTCGCCAGCCAGGCGTGTGGTCACTTCGACCAGCAGGGCATCGCCAACCAGATGGCCCAGGCTGTCGTTGACCGTCTTGAAATGATCCAGATCGATGAACAGCAGCGCGCCCAGGCTGCCCTCGCGATTCTCCCGGTCCATGGCGTGCTGCAGGCGATCGAGCAGCAGCCGGCGATTGGGCAGGCCGGTGAGTTCGTCGCTGTAGGCCAGGCGCTCAATCTCGCGCTGATAGCGCTGGCGCTCGGAGATATCGGTGACGCTGGCGCGAATCAGCAGGTTCTCCCCCGGCATGCGTACCAGGCGCACCTCGCAGGGCAACTGGCGACCGGCGCTGTCGCGATGGTTCCATTCAAATACCGGCGCTTCACCGGCGATGGCGCGGCGCAGGAAGGCCTTGCCAGCGCGGGAGGACAGCCGACCATCGGCCTGACACACCGGGCTGATGCTCTGAATCGACTTGCCGAGTAGCTCATCGCGGCGATAGTGGAACAGGCTCAAGGCGTTCTCGTTGCATTCGACGATACCGCCCTCAGGATTGAACAGCAGGATCGCCTCGGGCGCATGCTCGACCAGTGTTCGATAGCGCGCCTCGGCTTCGCGCCGCGCACTGATGTCCTCGACCAGCAGCAGGAACAGTGTCTGCCGGCCGCTACCACGTACGGCGCGCAGGCTGACACGCGTGAAGACCACCAGGCCATCAGCACGCAGGAAGCGCTTGTCCATTTCGAAGCCATCGCTGCTGCCCAGCAGCACCTGCTCGACATGGACCTGTTCGACCGGCAGATCATCCGGGTGCGACAGCTCGCGCCAACTGCTGGCGAGCAATTCGTCACGACTGCGGCCGAGGATGCTGCACAGCTTCTGGTTGACCTCCTCCCAGCCAAAGCTCTGGGTGGTCAGTGCCATGCCGATCAGCGGCGCCTCGAAGAACAGGCGCAGGCGCTCGTCTCGCTCACGCAGCTGCGACTCGGCACGCTTGCGTTCACTGATGTCCTGCACCACGCCATAGATGCGTACCAGAGTGCCGTCTTCATCGCGCTCGACCATGCCGCGCAGACGCACCAGGCGTCCGCCCAGACGCGCGGCCAGGCGCACCTCGATATCCAGATCATCCATCCCGCTCAAGGCTGCCTGCAGGGTCTGCATGATCAGCGTCTGGCTCGGCGTGTCGAAGTAATGCAGCGCCTGCTCGAGATTCGGCGGCCCAAGATGAATGTCACGGTCGACGATGCGGTAGCAGCCATCGCTCCAGAACATGCCGTAGTCGCTGATCTCCAGCACCCAGCCACCCAGGCTGGCGATGTCTTCGGTCTGGCTGAACAGATGGCTCTGACGCAGTAACTGCGAGCGTTGCAGCTCGACCTTGGCCGCCAGTTCGACGCGCTCGGTGACATCGTGTTGCAGCCCGACGAAATGGCTGATGCCCTGATCGTCACGCATTGGCGCCAACACCACTTCGTTCCAGAACGGCCTGCCATCCTTGCGATAGTTACGCACCACCGCATGGCCGCTGCGCCCCTCCCGCAAGGCACGGCGCAACGGTTGCGACTCCAGCTGGGCGCGGTCCTGGCCGAGCAGGAAACGGCAGTTGCGCCCTAACGCCTCCTCGGCGCTGTAGCCGGTTATCTGGCTGAATGCGGAATTGCAGTACACCAATGGCATGTCCTCCTGGCGCACATCGGCGATGGTCACGCCCAGCGGGCTGGCCTCTATCGCCAGGTTGGCGCGGGCCAGTTGCTGCTGCATCTGCGCGCTGCGCGCCAGCGCCTGACGCAGGTCGCCGAGCACACGGCCCACCAGCAAGGTAGCCCCCATCAGCAGCACCACCGCGAAGTGCAGCTGGTTACGCTGCAGATCCAGCTCGCCGAAACTCAGGCTGTCGCGCAGCAGCGGTAGCGGCAGAGTCGCGGCGTACACCAGCAGCACGCCATACAGAGCACCAGCAAAGGCGTGTCGTAGCGCCAGGACCAGCATGCTCAGACCAAGCAGCGGCAGAGCGAACTGAGCCGGTAGGCTGGTGCTGAGCAGCATCATTACCAGAAACACCCCAGTGGCCAACAACCAGCCAGTTGGCGAGCGACTGATGTTCAGCGTTGGCGCGGCATTGTCCACCGGCGCGTGGGTCCAGCCGCGGGCGCGCAGCAGTGGGGTACAGAACGCCAGCAGGGGCGCCGTCAACGCGAGCATATTGATGGTATCGCCCAACCAGACCGACAAACTGGCCTGCGCCCACTGCTCGCTGGTCTGGAAACCAGTCAGCCACAGGTTGCTCTGCAAGCCGAGCGCCACCAGCGTGCTCGGCATCAACACAGCGAAGGCGAGGAATCGGAGCAGATCACTCAAGCGCCCCAGGGCGGGGTCGAAAGGCTGACGTCGCAACAGCCACCAGCCAAGCGCGACGGCGGCGGTTTCCGGCAAGGCATAGAGCGGCGCCAACTGCCAGGGCAGGCCCCATAACGGCACGCAGAACAGAGCATTGAGGTACAACGCAGGCAGCACCCGCGGGCCCCACCACAGGCACATGGCAAGGCCGAACACCATGGGCAGGTAACACAACGCCACCCCGTCATTCAGGCGGGTCGCCAGGGAAATCCAGGTTGCCAGATGGAAAATCGGCAGCGGCAGCCACCAGGTCCAGCTGGGCAAGCGGTCGGGGAAGGCGGCGGGCATGCAGGCCTCGAGTTGATGCGCTGGCACAGCATAGCCCAGCGTCAGAGCGCTTGGCAGCATATTGCCAGCACACAGACCGCCGCCAGGACGGTCGGTCGTCTGCTACACCGCGTCGCGCGGTAGCAGCAGGCCGAGCGGCAGGCGCACCCGCGCCTCCAGGCCGCCGCCGGAGCGGTTGCGCAACTCGACGCTGCCGCCATGCAGCGCCGCGATGCGCTTGACGATGGCCAGACCCAGGCCGGTGCCGCGCCCACCACGCGCCCGATCACCGCGAATGAAGGGGTTGAAGATGCTGTCCAGCTCGGCCGGATCGATACCGTTGCCACGGTCCAGCACGCTCAGCACCACATAAGGCGCGTTGTGGTCGCCGGCCAGGCTGGCGACCACCTCGACCGCATCACCACCGCCGTGATTGAGGGCGTTCTCCACCAGATTGGTCAGCAGACGCTTGGTCGAAACGCGGCGCAGCGGGAAAAGCGGGATCGGCTCGAGGCACAGACGCACGCGCTCGCCGTTCTGGTTATAGGGAGCCAGGGTTTCGCGCACCAGTTCGGAGAAGTCCAGCTCCTCCACCGGCTCGTCGCGGCCGTCGCGGATGAAGGCGAGGAACTGATCGAGAATGGCGTCCATGTCCTCGATATCGCGCACCATGTCGTCGGTCAGCTCGGTGTCGTTATCCATGAATTCCAGGGCCAGCCGCAGGCGAGTCAGCGGCGTGCGCAGATCATGAGAAACACCGGCCAGCATCAGTTCGCGTTCGCGTCCGGCCTGTTCGACGTCCTCGGCCATCTGGTTGAAGGCACGGTACACCTCGGTCATCTCGCTTGGCGTATTACCCACCGGCAAGCGCACGCTGCGCCCCTGACCAAGCTGGCGAGCCGCATAAACCAGGCGCTTGAGCGGCGCATTGAGCTGGCGCACGAAGATCCAGGCGGCGGCCGTGGACAGCAGGCCGATACCAAGGAACCAGCCAAGTACGCTCCAGATGCGTTGGCCACGCAGCGGATGCGGATACATCGGCACCCGTACCCAGCCGTCGCCAAGGCTCGGCGCGTGCACCCACAGCGCCGGCGGCGTGGTGGCTCGCACGTGGGTTTCGGTATCGGGGCCGAGTTCGGTTTGCATCTGTCGCTGGAAGATCTCGCTGTAGGGCCAGTGCTGCTCGCTGGCCGGCACCTTGTCCCGCGGGATGCGCTTGAGCCCTGCCGCCTGGGCGATATGGTCGCGATCATCGGGGTTGGCTGCCCAGTAGGCGCGCAAGGTCAGCGCTGCACCGTGGCTGTACTGGCGGTCGACCAGTACATCCTCGTTCATCATCAGGTACACCAGGGTCAGTGCCTTGGAAAACAGCACGACCACCAGCACCAGCCACAGGGTGCGGGCGAAAAAGCTTTGCGGGAACCAGTAAGGGGCTTTCATCAACACATAACCGGAGGAGCGAGCGCTGCTCGCGAAAATGTGGCTTCGATTCGCGAGCGGCGCTCGCTCCTACAGGTCACTTGTTGCCGTCGGGAACGAACACGTAACCCACACCCCAGACAGTCTGGATATAGCGCGGCTTGGACGGGTCCGGCTCGATCAGGCGACGCAGGCGGCTGATCTGCACGTCGATGGAGCGCTCCAGCGCATCCCATTCGCGGCCACGGGCCAGGTTCATCAGCTTGTCGCGGGTCAGCGGCTCGCGCGCATGCTGCACCAGCGCTTTGAGCACAGCGAACTCGCCGGTGGTGAGCATATGCACTTCCTCACCCTTCTTCAGCTCGCGGGTGGCCAGGGACAATTCGTACTCGCCGAAGCTGACGCTTTCGTCCTCGCTACCCGGCGCACCCGGCACCACCGGCGCCTGACGGCGCAGCACCGCCTTGATCCGCGCCAGCAGCTCACGCGGGTTGAAGGGTTTGGCCAGGTAGTCGTCAGCACCCAGTTCCAGGCCCTGGATACGACTGGACTCATCGCCCTTGGCGGTGAGCATGATGATCGGCATCTGGTTGCCCGCTTCGCGCAAGCGGCGGCAAGCAGAAAGGCCGTCTTCGCCCGGCAACATCAGGTCCAGCACCACCAGATTGAACAGTTCGCGCGCCAGCAGACGATCCATCTGCTCGACGTTCTCCACTGCGCGAACCCGGTAGCCCTGCTCATCGAAGAAGCGCTCGAGCAAGCGGCGCAGGCGGGCGTCGTCATCGACGATGAGGATCTTCTCGCCTTCGGCGACAGGGGCAGCGGACTGGGTCATGGCGTCTCCTTGGACAGCCGTACTGAGGACGGCAAGTGGCGGCATTATCGCTCAGGCGCATGGGTGGGCGCTTTAGCCATTGTTAGCAGATTTTTCCCCAACGGTTCGCAGCTCTCGCGAATGCGGTGTTTATAATGCGCCGCTTTCGTGCCTGGCCAGCGTCTTTGCGGCCGCCCTGTCGCTTCAGTGGGTAGTTTTCATATGGATAGCATCAACAACCGTATCGCCGATGAACTGGGCGTGCGCCCGCAACAGGTTGCCGCCGCCGTCGCTCTGCTCGACGAAGGCTCCACCGTGCCCTTCATCGCCCGTTATCGTAAAGAAGTGACCGGCAGCCTCGACGATACCCAGCTGCGCCACCTGGAAGAGCGCCTGCGCTACCTGCGCGAGCTGGACGAGCGCCGTACGGCGATCCTCGCCAGCATCGAGGAGCAGGGCAAGCTGACTCCCGAACTCAAGCGCGAGATCAACCTGGCCGACACCAAGACGCGCCTCGAAGACCTCTACCTACCGTACAAGCAAAAGCGCCGCACCAAGGGCCAGATCGCCCTGGAAGCCGGCCTCGGCGAGCTGGCCGATGCACTGTTCAACGACCCGAATCTCGCGCCCGAGCAGGAAGCCGAGCGCTTCATCGACGCCGAAAAGGGCTTCGCCGACGTCAAGGCCGTGCTCGAAGGCGCCAAGTACATCCTCATGGAGCGCTTTGCCGAAGACGCCGCGCTGCTGGACAAGCTGCGCAGCTTCCTCAAGGACAACGCCACCCTCAGTGCTCGCCTGGTGCCGGGCAAGGAAAACGAAGGCGCCAAGTTCAGCGACTACTTCGAACACGACGAAGCGCTCAAGGGCGTGCCGTCGCACCGTGCGCTGGCGATTTTCCGCGGGCGCAACGAAGGCATTCTCAGCGCCAGCCTGAAGGTCGGCGAAGAGCTGCCCGGCGCCATGCATCCGTGCGAGCTGATGATCGGCGAGCGCTTCGGTATCAGCGCGCAAGGCCGTGCCGCCGACAAGTGGCTGGCCGAGGTGGTGCGCTGGACCTGGAAGGTCAAGCTGTACAACCACCTGGAAACCGACCTGCTCGGCGAGCTGCGCGAAAAGGCCGAGGACGAGGCGATCAGCGTCTTCGCCCGCAACCTGCACGACCTGCTGCTGGCTGCCCCGGCCGGCCCGCGCGCCACCCTGGCGCTCGATCCGGGCCTGCGCACCGGCTGCAAGGTGGCGGTGGTCGACGCCACCGGCAAGGTGCTGGAAACCGCCACTGTCTACCCGCACGCGCCGCGCAACGACTGGGACGGCACCCTGGCCATCCTCGCCAAGCTCTGCGCCAAGCATGGCGTCGACCTGATCTCCATCGGCAACGGCACCGCCAGCCGCGAGACCGACAAGCTGGCCGCCGAACTGATCAAGAAAGTACCGGGCCTGAAACTGACCAAAGTGATGGTCTCCGAGGCCGGCGCCTCGGTGTACTCAGCCTCGGAACTGGCCGCCCGCGAATTCCCCGATCTCGACGTCTCCCTGCGTGGCGCAGTCAGCATCGCCCGCCGCCTGCAGGACCCGCTGGCCGAGCTGGTGAAGATCGACCCGAAATCCATCGGCGTCGGCCAATACCAGCACGACGTGTCGCAGCTCAAGCTGGCGCGTAGCCTGGACGCGGTGGTGGAAGACTGCGTGAACGCCGTCGGCGTGGATGTGAACACCGCCTCTGCCGCCCTGCTGGCACGCATCTCCGGCCTCAACGCGACCCTGGCACAGAACATCGTGCAGTACCGCGACGCCAACGGCGCCTTCGCCTCGCGCGCTGAGCTGAAGAAGGTGCCGCGTCTGGGCGAGAAGACCTTCGAACAGGCTGCAGGCTTCCTCCGCGTGATGAGCGGCGACAACCCGCTGGACGCCTCCGCGGTGCACCCGGAAACCTACCCGCTGGTTGAGCGCATCGCCCAGGACACCGGCCGCGACATCCGCTCGCTGATCGGCGATTCGAGCTTCCTCAAGCGCCTCGATCCGGCCCAGTTCACCGATGAGCGCTTCGGCCTGGTCACCGTCGGCGACATCCTCAAGGAACTCGACAAACCCGGCCGCGACCCGCGTCCGGAGTTCAAGACCGCCGAGTTCCAGGAAGGCGTGGAAACCCTCAATGACCTCAAGCTGGGCATGGTGCTCGAAGGCGTGGTGACCAACGTCACCAACTTCGGTGCATTCGTCGACATCGGCGTGCACCAGGACGGCCTGGTGCACATCAGCGCGCTGTCGGAGAAGTTCATCAAGGACCCGCACGAGGCGGTCAAGGCCGGCGACGTGGTCAAGGTCAAGGTGATGGAAGTGGACATCCCGCGTAATCGCATCGCCCTGTCCATGCGCATGGGCGATACCCCCGGCGAGAAAGTCGAAGGGGCACGTGGCGGCCAGTCGCGCGCTGGCAACCGCGGCGGCAATAGCCCACGCAGCGAACGCCATTCCAGCCAGGACAAACCGGCACCTGCCACAGGCGGCATGGCCGCCCTGTTCGCCAACGCCAAGCAGTTGAAGAAATGAATATGACCGACAACAGCGACAACGTAGGCGCCAGCAGCGCCTTTTCCCGCCTGCTCGGCCTGGAAATTCTCCAGGTCGGCGGCGGCGAGGCGCGCGTGCGCCTGACCCTCACCGACGACTTGCGCAACCTGCACGGTAAATTGCACGGCGGCGCACTGTTCTCGCTGATCGACACCGCCATGGGCCAGGCCAGCCACAGCCTGGGCGATGGCGGCCCGAGCAGCGTGACCCTGGAGTGCAAGATCAACTACATCCGCCCGGTATCCGAAGGCAGCGTGCTGTGCCATGCCAAGGTGCTACACGCCGGTCGCCGTACCCAGGTGGTCGAGGCCGAAGTGCTGCAGGGCGACAAGCTGGTCGCCAAGGCACAAGGTACCTTCGCCTGCGTGTAATCGGCGCCGCTCGTGCTGGTCTAATCTGGTAAACCGTTCGCCCCTTGCAGAGTGCAGGGGCGATCCCCATATTGTGGCGACTGCCCAGTTAGGAATTGCATCTTGAGCGATCTTCTCTCCCGCCGCCTGGCTCAGCTCGGCGAGCCGGCCAACCTGTCCCTGCTGGGTGAGTGTCTGCACGGCATCGAGCGCGAATGCCTGCGCGTCGATCGCGACGGCCAGCTGGCCCTGACCCCGCACCCTCAGACGCTGGGCTCGGCGCTGACCCATGCGCAGATCACCACCGATTATTCCGAGTCGCTGCTGGAGTTCATCACCGGCACCGCCAACGATCCGGCCGCCACCCTCGCCGAACTGGAAGACATCCACCGTTTCGCCTACGACAAGCTCGATGACGAACTGCTGTGGAGCCCGTCGATGCCCTGCCCTCTGCCGGACGAAGAGACCATCCCCATCGCTCGCTACGGCAGCTCCAACATCGGCCGCCTCAAGTACGTATACCGCAAGGGCCTGGCACTGCGTTACGGCAAGACCATGCAGTGCATCGCCGGCATTCACTACAACTTCTCCCTGCCCGAGAGGCTGTGGCAGCTGCAACAGCAGAGCGAAGGCAACGAACAGAGTGCGCGCGACTATCAGTCGGCCCGCTATATCGCCCTGATCCGCAACTTCCGTCGCTACAGCTGGCTGCTGATGTACCTGTTCGGTGCCTCGCCGGCGCTGGACAAAGGCTTCATGCGTGGCCGCCCGCACCAGCTTCAGGAACTGGACGCAGGCACCCTGTACCTGCCCTACGCCACCAGCCTGCGCATGAGCGACCTGGGCTACCAGAGCAGCGCACAGTCCGGCCTGACCCCCTGCTACAACGACCTGGCCAGCTACACCGACAGCCTGCGCCTGGCGGTGGGCACGCCCTACCCGGCCTATGTCGAGGCAGGAACCAAGCGCGGCGACGAATGGCTGCAGCTGAACACCAACATCCTGCAGATCGAGAACGAGTACTACTCGAGCATCCGCCCGAAACGCGTCACCTACAGCGGCGAGCGACCGATCCAGGCGCTGATGAGCCGTGGCGTGCAATACGTGGAAGTACGCTGCCTCGACATCAACCCCTTCCTGCCGCTGGGCATCGACGTGACGCAGGCGCGCTTCATCGACGCGTTCCTGCTGTTCTGTGCGCTGGAAGACAGCCCGCTGCTGGAGAACGGCGAGTGCAGCAGTTGCACCAGCAACTTCCTCAAAGTGGTCAAGGAGGGGCGGCGTCCCGGCCTGCACCTGCAGAAAGGTAGCCAGCAGGTAGAACTCAAAGTCTGGGCCAGCGAACTGCTTGAGCGCATCCTGCCGTTGGCCGAACTGCTCGATCGCAGCCAGGACGGCAATGCGCACGTCGAGGCCCTGGCGCAGCAGCAAGCCAAGGTCGCGGATGTGGAAATGACGCCGTCGGCACAGGTACTGGCGATTCTGCGTCAGGGCAAGAGCTTTACCGAGTTCGCCCTGCAGCAGAGCCTGCGTCACGCCGAGTACTTCCGCGCTCAGCCGCTCAGCCCACAGCAGCAGCAGGCTTTCGAACAGGCCGCGCACGACTCGCTGGCCGCGCAGGCGGAGCTGGAAACGCAGCCCACAGGCGATTTCGACGCCTTCGTCGCGGCCTATCAGGCGAGCATCCTGGCGCTGGCCGTTTAGGTCTCAACGCAGCCAGGGCCGCGCGCACCTATACGCACCCGGTAACAGCGGTGCGTGCGGCGCACTCTACGTGTCCGGTTGTACGGGCGACGAAGCGTCGACTGCGTCACAAAGCCAACCAGCGGAGCAAAAGCCAGGATGGGCGGCCACTCCCCTGGCCGCCCGGCCAGCTAGCATTGCCGGGTAAAGGACGATAGACGAGCAGCGCCCATGGCCGATGACGCCACGCCGCAATGGAGCCTGGAGAGCCTGACCAAGGCCTACCAGCAAGGCTATATGGCCGGCCTCACCGGCCAAGCCCGAACCCGCCAGCCCTACCTGGACGAAATCCCCGCAGCAGCGTGGGAAGCCGGCTGGGACGACGGCTTCGAGCAGATGCGCCTGCAGCAGCACAGCGCCTGACACTCTGAACGCATTGTGGGAGGGGCTTTAGCCGCGACTGATTCATCGCTCGCGGCTAAAGCCCCTCCCACTCATTACATTTGTCTTCCTACAACGTCTTCTCGAACACCTTCGAATTGCGCTGGTAGTTGTACAGCGACGCCCGCGCGGTGGGCATGCGCTCGACGCTGCTCGGCTCGAAGCCGCGTTCGCGGAACCAGTGGGCGGTGCGGGTGGTGAGCACGAACAGGGTCTTGATCCCCTGCGCCCGCGCCCTGGCCTCGATGCGCTTGAGCAATTCGTCACCACGACCGCCGTGACGGTAGTCGGGGTTGACCGCCAGGCAGGCCAGTACGGCGCTGATCACCGCCTCCTGGCCAGGACGCAGACGATCGAAACCAAAGACACGCTTGAGGGTAGACATGAGCTGTCACTCCATTGACCGCTGAATGATACGTGACCATAGCGCGGCCTATGCACGATGACCAAGCGCTCATATGACTGCATCACTCGCCGGTTTGCTGGTGGTCAGCAGCGCTGGATCGCCCGCAAGCGGGCTCCTACACAAACCTTGCCTTTCAACACCTGCACACCCAAAGAGCAGTGAAAATTAGCCACGCCGAAGATTTCCCACAGATGCGACGACACCTATAGGAGCCGGCTTGCCGGCGATCAGCAGCAACGGATCAGCGTCTGCAATGCCGCTGTGACGAAGTGCCGATGCAGTGATGAATAGTGTTGGCCGACCAGCCCCAGCTGATTACACTCACCGGCCAGTCAATCAGGCCCGCCGAACCATGCCACAAGCCAGCCACCCGCTCGAACGTTCTCTCGTCGCCGCCGCCCTACTGGTACTGGTCTGGCTACCCCTGCCGCTAGGCAGCAATCGCGATTGGGCCGTCGGTATTCTGCTCGTGCTGGTTGGCTCCCTGACCGCTCTTTGGGCCTTCGCCCACCTGCGCGGCAAACTCAGTGCGGACGTCCAGCAACTGCCCAAAGCAGCCCTGCCCATGTTCGGCCTGCTGCTGCTGACGCAAGCCTGGATCGCGGTGCAATGGCTGGCCGGCCTCAGCGTCGACAACGGCGCAACCTTCCAGTACCTGATGCTAGGCATCGCCTACTGCTTGCTGTTCCTGCTGACCATCAACCTGTTCAATACCCGCAAACGCCTGACCCTGCTGCTCGCAACCCTGGTTATCAGCGGTACCCTGCAGGCCTTCTGGGGCGCCTTCAGTACGCTTGCGGGTATCGAGTGGCTGCTGGTCGGCCCGAAGACCAGCTACTTCGGCGATGCCACCGGTACCTTCGTCAACCGCAACCACCTGGCCGGCTACCTGGAAATGACCCTGGCCTGCGGCATCGGCCTGCTGATGGCACTGCGCGACAACCGCCCCTTCCAGTGGCGCAACCTGCTCGAACTGCTGATGGGCCCCAAGGCACGCCTGCGTCTGGCGCTGGTGATCATGGTCATCGCCCTGGTCATGACTCACTCGCGCATGGGCAACGCCGCCTTCTTCGCCAGCCTGTTGCTGGTGGGCGGCCTGTTCGTGCTGATCGAGAAAGAGCACCGCCTGCGCAACAGCCTGATCCTCGCCAGCCTGATCGTCATCGACGTGTTGGTGGTCAGCCAGTACTTCGGCCTGGAAAAACTCAAGGATCGCCTAACCAACACCCGCCTGAACGACGTCGTGGTCAACGGCGAAGTGGTGCAACAGGCCAACGAACTGCGTGGCGACGTGTATGGCTACTCCATGCCATTGCTGATGGAGCGCCCGCTCACCGGCCAGGGTGCCGGCAGCTTCGAAGCGGTGTTCCCCAAGTATCCGGGCGAAGACATCCGCCTGCACTTCGACCACACCCACAACGACTACCTGCAATTCATCATCGAGTTCGGCCTGATCGGCACCCTGCCACTGGCAGCCTTCATCCTTCTGGCGCTGTGGCACGCGCTAAAGGCGCTGTGGAAACGTGAATCGATCTACCGCAGCGGCGTGGGCTTTGGTGCCGCCATGGGCATCATCGCCCTGCTGATCCATTCCAGCACCGACTTCAACCTGCAGATCCCGGCCAACGCCGCGACCCTGGTGGTGCTCTGCGCCATCGCCGTACTGGCCGGCAGCCACAGCAAAGAGCGCAAACGGAAGGCGCGGCAAGACTGAGCCGCTGGGGGCGGGGGGGATCAGTGAAGTTTGCGGTGCCGGACTTGGCCTGGACCGACGGACTGATCGCTTCGCTGCAAGCGGTCGGCGTCTCGATCCACCCGACGAAGCTCTGCGCCTCATCCGGGAGCCTGTCGTCGTGTAGGAGCGGCTTCAGCCGCGAATGGTTCGGTACCCTGCCCGCCCTCAATTCGCGGCTGAAGCCGCTCCCACAGAAACTCCTGACGCCAAGGCTGCTTGCAACAACCAACTCGTACGCAAGCCTTTCAGCCAGGCAAGCAGAGAGGCAGGAGCTTTTGTAGCCCGGATGCAATCCGGGAAAACCGGCCCCTCCTACGCGCTCGGCACAAAGCGCCGCCACATACCGTTCAACACCAGCCAGCCCACCAACGCCAGCAACACGCCCAGCAGGTTGGCCAGCGCATCCTCGACACTGAAATGCCGGCTTGGCTGCAGGTAATGCTGCAGCCACTCCGACAAGGGCGCCAACAGCAGCAGCACGCCCCACAGCAGCCAGCCAGGCGCTCGCAGAAACGCCAGGCGGGCGCTCAGGGACAGCGCGCCGAACGCCAGCAGGTGCAGGACCTTGTCCGAGTCATCGAACAGGTCCGGCGGCGACTCCGGGCGGAACAGACCGTAGCCGAGCAGAGCGCAGCAGACGAGGAACAGGCAGAGCTTCAATCCAGGCTCCCACCGATCTCTGCCAGCAACTCGGCGGTCTTCGTCTGCATCAACACCTCATCCGCGCGGCTTTCCACGTTCAAGCGGATCACCGGCTCGGTATTAGAGGCCCGCAGGTTGAAACGCCAGTCGGCAAAGGCCACGCTCAGGCCATCGGTGTAGTCCACCAGCAGGGCGTCCTCGGCATACAGGCCCTCGATACGGGCCAGCACGGCCGGCGCGTCGTCGACCTTGAGGTTGATCTCGCCGGAGGACGGGAAGGCACGGATACGCTCGCCCACCAGGCTGGACAGCGACTGCTGACGGGTGGAGATCAACTCGACCACCAGCAGCCAGGGAATCATGCCGCTGTCGCAGTAGGCGAAGTCGCGGAAATAGTGATGGGCGCTCATCTCGCCACCATAGATGGCGTTCACCTCGCGCATCTTCTCCTTGATGAAAGCATGCCCGGCCTTGCACTGCACCGGCTCGCCGCCACTGCTCTCGACGATATCCAGGGTGTTCCAGACCAGCCGCGGGTCATGGATAATGCGCGCGCCGGCCTCCTTGCGCAGGAAAGCCTCGGCCAGCAGGCCGACGATGTAATAGCCCTCGATGAACTGGCCCTGCTCGTCGAACAGGAAGCAGCGGTCGAAGTCGCCATCCCAGGCGATCCCCAGGTCGGCGCCATGGGCCAGCACCGCATCGCGGGTCGCCGCGCGATTGGCCTCCAGCATCGGGTTGGGAATACCGTTGGGGAAGCTTCCATCCGGCTGGTGATGCACCTTGATGAACTCGAAGGGCACACCACGGGCCTGCAGCGCCGCCTCGATGGCATCCAGCGCCGGACCGGCGGCGCCATTGCCGGCATTGACCACCAGCTTGAGCGGCTTGAGCGCGGCGCAGTCGACATAGGACAGCAGATGCTCGACAAAGGCCGCCCGGCAATCCACCTCGCGCAGCTCTCCCGGTACCTCGGCGGGTGCGGCGAACTCGGCCCGCTCGGCCAGTTGGCGAATCTGCTCCAAGCCGGTGTCCCGGCTGATCGGCTGCGCGCCCTGGCGCACCAACTTGAAGCCGTTGTAGTCGATGGGGTTGTGCGAAGCCGTGACCTCGATGCCGCCATCGGCGCCCAGATGCCAGGTGGCGAAATACACCTCCTCGGTACCGGTCATGCCGAGATCCAGCACGGTCACACCGGCCTCGCGCAGGCCACGGGCCAGGGCCGCCTTCAGCGCCGGCGAAGTCTCGCGGATATCGCCCCCGAGCACCACGGTGCGCGGCTGCAGCCACTCGGCATAGGCACGGGCGATGCGGTAAGCGATGTCCTCGTTCAGCTCGGCACCGAGCTGGCCGCGGATGTCATAGGCTTTGAAACAGGTCAGGGTGGTCATATTCCATCCTTAGAAGTGAAAAGGGGCAGAAGTTCCTGCCCATGAAAAAGTCGTGCCCGCACACGGGCTGTTGGTCGGCTCGTATAGGGCCAACACGAAGACGCCGGTCCTTGTAGGAGCGAATTTATTCGCGAACGGGCGGGCACCGCACCCCATCGAGTCAGCAACAATGGTCCGCCCAGGACAGGCAGGGGCCCGGCAAGCTCCTTACAACCCCTGCTGGTACAGATGCTCGAAGCAGAAATTGGTCGCCTCGATATAACCCTCGGCACTGCCGCAATCGAAACGCCGGCCCTTGAACTTGTAGGCCAGCACGCAACCACTCTGCGCCTGCTTCATCAACGCATCGGTAATCTGGATCTCGCCGCCCTTGCCCGGTTCGGTATCGCGGATCAGGTCGAAAATGTCCGGCGTCAGGATATAGCGGCCGATGATCGCCAGGTTCGACGGCGCCTCCTCCGCCTTGGGCTTCTCCACCATGCTGTTGACGCGGAAGATGTCGTCGCGGATCGGCTCGCCGGCGATCACCCCGTACTTGTGGATCTGCTCGCGCGGCACTTCCTGCACGGCCACGATGGAGCAGCGGAACTGCTTGTACAGCTGCACCATCTGCGCCAGCACCCCGTCACCGCCCAGGTTCAGGCACAGGTCGTCGGCCAGCACCACGGCGAAGGGCTCGTCGCCGATCAGCGGCTGGCCGCAGAGAATCGCATGGCCCAGGCCCTTCATCTCCACCTGGCGGGTGTAGGAGAAGGTGCACTGGTCGATCAGCTCGCGGGTGCCGGCCAGGTACTTCTCCTTATCGGTGCCGCTGATCTGGTGCTCCAGCTCGTAGCTGATATCGAAGTGATCCTCCAGCGCGCGCTTGCCGCGGCCGGTGACCACCGCCATATGCTGCAGGCCGGCATCGCGCGCCTCCTCGACGCCGTACTGGATCAGCGGCTTGTTGACGATGGGCAGCATCTCCTTGGGCATGGCCTTGGTGGCCGGGAGAAAACGGGTGCCGTAACCGGCGGCGGGGAACAGGCATTTGCGGATCATGATGAGTCCCTATCAATGAAAATGCGCCGCAGCGCATAGATGAAAAAATCGTGTAGGAGCGAGCTTGCTCGCGATCAAAACGGCATCCCACCAAAAGCAGATGGTTACTGCGCGTACCCCTGCGGGTTAGCCGACTGCCAACGCCAGGTATCGGCCATCATCTCCGCCAGGCCGCGCTCGGCTTTCCAGCCTAACTCACGAGCAGCCTTCGCCGGGTCGGCCCAGCATTCGGCGATATCGCCGGGGCGCCGTGGGGAAATGCGATAAGGCACGGGTTGGCCACTGGCCTGCTCGAAGGCCCGAATCATCTGCAGCACGCTGTAGCCGGTACCAGTGCCCAGATTCCAGACATTCACACCGCCTTGCGCAGCTATCGCCTGCAGTGCTTTCAGATGACCAGCGGCCAGGTCGACCACATGGATGTAATCGCGTACACCGGTGCCATCCTGGGTCGCATAGTCATTGCCAAATACCGACAACTCGCGCAGCTTGCCGATGGCCACCTGGCTGATATAGGGCAGCAGGTTGTTGGGTATGCCGTTGGGATCTTCACCAATCAGCCCGCTCGGGTGTGCCCCTACCGGGTTGAAATAGCGCAGCAGGGCGATGCTCCAGCGCGGGTCGGAGGCCGCCAGATCGCGCAGCATCTCCTCGACCATCAGCTTGGAACGACCATACGGATTGATCGGCACGCCGGTGGGGAAATCCTCGCGGATCGGCATCCGCTCAGGCTCGCCGTAAACGGTGGCCGAGGAGCTGAACACCAGGCGGAACACCCCGGCCGCGGCCATGGCCTGGCACAGTGTCACGCTACCAGCGACATTGTTCTCGTAATAGGCCAGCGGCTCGCGCACGCTCTCGCCGACCGCCTTGAGGCCAGCAAAGTGCAGTACCGCGCGGATTCGCTGCGAGGCAAACAGCTCATCGAGCAGGGCACGGTCACGAATATCGCCCTCGACGAAGATCGGCGCCTTGCCACAAATCCCCTCGATCCGGCGCAGCGACTCGGCCGAGCTGTTGCACAGGTTGTCCAGCACCACCACTTCGAAGCCGGCTTCCAGCAGGGCCAGGGTGGTGTGCGAACCGATATAGCCGGCGCCGCCGGTTACCAGGATTTTTTCAGTCACAGTGATACATCCATATCAGCAAAAGGGTATTCCCACGTCACCTTAGTCAGTAGGTCAGGTGGGGGCCTCAGATTTCGAGATGCCGAGGCCTGTTGGGAAGAATTCGATCAAGGGCCGCATCCGGCAGCAGGAAGCAGTCTCTCATGGAGCTGGCCAGAGCATCTCTCCAGTCGAGATGCACCGGCAGATCGCGGCCCTCGTTAAGGTGGGCCTTATCGAGGCCGTGGAAGCTGCCCAACATCCGTCCCCCCTTCACGCTGCCGCCAGCCAGCAGCAGGAGGCCACCATGGCCATGGTCGGTACCGCCCGTTCCGTTTTCGCGGACGGTGCGACCGAACTCACTGCATACCAGCACGCGAGTTCTGCGCCACTCGATATCACCCAACTCCCTGCGCAGGGTGACAATTCCCGTGCTCAGGGTTGTCAGGGCTCGAGAGAGGACGGCCTCCTGGTTGGCATGGGTATCGAAGCCACCCACATCGACGAATGCCAGGTTGAACCTCGGGGTACGGCGCAACACTCGCCCCATGTCCTGCGCCACCTTCACAAAGCCGGAAACGGTTGCCGCACCCCGGTCGGATGAGGGCTCCATTCCACCTTCGGCCAGGGCAGCGGCAATGGCTGCTTCGGTCGCGATCGCCTGCTCCAGGGCAGTACCCGTGAGCTCGCCTGCATGGGCCCGGCGCACGGCTTCGAGAAGGCGGCCGGATGGCAGCTGGAAACGGCCTGTGTCGAGTTGGGCAACGTCGGGCATCGTCGGGCCCTGAAATGCCAGGGGGACCTCGCCGGTGAAGCTGATTGCCCCCGGCTCCCCGCCCAGCTCGCTGGCTGCTCGCGACATGAAGCCGGATGTTCCCCGACTGAGCCCGTTGCCCAGCTCGAAGATGTCCTGGGCCTGGAAATGGCTGCGACTGGTATCGATGGTTCCGGCACAGGGAGCAAACGCCAGTTCGCCGGAACGGTAGAGATCGGCCAGTGGAGTACAGGCCGGATGAGCGACAAAACCGCTATCGCCCAAGGGAATACCACGGTCGAGAACCGTGCGGGACAGGCTGGGTCTGAGGCTGGCGAACTGTGGATCTGCGACCGGTGAGAAGGCGAACAGCCCGTCCAGGCCCCCTCGCAAGAAGATGACCAGCAGGCGGCCTGTTTCCTCCTCAGAGCTTTCCCAGGCCCAGGCCCGGCCCAGCGATAGACCACCCAAGGCCAGTGCGGCCTTGATGAATGCACGACGATCAAGTGACATCTCAGCGCCTCATGAACTCGGGTGAGGTCAGTAGAACCGTACTCTGTTCTGCAGGTGACAGGCCCACGAGCGAGCGCAGGGTATTCATGCGTGTAGCGCCGAGCATCGCCTCGATCCGCTGCGGGTCGGCCTTGCAGGCCGATTTCTGCTCGCCCTTCCCGGAGACGCTGGGCGCGAAATTCACCTTGCCCGAAGCTGCCTCTCTGGCGAAGCGGATGCGTTTGTCCATCGCAATCGGAGACAGCCAGTCGATCTCCTGCGTGCCATAGCCATCGGGTGTGCGCCGCCGCATTGGCAGTTGCCCCATCATTCGAGCGCTCACTAACAGCGCCTGAGCGTTGGTGATGGGGTGGTCTCCGCAAACGGCCCGGGCGACCGACAACACGTAATCGAGAGGCTCCTTGAACTTTTTCGGTGCCTTCAGGGATGCTTGGAAATCCGGTGACTCGATCAGGGCAAAAAGGGTGGCTGAAATACGACCGCCACTCTCCCGAAAGGCTTCGGCCATGGCGGCAACTACTTCTTCTGCCGGCTCGTCATCGAGAAAGCGTTGGGCCAGCTTGGTAGCGATATGCCTGGCCGTCGAGGGGTGCGTGGCCATCAGGTGCAAGGCGCGCTCGACTTCAGCCAGGCCTCGACCGTCTGGGAAGTCGGTATCGAGAAAGCGTTTGCTGCCGAAGTCATGCCGGCGTGGGTCGAAGAGAAAATATCCACGGCGTACCGCCCCGGCTTGCGCCAGCTTCTCGGAGGAAGCATCGGCGCGGAAGATACCCGCGCCAGTGATGATGCGTGCGAGTTCCTGCACGTCCTGCTGCTCGTAGCCACCGTCGACACCCAGGGTATGCAGCTCCAGCAGCTCGCGGGCAAGGTTCTCGTTGATACCCAACTGCCTGCCCCTACCGTTGCGCTTGGCCTGGCGGGCGGCCTGGGAGTCCGGCGCCACCGACTGCTGATTGTCGAGGTAGATCTGCATCGCCGGGTGGAAGAAGCTGGCGCGGAGCAGAGCCTCGAATAAGTCAGTACGCATCGCTTCGGCCAGGCTGCGAACATAGTCGTCGACCAGGAGGTCGTTCGGCCCCTTGCCGGCGAACACGGAGAAGTGATTGAGCCAGAACGACAGCAAAGCCTCGTGGCCAGGATTATCGCCGTTGGCCATGACTAGAAGGCGGGCCTTGACCTGTGCGCTGCCGTTCTCGCTGATCTTCCTGCGCACGTTCAGGCGCTCTGCTGGAGCCACTGAGGACGAAAAGGCGCTACCGCCCGGACCGTAGATGCTCCAGAGCGATTCCAGCGATCCGCGGCCAAGCGCGTCCAGTGCGGTAGCGACCTCCGGCGGCAGCGTCGAGCCTTGTGCAATCGCCCGATCCAGAAAGTGGAGCGGTGTTTTGCCGGCGGTCACGGAGAGCGTTTCCGGTGTTGCTCCGTAGCCGAAGCGAGCCAGCATGGCCCTGGCCTGCGTTTCGCTCATTGGCTGGTCCAACACAAGCGGGCTGGCGGATACCGTCATCGCATGCAACCCGAGCACGGCCGTCGACAGTCGGAGGAGATGCAGGAAGTTCAGCTTCATCAGGTTTTGATACTACCTTCGCGCCTGTGTCGGGCAGGCCCAAGACAAAGGCGTTCCATGCGGAAAGACCGGGCTCTCCCGACATGTGCGACGATTCGCCTCATGTCGGAAGCCACCCCAGCGCTCAGTCAGCTAGCCCAGACGAAGAAATGCGGATTGAGATATTCCGCCTTGGTGTTGTAGAGCAGGGGCTGATCTTCAGCATTCAGCACCTGGCCTCCAGCCTCCAGCACCACCGCATGGGCTGCCGCCGTATCCCACTCGCAGGTCGGCCCCAGGCGTGGATACACATGTGCAGTACCGTCGGCGACCAGGCACAGTTTCAGCGAGCTACCCATGGAGACCAGCTCGTGCTCGCCGAGTTCCGCCAGCCACTCGGCCATACCTTCGCCGGCATGCGAACGGCTGCCAACCACGCGCCAGACTTCGCCCTCGCTACGAGCATTTACAGCGATGGAGTTGGCCGCTGACAGTTGCGGGTCATTGGCATCCAGGAGCACTTGCTGGTGCCAGGCGCCGAGACCACTTGCAGCGCTGAACAGTCGGCCTAGGGCCGGCGCAAAAACCACGCCCAGCGCCGGCTGGTTGTGCTCGATCAGGGCGATGTTCACCGTGAACTCGCCATTACGCTTGATGAACTCCTTGGTGCCATCCAGCGGGTCGATCAGCCAGTAGCGTTCCCAGGCCTGACGGGTTTCCCACGGGATGTCTGCCGACTCTTCGGACAGCACCGGGATGTCCGGGGTCATTCGCTGCAGACCGTCTACCAGGATCCGATGGGAAGCGAGGTCGGCCTCGGTCAGGGGGCTGGCGTCGGCCTTGGTTTCGCTGGTGAAGTCACGAGCGTAGATGGCCATAATCGCCTGGCCGGCCTCGCAGGCCAGCAGGCGGGCTTGTTCGAGAGCGGATTGCATCGTCATTGCGCTCATTGCAGATAACCTTCGCTGCGCAGATAGTCCAGCAGTTGCTGCACCATCTCCTGGGGCGACTTGTTCGCCGTATTCAGATGAATTTCCGGGTTGGCCGGAGCTTCATAGGCGGAATCAATGCCGGTGAAATTGCTGATCAGGCCGGCGCGTGCCTTCTTGTACAGCCCTTTGGGGTCGCGACGCTCGCACTCCTCCAGCGCAGTATCGACGAAGACCTCGATGAACTCGCCTTCATCGACCAGGGCTCGGGCTATATCGCGATCGCGCTGGAACGGCGAGATGAACGCGGTTATGACAATCAAGCCGGCATCAACGAACAGCTTCGAGACCTCTGCGACCCGGCGAATGTTCTCGACCCGGTCGTCGTCGCTGAAACCAAGATCCTTGTTCAGCCCATGGCGCATGTTGTCGCCATCGAGGAGATAGGTATGGGCACCAAGCCGGATCAGTTCGGCTTCAAGTGCGTTGGAGATGGTGGACTTGCCCGAGCCGCTCAGGCCGGTGAACCAGATGATGCAGGGCTTCTGCCCTTTGCATTCGGCGCGTTGCACCTTGTTTACCGAGAGGCTTTGCCACACTACGTTGTCAGTCATCGGCTGAGTCCGTTCTTCAGATTTTTTGCCAGAAAGCCAGGGTATTGAAGCCGAGCACGCGCTTGACCTGGAATACACCCAGCAAATTTTGTACCGCCACGGCGGAGGCCGTCGCAACCGCTGCGCCAATCAGTCCATGCTGCGGGATAAGCAACAGTCCCAGGCCGACGCCCAGGATTGCGCCGATGAGCATGTTCAGCTGCAACAGACGCTCATGCCCGCTCATCGACAGCAGGAAACCGACCGAGCCCGTCGCGATGTTCACGAACTGGCCCAAGGCCAGAATCATCAGGATGTTGGCCGCAGCGCGGAACTCGTTTCCGAACAGTCCCATCAGCCATTCCGGCAGCAGCAGCATCACGGCCAGGGCCGGCACTGCCGCTACCAGCATCAGGCGTACCGAAAGGAGCGCCGTACGGCGTAACCCTAGGGTGTCGCCCTGGCGGTACATGGCTGCGAACTTGGGAGCTGCAATGCTGTTAACTGCCACCAGCACGAAACTGGTCAGCATGGCCGTGCGTTGAGCAGTGGAGAACAAGGCCACGTCTGTCGTGCTGCCCCAGGCGCCCAGCATGAGTTGCGAAGACCACTGAATCAGTTGGCCCAGCAGCATCACGCCCCACATCGGCAGGCAACTGGCGAGCAGCAGCGAAGGATCGAAGGGGGCGGCGGCAGCCGAATAGGGTGCTGATCTGCGCCACCAGAGATACCCAAGCAGCAGAGCCATAGCGGCGCATCCTACATAGGCCCACCCGGTTTCCAAGGCCGAGCCGATGGGCAACACCAGCAAGGCCATCAACAGCAGCATGGGAATGCAGACGTTGAGCGTGATCATCGCCTGGGCGATGCGCTTGAGCCCCTGCAGCGCCTGGGCATGCAGGACGGAGAGGGCCAGCAGCGGAACGGCCAGCGCCATTGCATAAAGCACCGGAGCGAAACCGGGCTGATCGAACAGCTTGTCCGTCAGTAGTTGCACCAGTGCAAGAAGGGCCAGCATGCACAACACGGCCAGTGCGCCGGCCCAACGGGTGGCATGACGATAAATGCTGAGCACCGCGCCGGGATTACCGCTGGACTGCTCCGCAGCCACGAAGCGCAGGAGGGTGTTGTCCAACCCCATACGGGCAATGGCAGCAACCAGGGTGACGATCGTCATGCCGAGGAAGAACAGCCCCGACTCGCTGGCACCCAGCTTGCGGGCGACAACGATGTTCATCAGGAAGGCGGCACCGGCCGCCAGCACCTTGACCAGCATGGCTACGGCACTACCCAGCAGCATTTCCCGGGAGTGGCCGTCGCCGCCGAGTTTGGTTCTGACGCGGGCAGTCAGACGTTGAAGAGCCATCATTTCCTCTGAGACGCGAGAGTCAGGCACGAAACCTGCGCGGCGTGGCCGCACAGATCTCCGCAGGGATGCGACATTTCACTTCTTGAATACGCCGACGATCCGCTCGCCGTCGAAGACCAGCAAGGAGGTGATGCGACGGTTCTCCATGAGTATCAAGGCATCCTCCACGCGCGTGCCAACTGCGACCATGGCGGGATCGAGGCTCATGAAGTCGCCTGCGCATTTGTCGAACACTTCAACACCGTGGCGCTCGATGGCACGCCGGATGTCGCCATCGGTCACGATGCCCCAGCCGCCGGCGCATTCGACAATCGCCAGGCCGAGGCTGCCGCGGGTCATGGCGTGGATCACATCCAGGACCTTGGCCTGCTCGCCGACCAGCGGCAGGTCGCCTTTGACCATTTCGTCCTCGACGCGGCTCAGCAGGCGCCGGCCGAGCGAGCCGCCCGGATGGAAGCGGGCGAAGTGCTCCGGCCTGAAGTCGCGTGCCTTCATGAGGGTGACTGCCAAGGCATCGCCCATCGCCAGCGTCGCTGTAGTGGACGAGGTCGGCGCCAACTGCAAGGGGCAGGCTTCTTCCTGCACCCCTACGTCCAAGTGAGCGTGGGCGGCGCGGGCCAGGGTGGAGTTGGGATTGCCTGTGAGGGCGATCAGATAGTTGCCGTTGTCCTTGAGGAAGGCAATCAGCTTGACCACTTCGTCGGTTTCGCCGGAGTTGGAGATGGCTACGAAAATGTCGTCCGGGGTCACCATGCCCAGGTCGCCATGGTAGGCCTCACCGGGATGCATGAAGAAGCTAGGCGTTCCGGTGCTGGCCAGGGTTGCCGCTATCTTCTTGCCGACGATGCCGGACTTGCCCATGCCACAGACGATCACGCGGCCATTGGAGGACAGCACCCGTTCTACCGCCTCGGCAAAGGAGTTGTCCAACCGGTCGGCGAGCTGGCCGACGGCCTGAGCCTCGATGGCAAATACGCGCTTGGCGATGTCGATGTAATCCATGGGGGTCATTGCTTGTCCTTCAAAAGCGTTTCGATAACGCGTTGGGCGTCTTCAGGGGTGTCCACCCCGTGAGGGGGAGCAGCATGCCATTTCATCATGGCGATTTTCATCCCCATCCACAGGGCTCTGAGCTGTTCGAGCTTTTCGAGCGACTCCAGCCGACAAACGGGGGAGACAGTCAATTGCTGCAGGCTGGCGTTGCGATAGGCATAGATGCCTACGTGGCGGGAAAACTCGTTCAGAGGCCACTCCGGAGGCGAGGAGTCCCGGCAGAAGGGGATCGGTGAGCGAGAGAACAGCAGGGCGTTGTCGTGCCGATCCACCACGACCTTGACGATGTTGGCGTCGGCGAGTTGCTCGTGACTGCTCAGAGGCACCATGACGCTGGCCATTTCCAGATTCGGGCGACTGTGGCAGAAGGCCACGAAGTCCCGCAGCAGCTCCGAGGGCAGTAGCGGCTCATCGCCCTGTACGTTGACGATGATGTCGTCGGCACGCCAGTCGAGCAGGCGAGCGACCTCAGCCGTACGGTCGCTGCCGCTTTCGTGGGCGACATCCGTCATCACGAAGGGGATGGCATGCAGTTCCAGCACCTCGGCGATGCGCCGGTCGTCGGTGGCGACGACGATATCGGCATCGCGGAGGGCCATCTCGACGCGACGGAACACCCTCACCACCATGGGCAGGCCGGCCAGATCCAGCAATGGCTTGCCGGGGAGGCGGCTCGAGGCGTAACGGGCGGGGATGACGATCCGCAGTGACGGGAGATTACTGCTGAGCATCGTGGCAGCACCATTCGGCAAGCAGGGGGGCATAGGCGTCCTCGAGGTCGAGGCCGCCGAGCTGGAGCAGGTGTTCGGCCACTTCGCGGGCCACACCCTGTCCACCATTGGCCCGGGTGACATGAGTGGCCCTATTGCGGACCAGTGCGTGCGCGTCGGCAGGGGCGTAGCTCAGAGATACCTGCTGCATCACCGGAAGATCGATCACGTCGTCGCCGACGAAGACGATCTGCTCGTCATTCAGGCCCAGTTCGCGCTTGAGGTCGGCATAGGCCGCCAGCTTGTCGTGGCAGCCGGTCACGGCCAGGTCGAGCTTGAGCTGGCGCACCCGATAATCCAGGGCCGCACTGGCCTTGCCGGAAACGATGCCGCAGCGAATACCGTGCGCCTTCAGCAAGGCCACCGCTACGCCGTCCTTGGCGTTGAAGCTTTTGATCACCTCGCCCTCGGCACCGATATGCAGGGTGCCATCAGTGAGCACGCCATCGACATCGAACAACACCAGGCGAACCGGCCCTCCGTAGGCATTCGCCATCAGCGAATCTCCAGGTCCGGCAGGCCCTTGACGATGTCATCGATGATCTTGATCTGGCTGAGGAAGGGCTCCAGCAGCTCCAGTGGCAGCGCGCTTGGTCCGTCGCAACGCGCCTGGTCCGGATTCGGGTGTGCTTCGAGGAACAGGCCGGCCAAGCCGACGGCCATTCCGGCGCGGGCCAATTCGAGCACCTGGCGCCGACGGCCGCCAGAGGCATCACCCAGAGGATCACGGCACTGCAGGCTGTGGGTCACGTCGAAGATGACCGGGCAGTCACTGCTGGCTTCCTTCATCTGGCGGAATCCGAGCATGTCGACCACCAGGTTGTCGTAGCCGAACGAGCTGCCGCGTTCGCAGAGGATCACCTGCTCGTTCCCAGCCTCGCGGCACTTGCTGACGATGTGCTTGACCTGCGTGGGGCTCATGAACTGCGGCTTCTTGATATTGATCACTCGTCCAGTGCGGGCCACTGCTCCCACCAGATCGGTCTGGCGGGCGAGGAAGGCTGGGATCTGCAGCACGTCGACCACTTCGGCCACCGGTGCGGCCTGCTCGGCTTCATGCACGTCGGTGATCAGCGGAACGCCGAATTCACGCTTGACCGCTTCGAAGATACGCAGGCCTTCCTCAAGGCCAACCCCGCGGTAGGAGAGCATCGAAGAGCGGTTGGCCTTGTCGAATGAAGCCTTGAACACGAAGGGAATGCCAAGCTTCTCGGTGACCTTCACGTAGTGAGCGCAGGCGGTGAGGGCGGAGTCGAGGTCTTCGAGGACATTGATGCCACCGAAGAGGGTGAAGGGGGCGTTGTTGGAGATGTCTATGTTCTGAATGCTTATTTTCATTTTAGATATTTCACGCTACTGGACGTGTTTCGGGTATCTGAAGAAGGCTGATTGTTGTGAGAGCCTCGGTGGCTCCATGAAACTCAGCAGAGAGGGTACAGAGCTGCTATGTGGACTCAGAAACGGTCGTACAGCTGATCGAGAGCCCGCTGCAGGTTCTCGACAGAGTGGTGGTTCTGGATCCTGGCGGTATTGTTCAGAGCGCGTTCGAGTGCGACAGGGCTGCCAGCCAGCCAGGCACGAATCTCCTGGGCCGCTTGAGCGGGTGATGCGAAGGTGACCAGATCCTCTGCCACGAAGGGACCGATCCTGCGCAGCATCACCGGCAGGTCTAGACGAGCCGCTTCGAGCACGGAAATGGGAAAGCCATCCCAGGCTGCGGAGTGGAAATAGACATCGAGCCCCTGCATGTGCGCAATCACCTGCGGCCGGGTGATCCAGCCCGTGACTTCGACACCAGACTGCTGCAGCACCTCGACGGCATCGGCACTGCCTCCGCCGATCCATTTGAAGTGTGCAATATCGCCACAGTTGGCTGCCAGCTCTGCGAAGAAGTTGTAGCCCTTCTGTGTGCTGACCCGGCCGACCATGCCAATGACCGGCTTGTCCGTCTGTGACCTGATGGTATCCACAACCGGCAGCTCATCGCACACGTTGATCAGTTCTGTGGTGGCTGGATGGCTCAGCTCCGCATTGGCGATGTTCTTCTCGTCAAGTCCGCAGCCTGCGATCACGGCAGTCCTGCGTGCCAGCAGCTTCTCGATCAGTCGATAAAGAGCCAGTGCGACCGGATGATCCTGGCGCAGGAAGGCAAAACCATGCGGGGTATAGATGGTTCTTGCCGGCGGCACGAAAGGCAGCAGTCTGCCCAAGAAGCCGGCATAGGTACTGTGGAGATGGATCACTTCCGGCGCTACTTCGTCAATATAGCGCTTCAGCTCGACAATGCTCGACAGCTTTCGCGGCACCAGGCGGATCCCACGCGCAGCGCCGATGGACTCCTCGCCGGTTGCATCATTGCTACGCACGCTGGCGAATATGAAGTGCTCGTGCTGGCTGGAATTCAGGATGTACGAGTTGATTGCCGATGTGACACCACCGCCGAAGGATTCGGTGATGTGCAAGACCTTACGGCGTGACTTGGAAACGCTTTCGTTGCTCTGCATGGGGACACTATTTTCCGATAAATATTTTGCGTAGTTTGCGGTCAATAGGTGTTTCAAAGAAGCGCCATGTTATGTAGGCGATCATTATCGAGAGTGTTATTGCGAGAAGTGCGGCCAAGCTGGAGTGAAGTGTAGGGGTTGTTAGGCTTGTGATGAGTCTGTCAATTCCGAGGATTATGAATATGTGTGTGAGGTATAGGGAGTAACTCATGTCTCCGAGTAGCATCAGGCTGGGAATTGGTTTGGAATCTCTCAGCAACAGTATAAGTCCGAGGCTGAATACGAAGGCAGGAATTCCCCACTGGAAAAATCTATCCTCTGGTGAATTTTTTATAGTTGTTTGTAGCAAGTAAAGGAGGGCAGCTATTGATGATGCTGCTAGTGCGGTCTTGATGTGCTTGGGGATGCTTTTTTTATCTGTGTATTCAAATGCTTTGAAGATCGCCATCCCGAGAGCAAATTCAAGGATGATGGGTTGGGTAAAGAATTTTAAGGGTATGCTTGTTGGCTCAAGAGTTTTTCCGAGAGTTACGATGAGTATCAGTGTGGTGGAGCAGATTTCCATTCTGTACTTGTGGGAAGTTTTCAGGCTGGCAAAGAAAATCAGATAGAAGAAAATTTCGTAATTAAGTGTCCAGCCGGGGCCAAGTAGTGGTTCTATATATCCATTCCTGTCGAATGGAATGAAGAATATTGATTTTGCCAGGAATTCAAAGCTGGCTTCTGCACTTCTGAATAGGTTTGGCTTTGCTGTGGCGATTAAAAATAGGAATAGGGTCAGGGCCCAGTATAGAGGGAATATCCTGATTGCTCTTTTTGTTATGAAGTGAGATGTGTCGCGTTGCGTTACATACATCATGATGAAGCCGCTAATGCAAAAGAATATGTCGACCCCAAATGCGCCTTTTCCAATGAAGTGGACATGGGAAAATACCACAAGCAGGGCGGCAACTCCACGTAGTACTTGTATCTGGTCAATTCTAGCTTGAGTCGACATGAGATGTTATTTGCTCTTGCTTTATTTAACTGGCTGCTGGTGCTTCGGCTTTTTCATGCACAGCATGATTGGGATTATTGGGAAGAAACTGGAAATATGTCGCAGGAATGCTCCTAAGTCAGGGTCGAGAAGTGTGTACATGAAGAATGCTAGAATTAAAGCATGGCCATGACGGTTTGATGCCTTTATAGAGAAGAAAATGAATGCGGCAATGTATGTCTGAAAGAAAAGTGTCTTGATGGATGGGTTTACCAAGAAGGGGAATAGTACCTGTGGAAGCACTTGGTATAGTACGACGAATATGTCGGCGAGGCTTTGTACGAAAACTGTTTGCACGATTTCTGAGTTGGCGTCATAGCCTTTCTCTGCAAGCCGTCTATTAAATATCTGGTACAAAATTTCACGCGCTTGGGGGATTGTCAATGCAAGTGAGAATATTGCAAGGATGCGGATTGTAATCTTTTTAAGGTTTTGCGCTCCAATGATTAGAGGGATCCAAGAGAGATATGGGCGCATTGTCAGTGAGTATGCAAGAAATAGCGCATGCGTGCGCATCGATGTCTGTGTGTATGTTGCGTAAGTAAAAAAGAATGTCCCGACCAGCAGGATTTCCTTGTTGAATGTGGAAAGGAAAAGAAGGGGGGCTGGTAGAAAGAAAAGTCCCAGAATGGCAAGTGATTTTAGGTTTTTTGCGTACGAAAAATATTTGTAAACCAGTGGTAGCATGATGACTATTACTAGCAGGTTTACATTTGATATTTCGAAGTGCCTGAATATTGCGTTGTTCAGGTGGTATGGTATCAGAAGTGTGGCTTGCCCAAATCGGCTAATTCCGGTCGCTGTTTCGGATAGTTCGCCAGAGAATATGTCTAGGATTTTTGCCTTCTCTCCGAACAGAGCGCTGCGCAGCTGAGGTATGCAAAGAAAAAGGTATATCAAGATACCTATGACGCCATAAGGGTTTGGTTTCTTTATTTTGATCGGCTTCATTGTGTTGTCAGGCTTTGTAGTGGGCTTGGTGGCTCTGGCGGGATATTATCTTGGAGACGACTTCTTTGGTTATGCGAGGGGCGTGATAATCAACTTTCACGAAATAGTGTTGCAGATAAACTGCAAGTTGTTCATCGCTGGCCTTGGCATAAAAGCTTTTTCCTAGAAACTTCACCTGGCGACGGTTGATGCGTGCTTCCAGGCCGACGGTAGAGTTGATAGTGATGATTTCATTGCAGCTGTCAATCAGATCAGGGACACTGGCATTGGTGACATGCAGCTCGCCCTGCTGGGCTTTCTGTTGCAGGTATTCCCGGATTTTCTGCTTGTTGGCTTCAGCAGGGTGTTCGCGCACATAAAGCGCGATGCCCTTGGCCCGGGCGTGTGCAATCGCGGCGTCGATGGCTGTGTAGATCGAGCCGCCGTCAAAATTGACCAGAACCTGCTGGTCCGTTGAAACCTGCAACGGGAAGAACAGGAATGGCTGGCCCTTGGGTGGGATCGGCTCATAGACCAGAGGGTTGGGGGCTGCCTGGTTGCTGGCCGGCTTCCTCATGGGGATGCGCCGGTCACCATAGAGGCGGGTGAGCTTCTGCAGCAGGGTATCAATGATGAACGCGGAGCGCTTGAGCCTCGATTTAAGCGGGCTGTCAGCCTTCTGCGGAATCTCTTTTTGCCGTCTTTTCAGTTCAGCGAAGTGGGAAAACACGGCATCGACATCGACCGACGTTGGGGCCAGGCTGTCGAGAATGCCCGGGTCGCGGTAGATGGAGGCCAGGCAATCGGTGCCTTCCGGATCGAAAAAGGTGTAGCCCGGGAAATTCGAGTAGTTGATGTATATCCGTTTGATCTTGCGGCTCAGGGCAAGGCTGGTCGCGGCAATGTGGTGAATGTGACGTCCACTTGGAATCATGAACACCAGGCCCTCGACGGGCTTGTCGCGCAGGTAGTGTGTCAGTGCGGCCTGGGTTGCCTGATAGGCGCGTGCAGCCTCATCGGAGGTAAGGCGGCCGGACAGGGTGTTGAAACACTGGTCGATGTTGGTGTCGATCCCGATGTTGCCCATTCCGCTGCGATAGTAAGGAAGAATGTGCTCGCCATCATGGGACAGAAGGTGGACGCGGGTGATGAAATTGAGGTGGAAGACGTCTATCTGGCCGGGAAAGTGTTGGCGGAATTCCGACAAGAAATGAGTGTCCTCCAGCGTTGAAACAAACCAGAGAATTTTTTGGGGAGGCATATTTTTGAAGTCGCTGATTTTTAATGGTTGTTTCTAATATTTGTAGTTTAGTTTTCCGATGTCCTCTGGATATATGCTGCTCACTATTTCCTTCATCTTTCCTGAGTAGTAGTCTCTGTATGCAGTGCGAACCCCTGCGTTCCGTGTGGTAATCTTAGCGTCTATCCTTAAAATGCTGCTAAGCTCTGCGAAGTCATCATTGATGTTTTCTACACGCCCAATAAAATCAAGATCAATATTTCCTGATCTGTTTTTCATATATGCTGTTTGAGGGGTGAAGTGCTCCCAGCTTAGGATTAATTTTTTGTAGTTTGGGTTGGAGAGTCGATTAATAAACTCCTCAAATGAGGTTTCCTGTCCGATGTAGCGATCAAAGAAGTCTCGATCATTGCTTTGTGGGTCAAAGCCCTTCATGTAAAAGAAGGCAGAAACGATTCTATCCCACGGGTTTCTAATGAAGGTAAACTTGAAATATTTTCTGTATTTTTCTTTGTATCTTTCGTAGACATAAAGCTTCTGGTGTCCCGTACCGTTAGGTGCGCCGAGTAGGGAGTAGGAGATTGTTTTTCCAGCCGCTTTAGGGATGTGGATGAAGATTACCTTTTTTTCATCTTCCCAGCGGGTGTAGGGGTTTTTGATGAAGTTTATGAAGTTTTCTCTATGGTGGGGAGGGAGCATTAGTGCTTTCAAGCAGTTATTGGCTGTTTGGTACTTGCCCATAAGATGGATGCTCTGAAAAATTTTAGGACCAGATTTCTGTGTCGATAGATATATTTCGGTGGTAGTGTGAGCAGAGTCTTTATTAGTATTTTGATGTCAAGTCATGCTGGCTAGTTCTTGATATGGCTGAGGGCCGGATCAACCATTCTGCCCATCTTGTCGATGGTTTCGGTTTCCTCACCACAGCCGCTAATCTTTGTCAGTCCGGAGATGCCAGGCTTGATGCCGTGGCGGGCCGGCAGGCGACCTGGTGCCCTGCAGCATGTTGATGACTTTGGGGGGGGTGGAATTGCGGCGAATTAATAAGTCGATGTAATAAGTAGGGGGCAGGCCGCCATTAACCTTTTTTGTTTTTTTCTACGTTTGCTTGTGTTTGGGATATGTCAATACACTCCCATTCAGGGTAGTTCTTTCGAATAAACGCATTCAGCTCTACTTCTGCCAGATTGTAGGTGCGTCTGAAAGCTGTGGCATCAGCATGATCTTTAGACTTGAGGACCATCCCCGCCCCTACGGTCACATTGCTCAAACGGTCGATGATGGCGAAGGCGCCAGTGCGTGGCAGCTCGCTGTAGCTATCGAAGGCGCACTCTTCGGTCAGTTCGACGTCGATCAGGGCGATGGAATTGAGGTCTAGGCTGGAGCTTCCCTCTTTTTTCTCCAGAGAGTTGACGTCGATTTCATGCTGGATGGCCGTGACGCAACCGAAGGTGCTCTTGGTGCCCAGCTTGATACCGTATTCCTTGCCGGTCACCAGCGGCTTCTCCCCCATCCAGACGACGTGTGCACTGAAATGGGAGCCAACATTCGGTTGGTGCTCGGGGTGCACAAGCTCGTCGCCGCGGGAAATATCGATCTCGTCCTCGAGGGTGACGGTGATGGCGTTGCCGGGATAGGCTTCCTGCAGTTCGCCTTCGTAGGTGATGATGCTCTTGACCTTGCTGGTCTTGCCCGAGGGCAGGGCCATCACGGTGTCGCCCTGACGCAGTACGCCGCTGGCGAGGGTTCCACAGAAACCACGGAAGTCCAGGTTGGGGCGGTTGACGAACTGGATCGGCAGGCGCAGGTCGGTGAAGTTCTGGTCGCGGGACAGTTCGACGCTTTCGAGGATCTCCATCAGCGTCTGGCCTTCATACCAAGGGCTGCGTTCGCTGCGCTTCACCACGTTGTCGCCATTCAGGGCGGAAACCGGAACGAAATGGACGTTGTGCAGCCCCAGCTTGTCGGCCAGTTGCTGGTACTCGGCGCGGATGTTGTCGAACACTTCGCGGGAGAAGTCCATCAGGTCCATCTTGTTGATCGCGACCACGATGTGCTTGATGCCGAGCAGGGAGGCGATGAAGCTGTGGCGGCGGGTCTGGGTCTGCACGCCGCGACGGGCGTCGATCAGGATGATCGCCAGGTCGCAGGTGGAGGCGCCAGTGGCCATGTTGCGGGTGTACTGCTCGTGGCCGGGGCAGTCGGCGATGATGAACTTGCGCTTTTCAGTGGAGAAGTAGCGGTAGGCCACGTCGATGGTGATGCCCTGCTCGCGCTCGGATTGAAGGCCATCCACCAGCAGGGCGAGGTCGAGGGCTTCACCGGCGTTGCCGACACGCTCGTTGTCCTTGTGCAGGGCGGCGAGGTGGTCTTCGTAAATCAGGTTGGTGTCGAACAGCAGGCGACCGATCAGGGTGGACTTGCCGTCATCCACGTTCCCGCAGGTGAGGAAGCGCAGCAGGTCCTTGTTTTCGTGCTGGTGCAGGTAGGCCTCGATATCGGAGGCGATCAGATCGGATTGGTGAGACATTTTTTAGCTCCAAGCTTCAAGCTTTAAGCTACAAGTTGGCGGCAGGCGGCAGGCGGCAGGCGGCAGGCGGCAGGCGGCAGGCGGCAGGCGGCGAGGGGGCTTGTAGGCTTTTGGGCTGGGTTCAGTTTGAGATTCGGGTGATGAGGCCGTTGAGCATTCGGGATAGCTCGCGGGTTTCCTGGGTCCATTCTGTGGCGCGTGGCTGGGGGATGTAGCCGATATCGCCGCCTATGAGTATCTGTGTGCGCAGTTCGGCGCAGGAGCCTTTGGCGATTCGCAGGAAATGGCATTTTTCCCTGTCCGAACCCCGCTCCATGCCTTCGGCTATGTTGCTGGGTATAGAAAGTGCCGAGCGGGTTATCTGGTCCTTGAAGCCGAAGTCACGGCAATCGACCAGTTCCTTGTAGAGCTGCACGGCAAGAGAGCGGGATCGCTCCCAAACGGCTAGGCGTTCAAAATCCATCGTTTTAGCTCCAAGCGATAAGCCTCAAGCTGCAAGTAAAAGCATTCAGAGCGAGCAGATACCTGCTCTTGCTTGCCGCTTACGGCTTGCAGCTTAAAGCTCCGGCTCGCCGCTTATGACTTGCAGCTTGCCGCTCAAAAATACCCCTGGCGCTTCTTCTCTTCCATCGAGCCTGCGCTGTCGTGGTCGATGACTCGGCCCTGGCGTTCGGAGGTACGGGTCAGCAGCATTTCCTGGATGATTTCCGGCAGGGTGGCGGCGGTGGATTCGACGGCACCGGTCAGCGGATAGCAGCCGAGGGTGCGGAAGCGCACGGACTTCATCTCGACCTTGTCTTCCGGGCCGATGGGCATGCGCTCGTCGTCGACCATGATTAGGGTGCCGTCGCGCGCGACGACCGGGCGCTGCTGGGAGAAGTACAGCGGCACGATCTCGATCTTTTCCTTGTAGATGTATTGCCAGATGTCCAGCTCGGTCCAGTTGGACAGCGGGAATACGCGGATGGACTCGCCCTTGTTGATCTTGCCGTTGTAGATGTTCCACAGCTCGGGACGCTGACTCTTCGGATCCCAGCGGTGGTTCTTGTCCCGGAAGGAGTAGACGCGCTCCTTGGCACGGGACTTCTCTTCGTCGCGGCGGGCGCCGCCGAAGGCGGCATCGAAGCCATAGTGGTTGAGGGCCTGCTTCAGACCTTCGGTCTTCATGATGTCGGTGTGCTTGGCGCTGCCGTGGACGAAGGGGTTGATGTCCATGGCCAGGCCATCCGGGTTCTTGTGCACCAGCAGCTTAAGGCCGAGCTTGTCCGCCATGTAGTCGCGGAACTGGATCATCTCCTTGAATTTCCAGTTGGTGTCGACGTGCAGCAGCGGAAACGGCGGTTTGCCCGGATAGAAGGCCTTCATGGCCAGGTGCAGCATGACCGCCGAGTCCTTGCCGATGGAGTAGAGCATCACCGGGTTGGCGAATTCGGCAGCCACTTCGCGAATGATGTGGATACTTTCGGCCTCCAGTTGCTGGAGGTGGGTCATGCGGGCTTTGTCGATCAGGGTTGTCATGAACTATCTCGTCAGAACATGAAAAAGTGATTCAGAAGGGCCAGAATTGGGGGACCAGCGTCACGGTGACGATGCCGGCGAACAGGTTCAACGGCAGGCCGATGCGCAGGTAGTCGGTGAAGTAGTAGCCGCCGGGACCGTAGACCATCAGGTTGGTCTGGTAACCGATGGGGGTCATGAAGCTCGCGGATGCCGCGAACATGATGGCGATGACGAAGGGCATATGGCTGACACCCAGCTGTTCGGCGATGGCCAGAACAATCGGCATCATCAGGACTGCTGCTGCATTGTTGGTGATGACCTCGGTGAACAGCGAGGTCAGGGCATAGACCAAAGCCAGGGCAATCCATGGCGAGGCACCACTGTTACCTACCAGTTGCTCGGCGATTGCGGCGGCGGCTCCCGTGCCGGTAAGTGCTGCACCAAGTGCGAAGGAGGCGGCGATCACCACCAGCACGCTGAGGTCGATGCTGTTGCGCGCCTGGCTGCTGCCGATACAGCGCAGCCCCAGCATGCAGCCGGCCGCGAGCATGGCGGCATGCAGCATGGGCAGCAGGCCGAGAGTGTTGGCCAGGATCATCAAGCCGAGAATGCCCAGTGCCACCGGGGCCTTGCGGTGATCGGGGAGCCGGGTGTTGTCGAGTGCGTTGACCAGCAGAAATTCGTGGTTGTTGCGGTGCTCTTCGGCGAAGCCGTTGCTGGTTTCAAGCAGTAGGGTGTCGCCACCGCGGAGCTTGATATCGCCGATCTTGCCCTTGAGGCGGGTGCCATTACGGGAGACGGACAGGATCGCGGCATTGAAATGGGTGCGAAAGCGAGCCTCGCGAACGCTCTTGCCTTCCATGCTTGCCGCCGGGGCAAGCACTACTTCGACAAGTTGACGCTTGTGTTGGGCGATGTCGAGCTTACCGTGCTGGTCGTCGTCCGGCTGAAGGCCTGGAATGGAGCGGAGTTCGACGATGGCATCGGCGGTGCCGACGAAGAACAGCCAGTCCCCCCCCTGCAGCCGCTCGCTAGGGCTGACCGCCGGAAGAAGCTCATGATTGCGCTGGATGTCGATCAGGTAGCCATGGGCCAGATGGCGCAATCCTGCTTCCGCAATGGTTCTCCCGCACAGCGGGCCATTGGCGGTGACGACCATCATCACGCAGTATTCACGGGTGCTGGCCAGTTGCTCCATGGGGCTGGCGCGCTCAGGAAGCAGCCACTGCGCGGTGATAGCGATGAAAGCGGTGCCCAGCAGCAGTAGCGGGACGCCGACCCAGGCGATATCGAACATGCCGATACCTTGTCCACCGGTGTGCTCGATCAGCAGGCCGTTGATTACCAGGTTGGTGCTGGTGCCTATCAGGGTGCAGGTGCCGCCGAGGATCGCTGCATAACTGAGTGGCAGAAGCAACCTGGAGGCTGGAATGTGCATGCGCTTCGCCCAGTTCTGGATAGCCGGAATGAACATGGCTACGACGGGGGTGTTGTTGATAAAGGCGCTGAGCACTGAAGTCGGCAGCATGACGCGCAGGAGCGCCTGTTTTGGGCTGCGTGGCTGGCCAAGAAAGCGATGGGCCAGCCAGGCGACGGCACCGGTTTCCTTGAGAGCTGCCGCAACCACGTAAAGGGCGGCAATGGTCAACACACCCTCGTTGGAAAAGCCTTTTAGGGCTTCAGCGGGCGTGAGAATGCCCGTCACCAGAAGCAGGGTCATACCTGCCATAAGAATGACATCGGCAGCGATTCGGGTGGTGGCGAGCAGCACGAGTACGGTGCCGGCGGTGGCGACACTGAACCAGGCTTGCCAGGTGAGGGAAAGCATGTGTGAGATGGTGCCTCTAACTCTTAGTTCGTCCGTCACAAACCGTCGCCGGCCACGGCGAGGCCAAGGGTCGATTTGGGCGAAGGTGCGTAATTAGCTGTGGTGCCGTCCAGGTCCACGTCTGCTACAGGTCGGCGTGCGACCCGCTCTTGTGGCCGCGCTTCGCGCTTATCGAGGGTGGCCCAGAGGTCGAGGCGTTTCTCGGCCAGGTAGTGCTCGATTTCGGCATCCTCGATCGGCGACTTGCGCTGGGTGATCAGGTCAACCTTGGCCTGGACGATATCCAGGGCGATGACCTTGTTGTGTTGCGCCAGCAACACGGCGTTGGAAAGGCCTACATAGCCGGTTCCGACAATGGTGATGTTCATGTCGTGTCCCTTTGAATCCTGTGATAGCGACCTGTGCCCACTAGGGCTCAGCGTCAGTTCGAGCAGTGTGTGTACGGGCATTGAGAGGGTGACTCAAACAAGCCGAGTGCCACCTGGTGGCTAAACGGTCGAATACGATTGCCTCAAATACGCGGTAATTCTTGGTTGTTTGTTGGTTGCATTTGATAGCTTCGCCCCGGGGCGGGGCTCCTACAGGTATCCACTGAGCGATGAGCCCCACAGGCCGCTCCTACAAGGACTGGGTTCGCCAGGGATACCTGTGCGGGCCTATACCCCCCTGTAGCCCGGAGGCAATCCAGGTATGCGATGTATGACGGGTAATCCTTCCCGGACTGCATCCGGACTACAGCAATACGGGCATGGCTGGGCCTTCGCCAAGCAGCCCGGAGCCAGCCTCGATTCGCGGCCAAGGCCGCTCCTACAAGAGATGGAGGCGCCTGCGATACCAGCGTCGGCCTAGCCATCCGCATTGTCAGTACCCGGCGGCGAACTGGCGTCTTGGCTTTCTATTGCAACGTAGCCCCCCGTCCTGGGGGCGCCTTTGAACTCAACCAACCGCTGCTCACGCAGAGTTTTAAGCCAGCGCTCGACCGTTCTGAGTGGTGTGCCCATGGCTTCGCTTATGGCTTTCGCACTCAAACCGGGGTTGTTTTCAATGAAGACAAGCAGTTCCTTTACACCGCCACTTACACCGCCACTTACACCGCCACCTGCCTCACCTTGCCCGGAAACCTGCTGCACATGCTCCTCAGGAAACCGGAACGTCACCCATAGACCGCCTGGTTCAAGCTGCCACTGCGGCATCGGGTAGTTGTCCTGCCTGCAGGCTTCGATGATGCACTCGATACCACGCCCCCAGGATTCGATCAGGCCGGCCCGAAAAAACGCATTGGCAATGTCCGGGTTGAACGGGCATGAGGCATGTTTGGCCATGAGCTTGTCCAGCGTCCAGTCAGCCGGTAGTTGGCCGGGGTTCCAGATCATCAGTCTGTCGGGGTAAACGCTGATCTGTATCGCAAGCGCGGGGGTATCGATCAGGTTGTGCCAGGTGCGATAGGGCAGAGGCATAAGACGTTGCTGGATCAGTTTCAGATAGCTTTCCAGCCGCTTGTTGTCACGGCCGAAGGTGAGCTGGAAGGCGTCTTCCAGCACTAGGGGCAATAGTTGCGCCGAGGGCTGGCTGCAGTAGATCGGGCCCTTGAAGCCGGCGGCCAGCAGGTAGGGCAGGCGGCCGACGTGGTCGATATGTACATGGGTCAGCAGCAGCGCCTTGAGGGTGCCGATGTCGAATTCTATGGCCAGTTGTTCGGCTCCGGCCTTGCCTTCTGCTGAGGTTTCCGCGCCCTGGAACAGGCCGCAGTCCACCAGCAGGCTGTGCTGGTCGTCCATATGCAGTTGGTGGCAGGAGCCGGTCACGCCGGTGGCGGCGCCGTGGTGTTGGATCTCCGGGTAAGGCATTGGCGTTAGTCCGTTAACGAGGTTTGGTGCCCGTGTATGTGATGCAGCTCGGCGCGGATGCAGGTCATCGCCGAGCGGGAAACGATCAGTGCAGAGAGCCGGGACAGCCGCAGCTAGAAGCTTCGCGGCTGAAGCCGCTCCTACATACAGGCATGCCATGACGGCTGTGCTCAGTAGATGTCCTTGGACAGCAGGGTGAAAGGGGTCTTGATCAGGATCTTGATATCCAGCCACAGCGACCAGTTGTTGATATAGGCCAGGTCGAGTTCGACGCGCTTTTCCATCTTGTCGATGGTTTCGGTCTCGCCCCGGCAGCCGCTTACCTGGGCCAGGCCGGTGATGCCGGGTTTGATACGGTGGCGGGCCATATAGGCCTTGATCTTGCCGGTGTAGTAGTCGTTGTGCGCCACGGCATGGGGACGCGGGCCGACCAGGGACATATGGCCCTGCAGCACGTTGAACAGCTGCGGTAGTTCGTCGAGGGAGGTGCGCCGGATAAAGCGGCCGACCGGGGTGATACGCGGGTCTTCGCGGGTGGCCTGCTTGACCTGGGCATCATCGTGCATACGCATGGAGCGGAACTTCCACACCTTGATGACCTTGCCGTTCCAGCCATGGCGCTTCTGCTTGAACAGCACCGGGCCGGGTGAGGAATATTTCACCGCCATTGCGGTGGCCAGCAACACCGGGCTGAGGGCGATTATCGCCAGTAGCGCTACCGCACGGTCCATCAGGGCCTTGGTCAGGGCGGCGGTCGGGTAGGAGGTCAGCGGGCTTTCATTCAAATGAATGGCCGGCATACCTTCGATCTCCCGCGCCGAGTGGTTGAGCAGCATCATGCTGTTCAGGTCGGGAAGCCAGACCACGTCGACATTGGCATCCAGCAGATCGACGTACAGACCCTCGATCTGCTCGGCCTCGCTCAGGGGCAGGGCGATATACAGGCGGCGGATATTGTGGGTGGCGATCAGGTCGCGCAGGTGGGCAAGGTTGCCGACTATCGGGTAAAGCCCGTTGTCCGGCAGCTCCAGCTCGGTACTGGCCACCAGCCCCACCAACGGCTCGCGCCTTTGCCGAACCAGTTTGTCCGCCAAATCCTGCGCCAGTTCGCCGGTACCTATGATCAGCGAGGTGCGGGAGGCCTGCAGTTTCTTGTGGTAGCGCCTGGAGAAACTGTGCAACGGCACGTACAGGCAAGCCTGCAGGACGAAGCCGAGCGAACCCCAAGTGAGGATCACCTCACGGGAGAAGAGTGTGCTGGTCTTGGTGATAAAGGTGGCGACCAACAGGCCGGCCAGTAGCAGCAACCAGCCGCCGAGCAGGCGGCCGAGACCCGCCAGGTGGCTATGGTGCTTTTGGTAGGCCCCCACCAGGGAATAGGCAGGTACCGAACCCAGCAGGGTGAGCAGTGCCAGGATGCGGTATTGGGTATCAATCTCGCCGGTTTTGATCATGGCGAGGGTGCAGAGCAGCAGGATCAGCAGGCTGGTGGCCGCCGCCCATTGGCCCCAGAAGGTGAGGCCGCGGTTTTCCGCTGTGCCGCTTTCCCGCTTGCTGGCCAGGTTGGACCGGCGCCAGCTTTTGACGATGTTGTCCCCGCTGTGCATCTGGGGGCTGAGCCTGTGTGCTGGTCTCTCGGCCGCTGGGGCTGCTATCTCGGTCCGTGACATGGCGATTTACCTGCGGGGGTGTTGGAGCGTAATTAGTCGGTTGTGGCGTTTGGCGGCAGAGTTATGCATTGACAGGCAATTGGAGCCTTGTGGGCAAGCCTGCTCTTAGGGCTAGTACTTTTTAGCCAGCTTGTGGGGCTGATGGCCCGGTGTTTTGTGTGGTGGTGGTTCGCTTACAGTAGTTTGCGAGCAGAGGACTAGGCGTCGTCCTCGGCTCAGAGTTTGTTGTGATGGGCTGTCACCCATCCTACGAATTCATCCTGCAGGCTACGCCTTTCAGCTGAGGGAAGAGCTGATGGGGCGGATCCTCGCAAGCGGTGGGGTCGTGCCTGCGAGGTTCGCGGCTGAATCCGCTCCTACAGGGTGTCACGTTGACGACCTGGGAACGGGATCGCCGTGCTCGGGTTCGTGGATGAATCCGTGCCTTCAAACAATCCGCGTATTTTGATTTCCCGGGATGGAAAACAGTCGGGCCGTAGGCGGGTGCAACCCGCCATCGTTGATCTGGCGGGTTGCACCCGCCCTACGTGGTACCGACAGCATCGCGTCGAAGACGAGGCGTAATCTCCTTGGTCGTCCGCTAGTTCAGGCATTGGGTGAGCTTGCGGGCGGTTTTCAGGTCGCTGGGCAGGCCGTTGCATAGGTCCTGGAGCCTGCCGGTGTGTTGGGCGATCTCGAGCATGCAGCGAGTCTCCCTTGGGCCGTCGGCTACACTGCGGCGGGCAGACTCCAGGGTGGCTTCGCGTTGCTCCGCACTGAGGTGCGGCCAGGCGCTGAAACCGATGGTCGCCAGTTCGCGGTTGACGCCGATGCGCCAGGGGCCGAGCTGGAAGGCCTGCTCCAGGGCCTGGTCGAATGTCTCGTCGAACGTCTGCAGGTAGAGCTTGGCGTGGGCCAGGCGCTCCCAGGTGTAGGGCCAGGTCGGGCGCACAGCAACAATACCAGCATGCCCATTGCGGCTAGCCACTGGCCCCAGAATGTCAAACCTCGCCCCTGTGGCAAACCACCATCACGCTTGCCAGCCCAGGCGACGTTCGCATCGCCAGGGTTGGTTGCGGAGGGATCGCCTGCTAATGGCGATGCAGTTGCAAGTTGGTGCAGCGCACTGGTGTCAGTAGGTGCTGTAGTCTGAATCCGTGACATGAAGTACTACCTGAAAAATCCGGAACGACGCCTTGATGGCATCCGGCAAGACCATGCAAGGGCATGATCAGGCTTGCGATTACAGGTCGTGGCAATAGCGCCTGACCCTTTGTATTGCGTTGGCCTGCATCGCTGTGCCGGGCCTCTGGTGGACAAGCCTTCGGCATGTACACCCTACGGGGAACTGAATATTGCGTAGGGTGGATATGGCGTAGCCTTGTCCACCGATACAGCGGCAACCTACAGGCAAGGGGTGAGCTTGCGTGCCTCGATCAACTCTGCCGTCAGGCTGCCACACAGTTCAACAACCCGACCGGTGTGTTGCGCCACCGCCAACTGGTACTGGGCTTCGCCCATGCCATAAGCCACTGCACGACGAGCCGATTCGAGAGTGGCTTCGCGTTGTTGCACTGATAGTTGCGGCCAGGCGGCAAAGCCGATGGTAGCCAATTCGCTGTTCACGCCATTACGCCAGGGGCCAAGCTGGAACGCCTGCTCGAATGCCATGGCGAACTCATCATCGAAGGCTTGCTGATAAAGCTTGGCGTGGGCCAAGCGCGACCAGGTATATGGCCAGACCGGGCGTGCCAGCACCGCTTCGCGGTAGGCCTCGAGAGCCGATTGGCGCGAAGCAGCAGCCTCCTCCAACGCATAGGGGTGGCGGAAATACTGCCAGCTATAAACGCGCCCCAGGCGGTCGAGCCGATCACCGTCCGCCACTGGGTAAAGTTCAATTGCACGCTGCGCGGCATCGTGGGCGACTTGCCAGGCAAGTGGTTGGGGCTCGCTCTTGGCCGCTGACCAGTTTTCCAGAAAGGCTTCGGCCTGGTAGCTGGCGATACCGGACAGGCTCATACGCACACCCAACCCGATAATCAGCAGGGCAAACGCCAGCAGCAGCCACAAGGCAACACGCGACATGCCGATGCCGGTTCCCCGTACACGTCGTTTTCTAACGCGATCCTGATCGATGACTGCACTCATTGGAAATGACTCTGGGCGATTTGCCAGGGCGTGGTGCGCACCAAAGCTTCAGCTTTGACGTCACCGACCAGGCGCGCGGCCTCTCGCAGGCCGGCACTGATGATGGGCGGACGATGCTGCAGGTTATGCGCATCACTGGCCAGAATCGTGACGACGCCTTGCTCCAGCAGCGCATGGGCCACCTCTTCGGCAGCCTGGCCAAACTGGCCGGCAACCGAACCTGCCGTGACCTGCAACAGGCAGCCCTGATCGAGGAAAGGCTTGAGTTTGGAGGGCGAGCGCATGATGCCCTTGTTGCGCTCCGGGTGCGCGATCATCGGCACGATGTTGCACTGCAACAGCCAGCTCGTCAGGCGCTCGGCACCGAAGGGAATCTCACTGTGCGGGAATTCGAGCAGCAACACCTTCTTGCCCAGCCACTCGCCGAGGAACGGAATCGCCCCCTGAGCGATGCCCACCATCAGTTCCATACCGAAACGCACTTCGGCGGCGGCGGCCACCTGCAGCGGAATGTTCTCGCGCACCAACGCGGCGGAGAACAGCGCATGCGCACCCTGAATCGAGGCAGGCGTGTTGTCGTAACGACCGGGATGGATATGCGGCGTACACACCAGATGGGTGATGCCGTCCTGCACCGCTACCCGCGCCAGAGCCAAAGCCGCATCGAGATCAGGCGCACCGTCGTCGATACCAGGGAGCAGGTGATTGTGCAGGTCGATCATGATCGCGTATCTGGTTGGGGGGGACGCTGGTGGACAGCCCTTGCGGAATGTCCACCTACGTTGTTGCAGAGAAACGGCCCAGGCAATTGGCCTGAACCGTAGGAGCGTCGCCATGCGCGCGAGCCTTCGCAGACGTGGCCCGGCTCCGACAAAAGAGCTCTTTCGTAGGAGCCCGCTTACGGGCGATCCGTCGCTGCCCCAGATCATCGCTGGCAAGCCAGCTCCTACAGGTAGCGCCCTGCCCGTGAAATCATGGGCATGGCCCATTAGCACGCCAGGATTTTGTAGGAGCGGCTGCAGCCGCGAGCCGTTAGGCCTTCTGCGCGTTGCTGTAGCCATAGTAGTCGTAATAGCCGCCGTAGCTGTAGCCGTACTTCTGGGCCTTCTTGATGTCGACCTGGTTGAGCACGATACCGTTGACCGGCGCGTTGTTCTGCAGCAGTTGACCGACGCCTTTTTCCACCAGCGGAATGTGCGTGGAGTCGGACTTGACTACGTAGATCAGCGAGTTGGCGAAGGTGGACAGCACGATGGCATCGCTGACCGCCTGGGTTGGCGGCGAGTCGATGATGATGCGTTCGTACTTGCTCTTGAGTACTTCCAGCGCCTTGGCGAAACGCGGCGAAGACAGCAGTTCCAGCGGGTTTGGCGGCACGGTGCCAGCGACCATCATGTCGATACCGTCGACCTGCTTGATGCACTCTTCCAGCTTGGCGGTGCCGGCGATCAGGTTGGCCAGGCCAGGTGTACCAACCGGGAACTCGAAGCTCTTGGCCAGGGTTGGGCGGCGCAGGTCGGCGTCGATCAACAGCACTTTTTCCACCTGCCCTAGGGCGAATGCCAGGTTGGCGGAAACGGTACTCTTGCCTTCACCCGGAATCGACGAGGTAACGACCATGACCTTGTGCGGGTGATCTATGCCAGATAGCACCACGCCGGTACGAATGGTACGGATCGACTCGGAGAAGCTCTTGTCCTTGTCGGTGTTGAACATCCGGGCCAGTTCGCCACGCTCCTGGTTGCCCTTGAGCAACGGCAGGATGCCGAGTACCGGGATGTTGAGGCGGCTCTCCACCTCTTCGGTGCTCTTGAAGGTGTTGTTCAGCGCCTCCAGCAGCAGCGTCAGACCGACGCCGACGAAACCGGCGAGCAGCGCGGCGATAACGACGATCAGGGCTTTCTTCGGTTTGACCGGCTCGCTCGGCACCACGGCTTGGTCCACCACCCGGGCGTTGGCGCTTTCCAGGTCGGAGGTGGCGGCGGTTTCCTTCAGACGGGTCATGAAGGTGTCGTACAGCGCACGGTTGGTGTCGACCTCACGCTGCAACTCGCGCAGGCGGAATTCCTTGCGGGAAATATCCTGGATCTGCGACTTGTTGGCGTTGAACGAAGCCTGCAGCGACTGCTCGTTGGCCACCGCCAACTGGTAGTTACGCTCGATACCGGCGACCACCTGCTGCACCTGGCCACGCAAGCTACCGGAGGCAGCGCTGAGTTCGGAGCGAGCGGCTTCCATTGCCGGGTGACGTGCGCCATAGCGCTTGGACATTTCCTCGACCTTGGCGCGGGCCTTGGCTTCTTCGGCCTTGAACTGCTGGATCAGTGGGTGACCCAGTACAGCTGGCACACTGGCCAGGCGTTCCCAGTCATTGCCCATGCCACGCACCTGGCGGTACTGGCTTTCAGCCTCGGCGCGCTGACGGCGGGCATCGATCATGCGGTCACCAGTCAGGTTGAGCTCGGCAGCGCTGATGGTGGCAACACCCTGCACATCGACCAGGTTTTCCGCTTCACGGTAGCCCTGCAGGCGGTCTTCGGCTTCTTTCAGCTTGGTACGCAGTTCACCCAGACGGCTGTTCATCCAGTTGGTGGCGGTCATGGACATTTCCATGGTCGCTTCCAGCTGGCTTTCGATAAAACCATTGGCCAGGGCGTTAGCAGCACGCGCCGACATACGTGCATCGGCCATGTCGACCTGCACTTTCACCAACTGGCTCTTACCTTGCGGCTCGACGCTGATGCGCCCCATGAACTCTTTGGTGACTGCGTCGAAGATCTCGGCTTCGGTCGGATCGATCTCGCCTTCCAGATCGTCCGGCAGGGTGGCCGGTACGACTTTGTGGAAGTCGAAGTTGGCCATCAGCCCCTTGAAGTCGATCAGCGGCTCAGGCTGCTGACGCGGGTCGAACTCAGGGTGCGTGGTCAGGTTCAACTGACGCACCACACGCTCAGCCAAAGCACGCGACTTGAGCAGTTCGAACTGGGTTTGCAGGTATTCGTTGCCAGCGCCATCGAGGCCATAGACCTGTTCGATGGAAACCACCTTGGCGCTCTTCTGCTCGATCAGCAAAGTCGCCGCAGCACGGTAGATCGGCGTGATGGAGAACACGGCCAGAATCGCCACCATGCTGACCACCAGCACCAGGGTGATGATGCTCCACTTACGCCGCCAGATGGTCTGCCACAGTTTGAGCAGATCGATCTCGTCGGCATCCGCTTCCTGGCGCTGAACGAGCGTGTTGCGCTCGGTGATTTGACTATTACTTTCCATGCTTGCGGAAACTCTGAAAAAGGTGAAGGCGCTCAGGCGACGACGAGTGCGAATCAACGCTCATCGCCATCAGCCAGTGGACAGACAACGACAGGTCAGAAGAAGCCTTGGTCGATCGTGATGGTGTCGCCAGGCATGACCAGGCTGTCCAGAGTGGCCTTCTCCGGGGTGCGATCGGCATTGCTATCGCGAATGATGGTGATACGGCTGACCGAGGCGCGCTCGGTCAGGCCACCGGCCAGTGCCACGGCGCGACGCAGGGTCAGGCCAGGCTGGAAGGGATAGCCGCCAGGTGTTTTCACCTCGCCGCTGATGAAAAACTCACGGTACTGCAGGACGCTGACCGACACACGCGGATCGACCAGATAGTCACCCTGCAGCTTGTCGACGATCATCTGCTCGATCTCGGCAGCCGTTTTACCCCGTGCGCGGACTTCGCCGATGAAGGGGTAGGAAAAAGTACCGGCATCGGTCAGGCGCAGCTCTTCGAAGCTGAGATCCGGCTCGCCGAAGACGTTGACGCGAATGACGTCGCCAGAAGCCAGTTTGTAGGTGGAGTTGCCGTCCGCCAGGGCAGCACTGCTGTTGAACAACAGGACGCCAAGGATCAGGCTGAAGAAGATGCGGATGACCATAAGACTCGGTGCTCTTGAATAACTGGGGAAACAAAACCAGCACGCCGGCTATAGCGAACGAGCGCCGCACTCCCGAAGAAGTGCGGCGCCCTGTCCGAGCACTGCCTTGTTACAGGCTGGCGGAAACGCTGATCATGTAGATGTTGCGCTTGTAGCTTTCGCCAACGGCAGTCGAATCGTTCTCGGAATACTTGTAGCCAACGCCCAGATCCAACCAGCGGCGCATGGCGTAGGTCAGGCCGAGACCGAAAGTATCGATCTTATCGTCACGGTCGACGTCCTGATATTCCTTGTCGGTGTAGCTGTAGCTGACGGTGGAAGTCAGGCGATCCAGCCACTCGTGCTCCCAGCTCAGGGTGGTGCTCTGAGCTTCGATGGAGGAAGCGCCATTGTCACCTTCGTCCAGCGCGCGACGCGTGGTCAGGCTGAAGGTCGAATAGGTGCGTGGTTTCCAGTCCACACCGACTTCCCACATGCTGCCGCTCTTGTCATCGAGACGGGAATCGTCGAAACGCTTCTTCTCGCCACCGATCTTGACGGTACCGCTGGTTTTCGCCGTGGCGTCCCAGGTCAGACCGCCGAGCAGGGCGACGTTGTTGCTGTTCAGGCGATCATTGGTGACGTAGTCGTAGTCGGTGTAACGAGCTTCGACCAGAGCACGGGTCTTCGGCGCCACACGGTAATAGAAGGTGCTGCTCAGAGCGCTGGTATCACGCTCCTTGTCCGCGTTCAGGTTGTTGCCGTTCTGATAACGCAGTTCCTGGTAGTTGGCACCGAAATCGATCTGCGCACGGGCACTCTCGGCGCCGTAGCTGTACACGCCGCCAACATTGGCCGTGCTGTACTTGTCGTTTTCGATGTTCTGATCCTGGGAAGCGGTCTCTTCTACCTTGTGGTAGCCGGCGTTCAGCTTCAGACGATTGCGCGCATCGAACTCGAACACGCCATCTGCGGTCAGATGGTGGTCTGTGTTGTTGTCCTTGTGGCTCGAATGAAAGATATCGCTGTTTGCCGTGTAGCTCAGGGCGTAGGCGCTTTTACGGCCTTCGGCAGCGAGGGTGAAGGTCGGCGTGATCGCGGTGATCCACGAAGACTCTTCGTTGTTTTCCGCGGCACGGAAGTTGTCGTCATAACGCTCGCTCACCTGCAGGGTGGGCGTGAACGTCAGGCCATCGGTCAACTTGATGCTTTGCGGCTCAAGCGCCCAGGCGTTGGCGCAAAGCGCGGCCGAAACGGCGGCCGCAAGCGTACTTGCATTGAACTTAATGCTCATGAAACCCCCTAATGACTTTCTTGGCGCTGGCTTCGCCGCAGAAAACGGCAAAACGGCGCAGGCCCCAAAGCACCTGCGCCCCAGAATTACAGTGATTGCGAACGATCAGTTCGGGCTGGCAGTCGGAGTGCTGCCGCTACCGCCACCGCCGCTGCTGCTCGGCACACTGGAAGTCGGGGTGTTCACACCGGAGCTGGTAGCAACGGAGGTAGTCGCTGACGCAGCGCTAGCGGCAACGGCGGCCTTGATGGCATCGGCTTGAGCCGGCGCAGCGAGGGCAGCGGCATTGCTGATGGCAGTGGCTTGAGACGGCGCAGCGGCGGCAGCGGCGGCAGCGATGCTGACAGCAGCGTTCGGGTTGGCCTGAATAGCGGCCGTCACAATGGCGGCAGCGGCTTCCGGATTGGCTGCAACAGCTTCCGCGACGATGGCAGCAGCTTCTTCTGGGCTGGCAGCAGCGATGGCTTGCAGTTGCGCAGTGGTCAGGGCCGACTCATTGGCGACGGAGAGCATGGGCGCGGGGGCTGGCGCGAGGGCTGGTGGGAGGCCGTTTAGGCTAGTTGAGTCAGCAGCGAGTGCATGACCGGAGGCCAGCACCAGAGCCAGGGAGAGAGTGGAAAGGGTTTTACGCATATCGAACGTCCTCATTAGATATTGCATGGTGTCCTGTCCCTCTGCTGCATGAGTAGTGGGCAGTCATGGTGGTTACAACGGATTAATCAACGAAGGTTTGAAGCTCATACAGCCGGGCACATGGCCCAACCGCGCGCACGACGCCATGCCAGAGCACACGGGTGCAATGGCTGTCATCGGCAGAAAACAGGGAAATTTGAACAAGAAGCGGCATGTTAGTCCTTTAACGTTTTCGCACTTTCTCTATCGCAATGGCTGCCAGGAGGCGTCACCCACGATCACTACAGCCCATCAATCAACCAAACAGCCCTACCTGACGGCAGACACGCTACCGCCCCAAGATTTGCCGTCATTCCTTGAAAACGCTGATTAAGGCTTTTTTACAACTCAGTCAATACGCAGAAAAGCGTCATACGACGTGGTTTCGAGCAACAACGCAGCAAGCCAACCGAAACCTGGCAGCGCACTATGCAACACCGGTTCAGCACCCCGAACCTCATTAATATCTTGATACAGTTTCGCAGAGGCAACCTCATACCTGCACCGGGGCGCAAGTATACAGATTCTCACCTACGGGGATGGCAATTTGCCGACAATCGGGCCGTTGACGTCTGAAAAATACCACATTCAGATTTTTCTGATACCCGTCAGGGGCATATAAATTTTCTGCTGACGCTGCAGAAAGGTGAGAAGAAGCACTACACGAGCCTCGCCATCCATCTCGAGAAACACCGCATCGAAACTGGCGAACGGCCCCTCTTCGATGCGAACCGTTTCCCCCGAAACCAACGGGACGCTCTGCTCTTGCGCAACGAAAGGACGTTGGCGCAATTGTTCCACCAACTCGCACTCGACTGCCGTGGGCTTGCCGCCAAAGCTGACGACGCGCAATACGCCGCGCGTCGAGCGCAGGACGCTCCAGTTATCCTGTGCACCAAGCTGCACGAACAAATAGCCAGGAAATAGCGACTCGCCGACACCTTTAGCCTTCTCAGCCGAAGAGCTCTCACCACCATACATCGGCCGGAAACACAGGAAACCCTGGCGGCTCAGATTTTCTTCCGCCCGGGCATCCTGGCGTGCCTTGCACTGGATCAGATACCAAGCCTTGACTGTGTTGGCTGAATGCTCCGTCATGCTCAAACCATCGCTTAATTACATGAACACATATGATGCCACCGCCCCACGACAAAGCGTGTCGCATTGCACCTCATCAGTCGATGCGGATGCCGGATAAGCTTCTCGCCATTTCTCGGTAGATCAGGCGCTATCAGCAGATATCGGCACAATACAGCGCTTGAGCGGTACAGGCGAGCCAGAGGCACGGCTCTGCGCTATTGGCCAAGTCATGCACAGGCGGCTCGTCACTCCGAAACGGAATACCGGAGCACTCAGCGCATACCGCTCATCCAACGCAAGAACTCATCTTCGAGCAGTGGCCTGCTGCAGAAATAACCCTGCCCCAAGGTGCATTGGTACTCGCGCAGCAACGCGTACTGGCTTTCGCGCTCTATCCCTTCGGCCACGCACTCCAAACCGAGGTTGCGCGCGATCATCAGAATGGTCTCTACCAGTTGGCCACCGCTGGCTTCGCCATCGAGGTCGGCAACGAAGCTGCGATCGATTTTCAGGCGATCCAGCGGCAGGCGCTTGAGGTAGGTCAGCGACGAGTAGCCTGTACCAAAATCGTCGATGGCGAAGCGCACACCCAGAGCCTTGAGCTGCTGCATGTTGCCGATGCACTGGCCGATATCCTCCAGTAACACGCCTTCGGTGATTTCCAACTCAAGCGAGGTCGCCGGGACGCCATGACGCTGCAGACAATCTGCAACCCGTCTCACGCAGTCAGCCTGGCGCAGCTCGCGCGGGCTCAGGTTGACCGCCAGCACCAGGTGCGGCCACTGCCCGCGCCAACGCGCCAGCGCCGCACAGGCCTGTTCCAGCACCCAGTGGCCGATTTCCTGGATCAGACCGGTTTCTTCGGCCAGTGGAATGAACTGATCCGGGGCAATATCGCCCCACTCAGGGTGCCGCCAACGCAACAGCACTTCCGCTCCGGCGACCTGACCGCTCTCCAGCATCACCTGCGGCTGGAACACCAGGTGCAACTGCTCACGAGCAATGGCCTGGCGCAACTCACCCTGCAACTGCAGACGCTGATCGATGGCGGCCTGCATCTGCGGCTCGAAGAAATGCAGGGCATTGCGCCCGGCATGCTTGGCCCGGTACATCGCGGTATCGGCTTGCTTGAGCACATCGGCCGCGTTCTGGCTGGCCAGCGGATGCAGGGCAATGCCAATACTGGCGCTGACCGACAGCTCACGCCCTTCGATCACACAACTGCCATGCAGGCTCTTCAGCAGCTTGTCGCCCACTGCCGCCGCATGTTCGGCCACCACTTGCGGATCACTGCCGAGCGCTTCGAGCAGCACGACGAACTCGTCACCGCCCAAACGCGCCAGGGTGTCCTCGGCGCGCAACTCACGGGCCAGTCGCGTGGTCACTTCACGCAGCAAGGCATCGCCAATGAGATGTCCCAGACTATCGTTGATGGTCTTGAAATGGTCGAGATCGATAAACAGCAGCGCGCCCAGACTTCCCTCGCGCTGCTCGCGGTCCATCGCATGTTGCAAGCGATCGAGCAGCAGGCGGCGATTAGGCAGGCCGGTAAGCTCATCGCTGTATGCCAGCCGCTCGATTTCCCGCTGATAGCGCTGACGCTCGGAAATGTCGGTGATGCTGGCGCGAATCAGCAGCGATTCACCCGGCATCCGTACCAGCCGTATCTCGCAGGGCAGAACACGACCGGCGCTGTCACGATGCAGCCATTCGAATACCGGCACCTCACCATCAATGGCACGCGCCAGGTATCCCCTGCCAACCTGAGTCGACTCCCGTCCATCGACCTGACGCAGCGGACTGATGTTCTGGATGCTTTTGCCGAGCAGCTCGGCGCGGCGATAACGGAACAGGCGCAAGGCGTTTTCATTGCACTCGACGATACCGCCATCCGGCGAGAACAGCAGAATCGCCTCCGGCGCGTGCTCGACCATGGTGCGGTAGCGCGCCTCGGCCTCGTAGCGCGCGCTGATGTCCTCGATCAGTAGCAGGAAAAGCCCAGAACGCGCACTGCTGCCACGAACCACCCGCAGGCTGAGGCGGGTATATACCACCTGGCCATCAGGGCGCAGGAAACGCTTATCCAGCTCGAAGCCCTCGCTGCGGCCATCCAGCACCTGGTCGAGCAAACTCTGCTCGGCATCCAGATCATCAGGATGAGACAACCCGGCCCAGGTACTGCGCAGCAGCTGCTCACGACTACGACCAAGAATACTGCAAAGTTTGAGGTTGACCTCCTCCCAGCCGAAGGTCGAAGTAGTCAGGGCCATACCGATCAGCGGCGCTTCGAAGAACAGCCGCAGGCGCTCATCACGCTCACGCAGTTGCTGCTCGGCACGCTTGCGCTCACTGATGTCCTGGATCGCACCATAGATTCGCACCAGCGCCGCCCCGTCACGCTCGACCACGCCACGCAAGCGCATCCAGCGGCCACCCTGGTGTGCCGACAGGCGCACCTCAAGATCCAACTCATCGTCACCTTCGACAGCCGCCTGCAGGGTCTCCAGCATCAGCGCCTGGCTGGGCTTGTCGTAGTAGTCGAGCGTCTGCTGCAAGGTCGGCGCCCCCTGCGCCAGATCACGCCCGACGATGTTGTAGCAGCCCTCGCTCCAGAACATGCTGTGGTCGTGCATCTCCAGCACCCAGCCGCCAAGACTGGCGATATGCTCGGTCTGGCTGAACAGGTGGCTCTGGCGCAGCAGTGTCAGGCGTTGCTGCTCGACCTTGGCCGCCAGTTCCTCACGCTCGGTGACGTCATGCTGCAGGCCAACGAAATGGCTGACACCCTGATCGTCGCGGATCGGCGCCAGCATCACCTCGCTCCAGAACGCACTACCATCCTTGCGATAGTTGCGCAGCACGGCCCGAGCCGTACCGCCCTCGCGCAATGCTTGACGCAAGGTCAGCACGCCAGGCTGCGTGTAGTCCTCGCCCATCAGAAAAAGGCAGTTGCGCCCCAGCGCCTCCTTTCTGGCGTAGCCGCTCATGCGGTTGAAGGCCGGGTTGCAATAGATCAGCGGCAAGCCAGGCTGCCGGGCATCAGCGATGGTCACACCCAGCGGGCTGGCCTCCATTGCCAGATTGGCCTGCGCCAGTTGCTGCTGCATCCGCGCACTGCTGGCCAGTGACTGGCGCAAATCACCGAGCACCCGCCCGACCAGTAGGGCTGCGGTCATCAGCAGCAGCACCGTAAGCTGCAACTGATTGCGCTGCAGATCCAGCTCGCCTGGCTGCAAGGCGCCACGCGCCAGCGGCAAAAGCAAGGTGACCGCGAAGGCAAGCGCCGCGCCGAACAACGCCCCGGGGAACGCATAACGCAGCGCCAACACCAACATGCTGACACCCAAAAGCGGCAAACCGAGCAGCGGCGGCAAGAAGCCGATCAGTACGACCAGGCCGATAAATACACACACGGCCAGCAGCCCTGAAACCGAGCGATTGCAAACCATGGCGGCAGACTCGACAACCTGGCTCGTCTGCATCCAGCCACGCCTGCGCAGCAACGGGCTCACGAATGCCAGCAAGGGCGTCGTCAGCGCCAGCAGGCCGATGCTGTCGGTCAGCCACAGCTCCAGGCTGGCCAAGGCCCACTGCCCCTGAGGCGGATGTCCGGTCAACCACAAACTGGCCTGCAACCCGAGCGACAACAGGGTTACCGGCAGCAACACGCCGAAAGCCAGAAAACGCAGCAGATCATCCAGCCGGGTAAGAGCGGGGTCGAACGGTTGACGCCGCAACAGCCACCAGGCCAACGCGATGGCCGCCGTTTCCGGCACGGCATAAAGCGCCGCCCACTGCCAGGGCAGCCCCCACAGCGAACTCACCGGTGGTGAGCATGTGCAATTCATCACCCTTCTTCAGCTCGCGGGTAGCCAGCGACAGCTCGTACTCGCCGAAACTGACGCTCTCGTCTTCGCTACCCGGCGCACCTGGCACCACCGGCGCCTGGCGGCGCAGCACGGCCTTGATCCGCGCCAGCAGCTCACGCGGGTTGAACGGCTTGGCCAGATAATCGTCGGCGCCGAGCTCCAGGCCCTGAATACGGCTGGACTCATCGCCCTTGGCGGTGAGCATGATGATCGGCATCTGGTTGCCCGACTCACGCAGACGGCGGCAGGCGGACAGGCCGCCCACGACTCGCTGGCCGCGCAGGCAGAGCTTGAAGCGCAGCCCATGGGTGATTTCGATGCTTTCGTCGCGGCCTACCAGGCGAGCATTCTGGCTTTGGCCGTGTAGGGCGAAGAACCGTCGACTGCGTCACAAAGCCAACCAGCGGAGCAAAAGCCAGGATGGGCGGCCACTCCCCTGGCCGCCCCGCCAGCTAGCATTGCCGGGTAAAGGACGATAGACGAGCAGCGCCCATGGCCGATGACGCCACGCCGCAATGGAGCCTGGAGAGCCTGACCAAGGCCTACCAGCAAGGTTATATGGCCGGCCTTACTGACCAACCCAGGACCCGCCAGCCCTACCCTGACGAAATCCCCGCTGCGGCCTGGGAGGCCGGCTGGGACGACGGCTTCGAGCTGATGCGCCTGCAGCAGCACAGCGCCTGACACTCTGAACGCATTGTGGGAGGGGCTTTAGCCGCGACTGATTCATCGCTCGCGGCTAAAGCCCCTCCCACTCATTACATTTGTCTTCCTACAACGCCTTCTCGAACACCTTCGAATTGCGCTGGTAGTTGTACAGCGACGCCCGCGCGGTGGGCATGCGCTCGACGCTGCTCGGCTCGAAGCCGCGCTCGCGGAACCAGTGGGCGGTGCGGGTGGTGAGTACGAACAGGGTCTTGATCCCCTGCGCCCGCGCCCTGGCCTCGATGCGTTCGAGCAACTCGTCGCCACGCCCGCCATGGCGGTAATCGGGATTGACCGCCAGGCAGGCCAACTCGCCGCAGTCCGAATCGGCGATGGGATAGAGCGCTGCGCAGGCGATGATCAGCCCCTCACGCTCGACGATGCTGAACTGCTCGATCTCGCGCTCCAGCACCTCGCGCGAACGACGCACCAGAATCCCCTGCTCTTCCAGCGGGCTGATCAGCTCGATCAGGCCACCGACATCCTCGATGGTCGCCTCACGCAGGGATTCGAACTGCTCCTGGGCCACCAGGGTGCCGTTACCGGTGCGGGTGAACAGTTCGCTGAGCAGCGCACCATCGGTGGCATAGCTGACGATGTGGCTGCGCTTCACGCCGCCACGACAGGCTTCGGCGGCGGCATCGAGTAGCTCGCCCTGATAGTTGCTGCCCAGGCGCGCCAGATGCGCTGGCACCTGCTGCGGACGCAGCTCGCGCACCAGCTTGCCGCTCTCGTCGAGCAGGCCATCCTCGGCGCCGAACAACAGCAGCTTGTCCGCCCCCAGGTCGATGGCGGCGCGAGTAGCGACGTCCTCGCAGGCCAGGTTGAAGATTTCCCCGGTAGGCGAATAGCCCAGCGGCGAAAGCAGCACGATGCTGCGTTCGTCGAGCTGGCGGTTGATGCCCTTGCGGTCGATGCGCCGCACTTCGCCGGTGTGGTGATAGTCGATGCCATCGAGCACGCCGATCGGCCGTGCGGTCACGAAGTTGCCACTGGTCAGGCGCAGGCGCGAGCCCTGCATGGGCGAAGCGGCCATGTCCATCGACAGACGCGCCTCGATGGCGATGCGCAGTTGGCCGACGGCATCGATCACGCACTCCAGGGTCGGTGCATCGGTGATGCGCAGGTCGCGATGATAGTGCGGGGTCAGGCCGCGGGCGGTCAGGCGCGCCTCGATCTGCGGGCGCGAGCCGTGCACCAGCACCAGACGCACGCCGAGGCTGTGCAGCAGCACCAGATCGTGAACGATGTTGGCGAAGTTCGGGTGGGCGATACCCTCGCCCGGCAACATGACCACGAAGGTGCAGTCACGATGAGCGTTGATGTAGGGCGAGGCGTGGCGTAACCAGTTGACGTAGTCGTGCATGAGCAATCCATTAGCGTCGAGACGTAGGACGGGCATAGCCGTCATGTTCGGTTAGAGAGTCGATCTCATCGTCGCTGCACGTCGTCACTCCGGGTCAGGCAGTAGTGTTGGATCAGTTGGCGCAGTATCGCCACAGTTGGTTCGATACGGGCCAGCTCCAGGTGTTCCCCGGGCTGGTGCGCACAGTCGATATCGCCGGGGCCGAGCACCAGCGTCTCGCAGCCAAGGCGCTGAAGATAAGGCGCCTCGGTGCCGAATGCCACCGCCTGCGCGCTGTGCCCGGTCAGCCGCTCGGCCAGACGTACCAGCTCGGCATCGGCACGCTGCTCGAATGGCGGCACTTCGGGGAACAGCGGACCATAGTCGATGCGTACCTGATGCTTGAGCGCCAGTGGCAGCAGCTTGCCGCGAATGGTCTCGCGCAGTTGCTCAGGATCCATGCCCGGCAGCGGACGCAGGTCGAACTCCAGCGCGCACTGGCCGCAGATGCGGTTGGGGTTGTCGCCCCCGTGGATGCAGCCGAGGTTGAGGGTCGGTTGCGGCACGCTGAACTGCGGATTGTTGAACTCGCGCTGCCACTGCGCACGCAGGCCACGCAGCTCCCCCATCACGTCCTGCATGGCCTCCAGCGCGCTATGCCCGAGACTCGGGTCGGAGCTGTGACCGCTGCGCCCGAGAATATCGATACGCTCCATCATCACGCCCTTGTGCAGGCGGATGGGTTTGAGGCCGGTCGGCTCGCCGATCACCGCCGCACGGCCAAGCGGCCGCCCGGCCTCGGCCAGGGCGCGGGCGCCAGCCATGGAGCTTTCTTCATCACAAGTAGCAAGGATCAGCAACGGTTGCTGGAAAGGCTGATCAAGCAGCGGCCGCACGGCTTCGATAGCCAGGGCGAAAAAACCCTTCATGTCGCAACTGCCCAGCCCCACCCAGCGGTCGCCCACTTCGCTCAGCTTGAGCGGATCGGTCTGCCACAGGGCCGCATCGAAGGGCACGGTATCGCTGTGCCCAGCCAGCACCAGACCACCAGGGCCGGAGCCATAACTGGCGAGAAGATTGAACTTGCCCGGGGCGATCTGCTGGGTTTCGCAGGTGAAGCCCAGGTCACCGAGCCAAGCGGCAAGCAGCTCGATGACAGGCGCGTTGCTCTGGTCCCAGTTGGGCTGGGTGCAGCTCACCGAGGGCGCTGCGATCAGCGCAGCGAACTGCTCTCGGAAGGACGGCAAGGGCATCGGCGATCTCCTGGGTCGGAGCCCCATCATAGGGGCATCCAACCTCAGGGGAAACCGTCAGGCCGGGATCAGACCCCGCCGAACAGCGCGCGCAGGATGAAGAAGAAGATGATCGACAGGATCGCACCGGCCGGCAGGGTGATGATCCAGGACAGGAAGATCTTGCCGATCATGCCCAGGTTCAGCGCACCGATGCCGCGTGCCAGGCCGACACCGAGAATGGCGCCGACCAGAGTGTGGGTGGTGGATACCGGCAGACCCAGGCCCGAGGCGCTGACCACGGTGGTAGCAGCGGCCAGTTCAGCGGCGAAGCCGCGGCTGGGGGTCAGCTCGGTGATTTCCTTGCCGATGGTGGCGATTACCTTGTAGCCGTAGGTCGCCAGGCCGACCACGATGCCCAGCGCGCCCAGCAGCAGAATCCAGCCCGGTACCAGCGACTTGTCGCCAGCAGCCAGGTCACCGCCACTCTGGATCACACCGACGATGGCCGCCAGCGGGCCAACGGCGTTGGCCACGTCGTTGGAGCCATGAGCGAAGGCCATGGAGCAGGCGGTGAAGATCATCAGGATGGCGAACACCTTCTCCACGCTGGAGAAGTGGAAAGCCTTGTCAGCTTCGGCGTCGACATGAATGCGACTGAGCAGCGCGATACCGATCAGCATGACCAGCACGCCGATACCGATCGAGAGCAGGAAGCCTTCGGTGCTGGAGAGGTTCAGGCCGACATGCTTGAGACCCTTGGTCATGGTCATCAGCGAAATCATGAAGCCGGTGATGAACATGTACAGCGGCACATAACGCTTGGCGTTCAGGAAGGGATTATCGGTATCGATGATCAGCTTCTGCACGCTGACGAAGAGGCAGAAGGAGATGGTCCCGGCCAGCATCGGCGTGACGACCCAGCTGGCGACTATGGGGCCGACGCCGCTCCAGTGCACGGCATCAACCGATACACCGACTGCGGCGAAACCGATCACCGCACCGACGATGGTGTGGGTGGTGGACACCGGCCAGCCGCGCATCGACGCCACCAGCAGCCAGGTGCCTGCCGCTAACAGAGCCGACATCATGCCCAACACCATCAGGTTGGGGCTGATCAGATTGGCATCGACGATGCCGTTCTTGATGGTTTCGGTCACCTCGCCGCCGGCCAGGTAGGCACCGGCGAACTCGAAGACCATGGCGATGATGATCGCCTGCTTGATGGTAAGTGCACGCGAGCCAACGGATGTACCCATAGCATTGGCTACATCGTTGGCTCCAACACCCCAGGCCATGAAAAAACCGAAAAGGCAGGCAAGAACGAGCAGAACCAGCCCGTAGTCCGCAATCAGAGACATAAATTAGTTTCCGTAGATCCCAGAAAGGACACTGGCGCTTAGCGCGCCAGCAGTTGTTCCAGTCGGTTGCCCACTCGTTGGGCACGGTCGGCGACATCGCCGATCCAGTCGATGATCTGATAGAGGAACATCACATCGACCGGGGGAAGGTCCTTCTCCAGCTTGAACAGGTTGCGGCGTACCTCGATCTGCAGGCGGTCGGTATCGTTTTCGATCGAACCGAGCTCCTCGATCAGGTTTTCCACCAGCACTGCTTCGCGGCCGGCAAAACCGGTTTCGAGCAGTTCGTCCAATTCGTTCATTGCCTTCAGCGCCTGGGCGCTGGCGTCCACACTGCGCTGTACGTAGGCGCGCACCAGTGGCTGCAGTGGCTGCGGAATAGCCATCTGCCGGCCGAGCATCAGACCGGCGATGTCCTTGGCACGGTTGGCGACTTTGTCCTGTACACTGAGCAGCTCAAGCAGGTCCGAACGCGGCACCGGCAAGAACAGGCTCTTGGGCAGGTGCAGGCGCACGCTTTTCTTCAGCTTGTCGGCCTCGTGCTCCAGCCGGGACATCTCCTGTTGCACCTGTTCTACCTTGGCCCAATCCTCGGCCATGATGGCCTCGAAGAAGGGAACCAGGTTCGCCGCGCACTCGTGGGCCTTGGCGATATGCTGTTGCATGGGGCCGATGGGTGAACGGCCGAACAGGCTGACAAAGGGATTGATAGGCATAGGGTAAGCCCCCGTTTTGAGAAGGCCGCAAGTATAGGGACCGGATTCGTCATTCGCCAGCGCGCGTCATCGGTCTGTCACATTTTCATAAAAGGCTATCTAGCTCTCGACCATGGTCAAAGAAACCGAAATCAAACTGCGCGCCAGCCGCGCCACCCTGGCCGCCCTGCGCGAGCACCCGCTGCTGAAGAAACGCAACAAGAGCGGCTGGCAGCGCGGCGAGCTATTTAATCAGTACTACGATACGCCGGACCGTGACCTGGCCAGCGCCAAGGTCGCCCTGCGCCTGCGCCGTGATGGCGAGCAGTTCATTCAGACGCTGAAGAGCCGCGGCCAGAGCGTTGCCGGCCTGTCCGAGCGCAACGAGTGGGACTGGTACCTGAGCAAGGCCAAGCTCGATCTGAAAAAGCTCGACGACAGTTGCTGGCCGGCCAGCCTGGCCGAGCTGGACAAGAAAACCCTGCAGCCGCTGTTCACCACCGATTTCGTCCGCGAGAAGGCCGAGATCGCCTGGGGCCGCGGCAAGGCCAAGGTGGTCATCGAGGCCGCGCTGGACCTGGGCAAGGTGATCGCCGGCGAAGGCGAAGAAGAGATCTGCGAGCTGGAACTGGAACTGCGCCAGGGCGAGCCCGCTGCGCTGCTGGAGCTGGCCTGCGAGCTGGCCGCCGAGCTGCCGCTGATGCCCTGCGATATCAGCAAGGCCGAGCGTGGCTACCGCCTGTTCGATGCCGGCAGTTACAGCCTGAGCCTGCCGGTTCCCCAGCTGACGGCCGAGATGAGCCTGGACGACGCTTTCGCGGCGCTGGCCTGGCATCTGCTCGGCGCCAGCCAGCGCCTGGCCGAGCAATATCGCTGGAACGGCCACTGGAGCCTGTTGCAGCAATGGCTGGAGCAACTGATCGACCTGCGCGCCCTGCTCGCCAGCCTCGGCCAGGCAGCGCCGCGTGCCAGCTCGCGCGAATTGCGTGAAGCACTCGATGCGCTGCTCGATGACTGGCGTCCGCGCCTGGCAGCCGGCCAGGACGACGACAGCATGCGGCGCAATGCGCCAGCGCTGTTCGCCGCCGAACTCGATGGCTGCCGCTGGGGCCTGCTGTCGCTGAAGCTGTCGCACTGGCTGCTGCTACGTAGCTGGACGACAGAGCGCAACAATCGCGGTAACCGCCAGGGCGCCGCCGCGCTGGGCAACTGGCTGCCGACCCTGCTGAACGAAGAAGGCACTGCCCTGCAGCTGCGCCGCTATCAGCAGCAGCCGGAGGATCTGGCCGAACAGATGCCGCGTCTGGAGCGCCTGCTGGTCTGGCTGCGCCTGGCCCGTGGCGTGCTGGAAGTGCCCGAGGTCGACCGCCTGTATGGCGAGCTGAACAAGCTCTACGAACTGGCGCAGCAGGCCCTGGACGACGAGCAGCGCCAATTGCGCGCGACTCAGACGCAGATCGTCAGCAGCCTCAAGGGGTGGAAGGCGTTGGTGAAATAGCGGCTGAGCCTCACAACCTTCGCGGCTGAAGCCGCTCCTACAGATCGCGGTACCGCCCCGATCAGTGACACCATGAAAAACGGGCCCCGCGGGGCCCGTTCTGCTTTCAGCCAGAAGCTCAGTTGCTGCCAGGGTTGCGACGGCTGTCGATGACCTGCTGCCAGGACGGATTGGCGGTCTCGTCCATGGTCTGCTGCATGGCCTTCTTGCGTTTTTCCTCGGCGCGATGGGCGAAGAACCAGGCCAGGAAGGTGGCGAACGACACCGCCAGCAGGATCAGGCTGGCTACCGCGTTGATCTCCGGTTTGACCCCCAGGCGCACGGCGGAGAAGATCTCCATCGGCAGCGTGGTCGAGCCAGGACCGGAGACAAAGCTGGCCAGCACCAGGTCATCCAGCGACAGGGCGAAGGACATCATCGCACCCGCTGCCAGCGACGGCGCGATCATCGGTACGGTGATCAGGAAGAACACCTTCCACGGCCGAGCCCCCAGGTCCATGGCGGCCTCTTCGATGGACATGTCCAGCTCACGCAGGCGCGACGACACCACCACGGCCACGTAGGCCGAGCAGAAGGTGGTGTGGGCGATCCAGATGGTGGTCATGCCGCGCTGCATCGGCCAGCCGATCAGTTGCGCCATCAGCACGAACAGCAGCAGCAGCGACAGACCGGTGATCACTTCCGGCATCACCAGCGGCGCGGTGACCAGGCCACCGAACAGCGTGCGCCCCTTGAAGTGGGTGATGCGGGTCAGCACGAAGGCCGCCAGGGTGCCCAGCGCCACCGCCGCAATGGCGGTATAGCAGGCGATTTCCAGCGAGCGCATCACCGAGTTCATCAGCTGGGTGTTGTCCAGCAGGCCGACGTACCACTTCACCGACCAGCCGCCCCACACCGTTACCAGCCGCGAAGCGTTGAACGAGTAGATGACCAGAATGACCATGGGCAGGTAGATGAATGCCAGACCAGCCCAGAGCATGATGCTGGAGAAACTGAAACGCTTCATGGGCGGCCCTCCAGTTCTTTAGCCACGCTTCTGGTTAAAAAGCCGGTTGAACAGGATGACGGGCTCATTGCGATTAGCTCAGTCATGGCCGGCCCTCCAGCTCTTTCGCCTGGTTACGGTTGAAGAGAATGATCGGCACGATCAGGATCGCCAGCATCACCACCGCCAGGGCGGACGCTACCGGCCAGTCGCGGTTGTTGAAGAACTCTTGCCACAGCACCTTGCCGATCATCAGGGTCTCCGGGCCGCCGAGCAGTTCGGGGATGACGAACTCACCCACCACCGGGATGAACACCAGCATGGAGCCGGCGATGATGCCGTTCTTCGACAGCGGCACGGTAATCCGCCAGAAGTTGTTGAAGTTGCTCGAACCCAGGTCGGAGGCAGCTTCCAGCAGGCTCAGATCATGCTTCACCAGGTTGGCGTAAAGCGGCAGGATCATGAACGGCAGGTAGGAATAGACCACGCCGATGTACACCGCGGTGTTGGTATTGAGGATCTGCAGCGGCGTATCGATCAGACCGATGCCCATCAGCAGGCTGTTAAGCAGGCCGTTGTTGCCGAGAATGCCCATCCAGGCATAGACGCGGATCAGGATCGCGGTCCAGGTCGGCATCATGATCAGCAGCAGCAGAACGGTCTGATGCGACTTCGGCGCACGGGCGATGGCATAGGCCATCGGGTAGCCGATCACCAGGCACAGCAGGGTGCTGAAGAACGCCACCTTCAGCGAACCCAGATAAGCCGACAGGTACAGCGCATCCTCGGTGAGGAAGATGTAGTTGCCGAAATTCAGCAGCAGGGTCAGCTTGTTGTCCGCCCACTGGTAGATTTCCGTGTAGGGCGGAATGGCCACGTCGGCTTCGGCGAAGCTGATCTTCAGCACGATGACGAACGGCAGCAGGAAGAACAGGAACAGCCATAGGAAGGGTATGCCGATCACGGCATGCCGCCCACTGGGCAGATAGCGCGAGAGCTTGGCCAGTTTCATGATTGCAGTACCACGCCGCTGTCGTCTTCCCAGTACACCACCACCGGATCGTCCCAGGTCGGACGCTTACCACGGCGCTCGGCGTTGGCGATGAAGCACTGCACCACCTGACCGGAAGTAAGCTTGACGTAGTACACCGAATGACCGCCGAGGTAGGCGATGTCATGCACGTGGCCACGGCTCCAGTTGTACTCGGGGTGCTCGTGGTCGGCTGGCAAGGCGGTGGCCATCAGCAGTTTTTCCGGGCGCAGGGCGTAGCTGACGGACTTGTTCTCGGCACGGGTACTGACGCCGTGACCGATGTAGATCGGCTTGTCCAGGTGCGGACAATCGATGATCGCGTGGTCGGCCTCGTCGCTGACGATCTGACCGTCGAACAGGTTGACGTTGCCGATGAATTCACACACCAGGCGGCTGGTCGGGGTCTCGTAGATGTCCACCGGGCTGCCGGTCTGGGCGATCCAGCCCAGGTGCATGATGGCGATGCGCTGGGCCATGGTCATGGCCTCCTCCTGATCATGGGTGACCATCACGCAGGTCACGCCGACGCGCTCGATGATTTCCACCAGTTCCAGCTGCATCTGCGAACGCAGTTTCTTGTCCAGCGCGCCCATCGGCTCGTCGAGCAGCAGCAGTTTCGGACGCTTGGCCAGTGAGCGTGCCAGGGCCACGCGCTGACGCTGGCCGCCGGAAAGCTGATGCGGCTTGCGCTTGGCGTACTGGGTCATGTGCACCAGCTTGAGCATCTCGGCCACGCGCTCGTCGATCTCGGCCTTGGGCAGCTTGTCCTGCTGCAGACCGAAGGCGATGTTCTGCGCCACGGTCATGTGCGGGAACAGCGCATAGGACTGGAACATCATGTTGATCGGCCGCTGATAGGGCGGCATGTCGGTGATATCGACACCATCGAGAATGATGCGCCCGGAGGTGGGCCGCTCGAAGCCGGCAAGCATGCGCAGCAGCGTGGATTTACCGGAGCCGGAGCCACCGAGCAGAGCAAAGATTTCGCCCTTGTTGATGGTCAACGAGACGTCGTCGACGGCCACGGTCTCGTCGAACTTCTTGGTCACCCGATCGATCTTGACCAGCACCTCTTTCGGTGTCTGATCCCCCTCGAGGGCTTTTTTGTAGGCGCTGGAGGCAACAGCCATTTAGGAAAACTCCCGGAAGATTGTGCCCGACCCCTGCGGCCGGGCAGGAACGATTACTGACCCGACTTGACCTTGGTCCAGGTGCGAGTCATCAGACGCTGAGCCTTGGGCGGCAGTTCGGCCATCACGTACAACTTGTCCAGCACGGCCTGCGGTGGATACACCGATTCGTCCTGACGAATGTCCTGATCCATGATCTCCCCTGCATTGATGTTGGGGTTGGCATAGCCGACATAGTCGCTGACCCCGGCGATCACCTTGGGATCGAGGAGGTAGTTGATGAAGGCATGGGCTTGCTCGACATTGCGGGCATCCTTGGGAATGGCCAGCATGTCGAACCACAGGTTGGCGCCCTCCTTGGGAATCGCATAGGCGATTTCGATGCCCTTTCCGGCCTCCTCGGCGCGGTCGGCCGCCTGTAGAACGTCCCCCGAATAACCGAACGCCACGCAGATGTTGCCGTTGGCCAGATCGGAGATGTATTTCGAGGAGTGGAAGTAGCTCACGTAGGGACGCACTTCCATCAGCTTGGCTTCGGCCTTGGCGTAGTCATCGGCACTCTGGCTGTTCGGATCCAGACCCAGGTAGTTGAGCACCGAGGGAATCATCTCGTCGGCCGAATCCATGAAGGACACGCCACAGCTGGCGAGCTTCTTCATGTTCTCCGGTTCGAACAACACTGCCCACGAGTCGATCTTGTCGACGCCCAGCGCCGCCTTGACCTTCTCGACGTTGTAACCTATGCCGTTGGTACCCCACAGATAGGGTACGGCGTACTGGTTGCCCGGATCGTTGGCTTCGAGCTGCTTGAGGAGGGCTGGGTCGAGGTTGCTCCAGTTCGGCAGCTTGGTACGGTCCAGCGGCTGGAACGCGCCGGCCTTGATCTGCTTGCCGAGAAAATGATTGGACGGCACCACCACGTCATAACCGGTACGACCGGCGAGCAGCTTGCCTTCCAGCGTTTCATTGGAGTCGAAGACGTCGTAGACCGGCTTGATGCCAGTGGCCTGTTCGAAGTCGGCCAGCGTCTCTTCGCCGATGTAATCGCTCCAGTTGTAGATGTGCACCGTGGACTGGGCCAGCGCGGCACTACAGAAGGCGGAAGCCGCCATCGCGATCAGAGACTTGGGCAGGGTAACTCGCACTGTATCATCCTCGTTTTTGTGTGCCGCCCGAAAAAGGCGCGGCACTTTATAGGAAAATCGTTCGTCGATCAGCGGCCGCTTTTGATTCTCGTCCAGTCACGGGTCAGCCAACGCTGCACCTCGGGCGTACGCTCCTCGGCAACATAGAGTTTGGCCATGACCTCCTCACTGGGATAAACGCCCGGGTTGTCCCGTACGCTCTCGTCGACCAGCTCGGTGGCCTTGAGGTTGGGGTTGGCGTAGGCGACGTAGTCGCTGATCTTGGCGATCACGTCGGGGCGCAGCAGGTAGTTGATGAATTCATGGGCTTCGGCGACGTTCTTCGAGTCCTTGGGGATGGCCAGCAGATCCGCCCACATGGCGGTGCCTTCCTTGGGGATGATGTAGATGATCTCGTCGCTACGACCGGCCTCTTCGGCGCGGTCAGCGGCCTGCAGCACGTCACCGGAGTAGCCGAAGGCGGCGCAGATGTTGCCGTTGGCCAGGTCGGAGATGAATTTGGAGCTATGGAAGTAGGTGATGTAAGGGCGCACCTTCATCAGCTGCTCATAGGCCTTCTCGTAGTCTTCACGCTTGGTGGTATGCGGCGAGAGGCCCAGGTAGTTGACCGTTTGCGGCAGCACTTCGTCGCCAGAGTCGAGCAATGCGATGCCGCAGGAGGCGAGCTTCTCGGCGTATTTCGGGTCGAACAGCAGCTCCCAGGAATCCAGTGGTGCATCGTCACCGAGCACAGCGCGCGCCTTGGTGGCGTTCAGGCCGATGCCGTTGGTGCCCCATAGGTAGGGCACCGAATATTCGTTGCCGGGGTCACCCGCGGCCAGGTTTTTCATGATGGTCGGGTCAAGATTGACCAGATTGGGCAACTTGGATTTATCCAGCTTCAGGTAGGTGCCGGCACGTACCTGCTTGGCCAGGAAGTGGTTGGTCGGAACCACCACGTCATAGCCGCTCTGGCCGGTGGCCAGCTTGCCATCGAGGGTTTCGTTGGAATCGAAAACGTCATACACCACCTTGATACCGGTTTCCTTCTCGAACTCGGCAATGGTGTCCGGCGCAATGTAGTCGGACCAGTTGTAGACCCTGACCACACGGTCGGCGGCCTGGGCAACAGACATACCAATGGCAGCGGCGATCAGGCCAGCCAGCAGGGTAGAACGACGCATGACGTTTCCTCTTCTTGCGATTTGGGTACCTGGCGGGCGAACCCGCCAGGCGGCGTTGCTTCGTCGCTTAGCGACCGGACTTGATCTTGGTCCAGCTGCGGGTCATGTTGCGCTGCACACCTGCCGGCAGGTCCGGGAAGGTGTAGATCTTCTTCAGCACTTCCGGCGTCGGGTAGACGCCCGGGTCGTTGCGCAGGGCTTCGTCAGCCAGCGCAACGGCCGCCGCGTTGCCGGTGGGGAACTGGGTGAAGTTGCCGATCTCGGCGATCACCTCCGGACGCATCAGGTAGTCCAGGAAGACATGCGCGGCCTCGACGTTCTTGGCGTCCGCCGGGATGGCCAGCATGTCGAAGAAGCTGCCAGCGCCTTCCTTCGGAATGTTGTAGCCGACTTGTACGCCGTTGCCGGCTTCCTCGGCACGGGACTTGCCCTGGTAGATATCGCCCGAGTAACCGACAGCCACGCAGATGTTGCCGTTGGCCAGGTCGGAGATGTACTTGGAACTGTGGAAGTAGGAGATCGATGGACGAATCGTCAGGAACAGCTCTTCGGCTTTCTTCAGCTCGTCAGTGCTGCTGCTATCCGGGGCATAACCCAGGTAATGCAGGGCGGCCGGCAGAATCTCGGTCGGTGAATCGAGGAAGGAGACGCCGCAGGACTTCAGCTTCTCGATGTTCTCGGGTTTGAACACCAGGTCCCAGGAATCGACCGGAGCGCCGTCGCCGAGCACGGCCTTGACCTTGTCGACGTTGTAACCGATGCCGATGGTGCCCCACATGTAGGGGATCGAGTACAGGTTGCCCGGATCGCTCGGATCCAGCGCCTTGAGCAGGTCGGTGTCGAGGTTCTTCCAGTTGGGCAGCTTGGACTTGTCCAGCTTCTGGAATACGCCGGCCTTGATCTGCTTGGCGAGGAAGGGGTTGGACGGTACCACTACGTCGTAACCGGAGCTGCCGGCCAGCAACTTGGCTTCCAGCACTTCGTTGCTGTCGAAGACGTCGTAGACAACCTTGATGCCGGTTTCCTTCTCGAAATTGGCCAGGGTGTCAGGTGCGATGTAGTCGGACCAGTTATAGACGTGCAGCACCTTGTCGTCAGCCTGAGCAGCGCCTGCCACGGCCGCAGCCAGGGACAACGCGAGAAGGGTCTTGCCGAATGTTTTCATGCGTACAGCTCCTGTTGTTGTGTCGATATTCCAGAGTTCGCGCAAACCGTTCCAATCAGGACGGCTCACGCATTCTGGCGCAGTCTGGCAAGGTCATGGCACCGCTGACAACTTTCCGTGACTGCAGGCTTTCAGACCGATAGGTCACGCAGGGTCAGATCCAGGCACTTGCGTGCTTTATCTACCAGCTCATCCACTTCCGCCTGGCTGATCACCAGAGGCGGCGCAATGATCATGGTGTCGCCCACGGCGCGCATGATCAGACCGTTGTTGAAACAGTGGCCGCGGCAGATCATGCCTACCGCCTTGTCACCCGGATAACGCGTGCGCGTCGCCTTGTCCTGCACCAACTCGATGGCGCCGAGCATACCGACGCCGCGTACTTCGCCCACCAACGGGTGATCCGCCAGCTCACGCAGACGACGTTGCAAATACGGTGCCGTTTCCGCTTTAACCCGCTCGACGATGCCTTCTTCCCTGAGAATGCGCAGGTTCTCCAGGCCCACCGCAGCGGCCACCGGGTGGCCGGAATAGGTGAAGCCGTGGTTGAAGTCGCCATGCGCCTCGATCACTTCGAACACCTTGTCGCTGACAATCAGCCCGCCCATCGGCACGTAGCCACTGGTGAGGCCCTTGGCGATGGTCATCAGGTCAGGTTTGAGGTCGTAGTACTGGCTGCCGAACCACTCGCCGGTGCGGCCGAAACCGCAGATCACCTCGTCGGCAACGAACAGGATGTCGTATTTGCCGAGGATTTCCTTGATCCGCGGCCAGTAGGTTTCGGGCGGAATGATCACACCGCCCGCGCCCTGGATCGGCTCGGCGATAAACGCTGCAACATTTTCTTCGCCCAGTTCGAGAATCTTCTTCTCCAACTGGTCGGCAGCCCAGATGCCGAACTCTTCCGGCGACTGCTCGCCACCCTCGCCGAACCAGTACGGCTGCGGGATATGGGCGATGCCCGGAATCGGCAGATCGCCCTGCTCGTGCATGAACTTCATGCCGCCGAGGCTAGCCCCGGCCACGGTGGAGCCGTGGTAGCCGTTGTCGCGGCCGATGATGATTTTCTTGTTCGGCTGGCCTTTGCATGCCCAGTAGTGGCGCACCAGACGCAGCATGGTGTCATTGCCTTCCGAACCCGAACCGGTGAAGAACACGTGATTCATGCCGGCCGGCGCCAGCTGGGAAATGGCGTGGGCCAACTCAAGTACCGGCGGGTGCGCGGTCTGGAAGAAGGTGTTGTAGAACGGCAGTTGACGCATCTGCGTAGCGGCGGCTGCGACCAGCTCCTCGCGGCCATAGCCGACGGCCACGCACCACAAGCCGGCCATGCCATCGAGGATCTTGTTGCCCTCGCTGTCCCACAGATGCACGCCCTTGGCCTCGGTGATGATGCGCGGGCCATTTTCGGCCAGTTGCTTGTAATCACTGAACGGCGCCAAGTGGTGGGCCTTGCTCAGGGCCTGCCACTGGGCAGTCTTGGGATTGTTCGCTTGCTTGTTCATTGCCAACACCTTGCTAATACGCAGCGCCAGCGGCGCTACGCAGAAATTCGTGGCGCCGGCCGCGCCAGGCGCGGCCGGTAGCCTTTTACACCGACAGCAGGAGGAACTCGCGTTCCCAGGAGCTGATCACGCGCTTGAAGTTCTCGTGCTCGGCACGCTTGACCGCGACATAGCCACGGATGAACTTCTCGCCGAGGAATTTCTCGGCGTCCTTGCACGCTTCCATCCGCTCCAGAGCGCTCTCGATGGTCACCGGCAGGCGCAGGTTGCGACGCTCGTAACCACGGCCCTTGACCGGTGCACCGGGTCTCACCCCGCCGACCATACCCATGTAGCCGCACAGCAGAGTAGCTGCCAGCACCAGGTACGGGTTGGCGTCAGCGCCGGCCAGGCGGTTTTCCACGCGACGGTTCTGCGGAGTCGCCTCAGGCACGCGCAGGCCTACGGTGCGGTTCTCCTCGCCCCACTCCACGTTCACCGGCGCCGAGGTATCGGGCAGGAAGCGGCGGAACGAGTTGACGTTCGGCGCGAACAGTGGCAGCAGCTCGGGGATGTACTTCTGCAGCCCCCCGATGTGATGCATGAACAGCTCGCTCATGGTGCCGTCGTCGTTGGAGAAGATGTTCTTGCCAGTCTTCAGGTCGACCACGCTCTGGTGGATGTGCATGGCGCTGCCAGGCTCGTCGGTGATCGGCTTGGCCATGAAGGTGGCCGCCACGTCATGTTTGAGCGCGGCCTCACGCATGGTGCGCTTGAACACCAGAATCTGGTCAGCCAGGTGCAGCGCATCGCCATGGCGGAAGTTGATTTCCATCTGCGCCGGGCCTTCCTCGTGGATCAGCGTATCCAGGTCCAGGCCTTGCAGTTCGCACCAGTCATACATGTCTTCGAACAGCGGGTCGAACTCGTTGGCCGCGTCGATGGAGAAACTCTGACGACCGGTTTCCGGCCTGCCGGAGCGCCCAACCGGCGCCACCAGGGGGAAGTCCGGGTCACTGTTGCGCTTGGTCAGGTAGAACTCCATCTCCGGTGCGACGATGGGCTTCCAGCCCTTGTCGGCATACATCTGCAACACTTTTTTGAGGATGTTGCGCGGCGACAGCTCGATGGGGTTGCCCTGCTTGTCGAAGGTGTCGTGGATCACCATGGCGGTGGGCTCGATGGCCCAGGGCACGACGAATACAGCGTTGGCGTCCGGACGGCAGAACATGTCGATGTCCGCCTCGTCCAGCAGGTCGTAATAGATGTCGTCCTCGACGTAGTCGCCGGTCACGGTCTGCAGCAGCACGCTCTCAGGGAGGCGCATGCCCTTCTCGTCGAGGAACTTGTTGGTCGGCGAGATCTTGCCGCGGGCAATGCCGGTCAGGTCGCTGATCAGGCATTCGACTTCGGTGATTTTGCGTTCTTTCAGCCAGCTCGTGAGCTGGTCTAGCTTGGTACTCATAGAGACCTCAGGGTTGTAGAACCTGCTTTTGTTATAGCGGGTTCAGCGTTGCCCCGCCCTCTCCCTGCAAGCCTCACCAAAGGCCTGGAAGAAGGCGAGATATTCGTGTGGATGCTACTAGGGGTGCGACACCTCCGGTACCTTGCATGTCACTCCACCGAAATAAAATCGCTCACCCTTGTATTCGAACATCGGGCCGTCTATCTCGCGGCATAGCACGCACCCGGCGAAACAGGCGAGTGCCTTGTGCATTGCAGGACGTGGGCCAAGGCGCGCAGCAGACAGCGTCACACGGCCGCGTACGCTATCGTGCAGGGGATGCAATGAACGAAAAACCGGATCAGGCAGGTCGTGCGACGCGCCGGGCGCAAAGAAAGGATGTTGCCTCAGCGCAGCGGTCATGCTCATGACCACTCGGGCCCGCATGATATGCAGACTCGCCTCGCTGTTGCGGTAAGAGGTAGCGTGACCGATGGTCCTGGCACAAGCGCTGACGCCGATGGCCGGCAGGGAAAACATGAGACACCCGTATTATTGCTGTTATGGGTTTGAACCGAGCTTAGCCTTGTTCATTTTTTTACACAATAGCTCTGTAAAAAATTGAACACACCCCGCTGAGCACCCTGAAAGATCAAGGTTTGGAGCCCACTGAAAGGCCTTGAAATGCCCCAAAAATGGCCATCACGCCCCACTAGAGGGCACCATGTGGCCTGCTTGACAGTAAAGTGCGTTTCGGATTGACTCACACCCATGCAGTCGCATGATTGATATATTTAACAAAAAGGTGTTGCATCATGTCGGTACCCCCGCGTGCCGTTCAGCTTAACGAAGCGAACGCGTTCCTCAAGGAACATCCCGAGGTCCAGTTCGTCGACCTTCTTATTGCAGATATGAATGGTGTGGTGCGCGGCAAGCGCATCGACCGGAACGCCCTTCATAAGGTGTACGAGAAAGGCATCAACCTGCCCGCCTCGCTCTTCGCCCTCGACATCAATGGCTCCACCGTCGAGAGTACCGGCCTTGGCCTGGACATCGGCGACGCCGACCGTATCTGCTTCCCGATCCCCAATACCCTGTGCAACGAACCCTGGCAGAAGCGCCCGACCGCGCAGCTGCTGATGACCATGCACGAGCTGGACGGCACGCCTTTCTTCGCCGACCCGCGCGAGGTATTGCGCCAGGTGGTACAGAAGTTCGACGAACTGGGCCTGCGTATCTGCGCAGCTTTCGAACTGGAGTTCTACCTGATCGACCAGGAGAACGTGAACGGTCGTCCGCAGCCGCCGCGCTCGCCGATCTCCGGCAAACGCCCGCATTCCACTCAGGTCTACCTGATCGACGACCTCGACGAGTACGTCGACTGCCTGCAGGACATGCTCGAAGCCGCCAAGGAACAGGGCATCCCGGCCGACGCCATCGTCAAGGAAAGCGCCCCGGCGCAGTTCGAAGTCAACCTGCACCACGTCGAAGACGCGATCAAGGCCTGCGACTACGCCCTGCTGCTCAAGCGCCTGATCAAAAACATCGCCTACGACCATGAAATGGATTCCACCTTCATGGCCAAGCCCTATCCAGGCCAGGCGGGCAACGGTCTGCACGTGCACATCTCGCTGCTGGACAAGAAGACCGGCAAGAACATCTTCGCGGCCGAAGATCCGCTGGAGAACACCTCGCTGCGTCATGCCGTCGGCGGCATCCTCGACACCATGTCCGCGTCGATGGCGTTCCTCTGCCCCAACGTCAACTCCTATCGCCGCTTCGGCGCGCAGTTCTACGTCCCCAACGCGCCGAGCTGGGCACTGGACAACCGCACCGTGGCCGTTCGCATCCCCACCGGCAGCCCGGATGCCGTGCGCATCGAACACCGCGTGGCCGGCGCCGATGCCAACCCCTACCTGATGCTGGCCTCGATCCTCGCCGGTATCCACCACGGCCTGACCAACCAGATCGAACCGGGCGAGCCGATCGAAGGCAACTCCTACGAGCAGCTCGAACCCAGCCTGCCGAACAACCTGCGTGACGCGCTGCGCGAGCTGGACGACAGTGAGGTGATGAACAAATACATCGACTCCAAGTACATCGACATCTTCGTCGCGTGCAAGGAAGCCGAACTGCAGGAGTTCGAGACCACCATCTCCGACCTCGAGTACAACTGGTACCTGCATACAGTGTAACACCGAGAAAGCCGGCCGCAGACTCTGTGAAAACTACTACGCTCGGCCATGCTGCGTTTTCACAGGGTCTGGAGCCGGCTTCTTTTTGCCTGCCAACTGCCAACCGACAACTCCGACGCCCCGCGTCGGGGCCGGCGGTTCGCCGTACGGCGACTCCGCTGACATGAATCAACCTCAGGCAAGCAAGGCCACCGGATACTGTTGCCTTCATCCATCGGGGAGCTACTCATGCAACGCGCTATTGCCGCCGTCCTGCTGGGCCTGAGCTGCGGCCTGGCCCAGGCCGCCGACAGCATTCGGGTCTACAACTGGAACGATTACATCGCGCCGCAGGTGCTGGAAGACTTCACCCGCGACACCGGCATCGAGGTCGAGTACCACACCTTCGCCAGTGCTGAAGAACTGGCCGCCGTACTGCAAAGCGGCCAGCCCATCGATATCGCCGTGCCCTCGCGCAGCGAGCTGCCGGCGCTGATCGCCAGTGGCCGCATTCGCCCACTGGACTTCAACCTGCTACCCAACCGCACGCACCTAGACAAGCAGTTGCTGAGCAAGCTGGCTGCGGTCGACCCACAGAACCAGCACGCCGTGCCGTACCTGTGGGGCGCGGTCGGCCTGGCGATCAACACGCCGCAGGCCGAGGCGGCCTATGGCGGACCACTGCCGGACAGCTGGAGCCTGCTGTTCGATGCCAAACAGAGCGTGCGCCTGGCCAGTTGCGGCATCAGCGTGCTGGATGCGCCGGATGAAACCCTGTCGCTGCTGCTCAACTACCAGGGCCGCAGCCTGGCGCGCAGCGCACCAAGCCGGGTCGAGCGCGCCGGCGGAGTGCTTTAGGCACTACGCCCGAACCTGCGCTACGTCGACAGCGAGCGCTATATCGCAGACCTCAACAACGGTCGCCTGTGCCTGGCCATGGCTTGGGTCGGCGACGCCCTTGCCGCGGCGCAGGCCGGCCAGCCGGTACGCTTCGTGGTACCGGACGAAGGCTCGGTGCTGTTCATCGACAATCTGGTAATTCCTGCCAACGCCGCTCGGCCGGACCTCGCTCACCGCTTCATCGACTACCTGATGCAGCCGCAGGTCATTGCCCAGATTACCGCTGAAACGCTTTACCCCAACGGTAATGCCGATTCGATGTCGTTCATCGATAAAGCCCTACTGGAACAGCCCGGCCTTTATCCGGATCAGGACACCAAGCGCCGCCTGCATCCGCTGGAAGTGCTTTCGGAGAAGCACGCCCAGGTTCGCAGCGATGTCTGGCAGCGGTTCCGCGACGGTAGCTGATGACGGCGGCGATGCTTGCCTCGCCGCCGCCTGCTGACGTCCAATAGCGCCTCGACCCACGAGGACTCAGCCATGTCGCGCCCCGCCAGCACCCGCAAGCCACGCGCCAGCAGCCAGGCCCGTATCGCCGTGATACTGGCGGCAGCACGCGAACTGCTGGCCGAGCAGGGCATGGCCAACCTCTCGATCTACACGGTGGCCGAGCACGCAGGCATTCCACCGTCGTCGGTGTACCACTTCTTCGCCAGCGTGCCGACACTACTCGAAGGCCTGACTGCAGACGTGCACGCAGCCTTTCGCGCCTGCCTGCAGGAGCCGGTCGAACACGCCAGCCTGAACACCTGGCATGACCTGTCGCGCATCGTCGAACAACGCATGCTGGACATCTACGCGCGCGACGCCGCAGCGCGCCAGCTGATCCTCGCCCAGCATGGCCTGGCCGAGGTGACCCAGGCCGACCATCAGCACGACTTCGAACTGGGCCGCCTGATGCAGGCGCTGTTCGACCGCCACTTCCCCCTGCCGCAGCTACCGATGGATATCGATGTCTTCGCCCTGGCCATGGAACTGGGTGATCGCGTCTATGCCCGCTCTGTACAGCTGCACGGCAAAATCACGCCACGCCTGGCCGAGGAAGGCATGCGTGTGTTCGATGCCTACCTCGGCCTGTACCTGCCTGCTGCCCTGCCGAAAAGACCTGCGCCATTGGCGTAATCCCCCGTAGGGTGCGCCGTGCGCACCGATGGTATCTGACGCCCGGCTCGATCGCGGCGCGCAGCCTAGGCGACACTGCACGCCCATGGTCATAACCAATATAAATCCGACAAAATCGTATTAATTTTGCTAGTTCAACAAAAAGCACCTTCTAATACCGATATTTATCGGATATAAAACGAGCATCCAGCCTTGGTCAAGTCCAGCCACAGCACTCTGAATGGGCCGCCGAAGCGGCTTGCGAACGAGCCAAGAGGTGCTTTATGTCCCGTATCGTTACCGTCGCTGCGACCCAGATGGCCTGCTCCTGGGATACGCCCGCGAACATCGCCAATGCCGAGAGGCTGGTACGCCAGGCTGCCGCACAGGGCGCGCGAGCATTGGCAGCGTGTGCAACAGGGCCATGCCGGCGCCAATCTGATGCCGCTGGTGGCAAGCAACCGCATCGGCCGCGAGGAGCAGGACGGCTACGACATCACCTTCTACGGCAGCTCGTTCATCGCCAACCAGTTCGGCGAGAAAGTCGAGGAGCTGAACCAGACCGAGGAAGGCGTGCTGGTGCACAGCTTCGACCTGACCGAGCTGGAGAAGGCGCGCACCGCCTGGGGTGTGTTCCGCGACCGCCGGCCGAACCTATACTGGCCGCTTTCCACTCTCGACGGAAAAGCACCGTCGATCCGGTAGGGTGCGCTGTGCGCACCGAGCCCTCCAAACACTTTGCCGGTGCGCATGGCGCACCCTACGGAAGCGAAATATGACCACGTTGACCACGACTCCACGCGCCGATGGCTTCCACATGCCTGCCGAGTGGGCACCACAGAGCCAGACCTGGATGGTCTGGCCCGAACGCCCGGACAACTGGCGCAACGGCGGCAAGCCGGCGCAGGCAGCCTTCACCGCCGTGGCCAAGGCCATCGCCCAGTTCGAACCGGTAACCGTCTGCGTATCCGCGGCGCAGTACGAAAACGCCCGCGCACGCCTGGATGACGCCAACATCCGCCTGGTGGAAATCACCACTGACGACGCCTGGGTGCGCGACACCGGCCCGACCTTCGTGACCAATGCCAGTGGCGAAGTGCGCGGTGTGGACTGGGCCTTCAATGCCTGGGGCGGCTTCGATGGCGGCCTGTACTGGCCGTGGCTGCGTGACGATCAGGTGGCGCGCAAGATTCTCGAGATCGAAGGCTGCAAGCGCTATCGCACGGAAGGTTTCGTCCTCGAAGGCGGCTCGATCCATGTCGATGGCGAAGGCACCCTGATCACCACCGAGGAGTGCCTGCTGAACAAGAACCGCAACCCGCACCTGTCGCGCGAAGAGATCGAAACCGTGCTGAACGAGCACTTGGCCATCGACACAGTGATCTGGCTGCCGGACGGTCTGTACAACGACGAAACCGACGGCCACGTCGACAACTTCTGCTGTTACGTGCGCCCCGGTGAAGTGCTGCTGGCCTGGACCGACGATGCGAACGATCCCAACTACCCGCGCTGCCAGGCCGCCATGCGCGTGCTGGAAAGCGTGCGCGACGCCAAGGGCCGTCAGCTGACCGTGCACAAGATGCCGATCCCCGGCCCGATTCATGCCACCGCCGAAGAGTGCGCGGGCGTCGACATCGTCGACGGCAGCCAGGAGCGCAGCCCGGACGTTCGCCTGGCCGGCTCCTACGTCAACTTCCTTATCGTCAACGGCGGCATTGTCGCACCGAGCTTCGATGACCCGAAGGACGAAGAGGCGCGCGCCATTCTTGAGCGTATTTTCCCCGAGCATCGCGTGGTGATGGTGCCAGGCCGTGAGATCCTTCTGGGCGGCGGCAATATCCACTGCATCACCCAGCAACAGCCGGCGCCACAACAGCGCTGAAAATTGCTCGCGCAGGGCTCAAGTAGATCCTGACCAAGCCGATAATATTGGTCGGGATCATCCCCGTATCCTCTCGAGCACATCATGTTCAATAAAGCCCTCAAGCAAGCCCTGGAAGCGGCTCGTCAACAGTTGCAAGCTGCTCTCGCCAGGAAGGCTGCCGTCGATCGCTCGACGGCCATGATTGAGTTCAAACCCGACGGCACCATCATCGGCGCCAATGACAATTTCCTCACGACCGTGGGCTACCGCCTGGAAGAAATTCAGGGCCAGCACCACCGGTTGTTCTGCTTTCCCGACTACCAGGCCAGCGCCGAGTACCGGCGTTTCTGGCAGCGCCTGGCGGCCGGCGAGTACATCCGTGATCGTTTCCTGCGCCGCAACAAGCAGGGCCAGGAAGTCTGGCTGGAAGCCAGCTACAACCCGATCCTGGACGCCGATGGCCGCGTCGAGTCGGTGCTCAAGCTGGCCACCGACATCACCACCCTGGTAGCCCGCGAACAGGAGCAGGAGAGCATGATCGACGCGATCGGCCGTTCCATGGCCGTGATCGCGTTCAACCTCAAGGGCGAAGTGCTGGAAGCCAACGCCAACTTCCTGCAAACCATGGGCTACCGCCTGGACGAAATCCGCGGCAAGCACCATCGCCTGTTCTGCACTCGCGAAGAGGCCGACTCGCCTGCCTACCGCGACTTCTGGGCACGCCTGAATCGCGGCGAATTCTTCTCAGGGCGATTCCAGCGCATCAACCGCCACGGCGACATCATCTGGCTGAGCGCCACCTACAATCCGGTGTTCGACGCCAGCGGCACGCTCTACAAGATCGTCAAGTTCGCCCGTGACATCACCCCGCAGGTGCACCAGCAACAGGCCGAATCTGATGCAGCCAAACTTGCCTATGAAATTTCCCAACGCACCGACGACAGTGCCCGGCATGGCGCCGAGGTGATCAGCGAAACCGTCACGATGGTGCGCGGCATCGCCGACGAACTGTCCCGCGCAGCCGAGGGCATTAGCGCGGTCAGCCAGCAGTCGGAGATGATCAGCAGCATCGTGCAGACCATCCGCGGCATTGCCGAGCAAACCAACCTGCTCGCCCTCAACGCCGCTATCGAAGCGGCGCGCGCAGGCGAGCAGGGCCGCGGATTCGCCGTGGTCGCTGATGAGGTACGCAGCCTGGCCGCGCGTACCGCACAGGCCACGGTGGAGATCGTCGAGGTGGTCAAGCGCAACCACGAGCTGGCGCAAGACGCCGTAGACAACATGCAGTCCAGTCAGCACAAGGTCGAGCAGGGTGTGGAGCTGGTCAACCAGGCCGGGCAGGTGATCGAGGAAATCCAGAGCGGCGCACGGCAGGTTGTCGATGCCGTGCGCCAGTTCGCCGAGGCGCTGGAGGAGTACTGATCACTCGAATGGCTGCGGCCGCGGTGTGTCATTGTTAGACGGCGGCAGGATCGGCAGGGCGAAACTCGGCTGCTCGCCGGTCAGGGTCTTGAGGAAGGCGGTGATCTTGCCAATATCGCCTTCGCTCAGCTGCCGGCCGAGCTGCAGGCGCGCCATGATGTCCACCGACTCTTCCAGCTTCCAGTAGGCACCGTCGTGGAAGTAGGGATAGGTCAGCTCGACGTTGCGCAGGGTCGGCACCTTGAACTTGAAGCGGTCGGCATCCTTGCCAGTCAGACCGGCAACGCCTTCGGCGGGGTTGCTGGTTTCATAGGGTTCTACCAGGCCCATCTTCTGGAACGAGTTGCCGCCCAGCGCCGGGCCGTTGTGGCAAGCCACGCAGCCGATGGACTTGAACAGCTCGTAACCTTCCAGCTCGGTCTTGGTGATGGCCTCAGCATCCCCCTTGAGCCACAGGTCGAAGCGCGAGTTGGGCGTGACCAGGGTCTTCTCGAACTCGGCGATAGCATCGGTCACTTCGTCCAGGGTGATCTCGTCGGTTTTGTACACGGCCTTGAACGACTCGCGGTATTGCGGGATCGAGCGCAGCACGTCGACGGCGAGAATGTGGGTAAAGGCCATTTCCATCGGGTTGGCGATAGGGCCGGCGGCCTGTTCCTTGAGGTCGGCGGCGCGGCCATCCCAGAACTGCGCGAGGTTGAGACTGGAATTGAGCACGGTCGGTGAATTGATCGGCCCTTGCTGCCAGTTGTGGCCGATTGAGCTCGGCAGGTTGTCGCTGCCCCCCATCGACAGGTTGTGGCAGGAGTTGCAGGAAATGAACCCCGAACGCGACAGGCGCGGGTCGAAGAACAGCTGCTTGCCCAGCTCCACCTTGGCCGGATCAGTGATCTCGGCCGGTGCGATCGGCTCGACGGGTTCATTGGCGGGTAGATTGGCCCAGGCGCTGGCGCCCAAACACAATCCGGCCAGCAGGGTCAGAGTGCGCATGTGTGTATCTCCTCAGGTATTGGCTGTTCTGGTTATGTCTCGACCATGCCCAGCGCACACCCGGGGCGACTTGATCTGCATCAAGTCGCATGCGCATCTCGCCTCAGTGGATATGTTTCATTTCATTTTGCAGGTGTTGATACCCAGCAATGGATACGCCGGGCAGAAACGGAAGATGCCGGTCGCCAGTGGCACCACACCGATCCAACCCCACAGGCCGATGACACCGGCAAGACTCAGCGCGATAAGAATCAGACCTGCGGCGATGCGCAGACTGCGGTCGAGCGTTCCAACATTGGCTTTCATCGAGGTTCTCCAGGTCAACGTCCGCGCCGGCCTTCCAGCGCAGTAAAGATCAGCATGCCGGCGAGCATCGCCGCGACGAACAGCAGGGCCTGCCAGTGCCCGCTCAGCAAGATGGCAACAGCCGGCCCCGGACAGATGCCAGCGATACCCCAACCGACCCCGAACAGCAGGCTGCCGCCAATCAGGCGAGCATCAAGATCGCGGCGGGTCGGCAACTGCATGGCGCCACCCAGCAGAGCCTTACTGCGCCGCTGCGCCAGGTTCAACGGTAACGCTGCTACGCCTATGGCCCCGGCCATCACCAGCGCCAGCGAGGGATCCCAATTGCCGGCCAGATCGAGAAATGCCAGCACCTTGGCCGGGTCGGCCATGCCCGCCAGCAGCAGGCCCAGACCAAACAGCAGGCCGCAGACGAATGCACTGAGTCTGGCCATGTTCAAGCTCCCAGGAGATGAAGCAGGACAAAGACCGTGGCGAAACCCGTAGCCATGAAGCACAGGGTTGCCAGCATGGAGCGCGGCGACAGGCGGGAAATACCGCAGACGCCGTGGCCGCTTGTGCAGCCCGAGCCATAACGGGTGCCGATACCGACCAGCAAGCCGGCGACGATCAAGCCGAGACTGCCAGTCTCGAAGTGAATCGACGGTAATGCCGCGAACAATCCCCAGAGCAGGGGCGCCAGAAGCAGGCCAACAAGGAACGCTGCTTTTTCGCCGCGCCCTTCGCCCTGACGCTGCAGCAGGCTGCCGAGCAGGCCGCTGATACCCGCTACCCGGCCATTGGCCAAGGCGAATATGGCAGCCGCCAGACCAATCAGCGCCCCCCCAGCCAGGGCGCTCCAGGGTGTGAAGCTGGCCCAGTCGATGTTCATTGCCGGCTCTCGCAGAACAGGCGGTAGAGCGTCTCGATCACCGCCAGCGCCGCCGGGCTGCTGATGCGATAGAAGATCTGCTTGCCGTCACGACGGGTTTCCACCAACCCCTCGCGGCGCAGCACCGCCAGTTGCTGGGACAGCGTCGGCTGCTGGATACCGAGCAGCGCCTCCAGCTCGCTGACGTTGCGCTCGCCTTGCGACAGCTGGCAGAGCAGCAACAGGCGATCAGGATTGGCCAACGCCTTGAGCAGTTGCCCGGCGGCGTCGGCATTGGCACGCAACTGCTGGATATCGATGGGCTCAGTCATGGTACACCTTCACTCAATACAATATGTGTTTTTATATACTGTATTCCGGGTAAGTGTTAGCCCAACCGACCAGCGGTTAAAGAGGGAATTGAACGGGCCTTACAAGAGCGCGCCTACCTGCATCAACCGATGCATGCACAGTACAAATCGTGGGAGGGGCTTTAGCCGCGACAAGAGCTCGTCGCTCAAGCGCCTCCTGCCACACGGAGTATCGCCACTCCCAGGGTTACATACGGGCTACCACTGACGCCCTGCATGCGGATTCACTAGCAGAGCCCAGAAACACAGAAACCCGCCGCAGCGGGTTTCCGGGTAGAGGCCTGATGAATCAGGCGTCGGCGTCAGCGGCAGCCTGATAGGCGGCAGCGTCCAGCAGCTTGTCCAGCTCGCTGGTGTCGCTCGGTTTGAGCTTGAAGAACCAGCTGCCATAGGGGTCGCTGTTGACGCTTTCCGGGCTGTCAGCCAGCGCTTCGTTGATGGCGATCACTTCGCCGCCAACCGGCGCATAGATGTCGGAGGCAGCCTTGACCGACTCCACCACACCGGCTTCCTGGCCGGCGTTCAGTTGCTTGCCGACTTCCGGCAGCTCGATGAATACCACGTCGCCGAGGGCTTCCTGGGCGTGGTCGGAAATGCCCACGGTCACGCTACCGTCAGCCTCCAGGCGCGCCCACTCGTGGCTGGCGGCATAACGCAGATCGGCGGGGATATTGCTCATGTTTGATTCCTCGTAAACGGTGACGGCAAGTGGGCCGTCTGGACAATTTAGCAGGCCGCAGCGCCAGGGGAAGCCAGCACCGCGACCTGATGATTCAGATAAGGGTTTTACCGTTGCGCACGAAGCTCGGCCTGACCACCCGCACCGGGTACCACTTGCCGCGGATCTCCACCTCGGCACGATCCCCGGTCGCGGCCGGTACCCGCGCCAGCGCGATGGATTTGTTCAGCGTAGGCGAGAAGCTGCCACTCGTGATCTCGCCATCACCAATGCCATCAACGCGTACCACCTGGTGTGCACGCAGCACGCCGCGCTCCTCCAGCACCAGCCCCACCAGCTTGCTCGGGCAGCCGGCGGCGCGCTGCGCTTCCAGCACTGGACGACCAATGAAGTCGCGCTCGGCTGGTTCCCATGCGATGGTCCAGGCCATGTTGGCAGCCAGCGGGCTGACCTGCTCGTCCATGTCCTGGCCATACAGATTCATGCCCGCCTCCAGGCGCAGGGTGTCACGCGCGCCCAGGCCAATCGGCGAAATACCGGCACCGACCAGATCGTTGAAGAAAGACACCACCTCTGCCGCCGGCAGCACGATTTCCAGACCATCCTCACCGGTATAACCGGTTCGGGCGATGAACCAGTCACCCTCTGACAGCCCCTGGAACGGCTTGAGCTCGTGAATCAGCGCGGCACGGGCCTGGGTCACCAACTCGGCAACACGGGCACGGGCCTTGGGGCCTTGAATGGCCAATACCGCGAGGTCGCGGCGCTCGCGCACTTCGACAGCGAACTCGGCGGTCTGGGCGTGCATCCAGGCCAGGTCCTTGTCGCGAGTCCCCGCATTGAGCACCAGGCGGTAGCCCGGTGCCGGAGAAGAAGAGCCGGTCAGGTAGACAATCAGGTCATCGACCACCCCGCCCTGCTCGTTGAGCATGGCGCTGTACAGCGCCTTGCCAGGCGTCTGCAGGCGCGCCACGTCATTGGCCAGCAGGTGCTGCAGGTAGGCCTGCGCCTGCTCACCGCTGACGTCCACCACACACATGTGCGAGACGTCGAACACGCCGCACTCGCGGCGCACCTGATGATGCTCCTCGACTTGCGAACCATAGTGCAGCGGCATGTCCCAGCCGCCGAAATCCACCATCTTGGCCCCCAGCGCCAGGTGCAGCTCATAGAGGGGGGTGCGCTGTCCCATGGGTAAATCTCCTTCCGGGCTTGGCGAAGCGATTCAGACCCCCGAGAAGCTAGCTGCGTTGCCATTGCTGCGTTACAGCCAGGCTCAAAATGCTCATGTGTATGAGCACAGTCGGGCGCGACCCCGGCCGTTTTTCACCTGGCTGCGCCTTGCACTGGCCGCCTCGCCTACGCTTCTCGGCACGTCCGCCGGGTTACCCCGGCTCGCGAATGGCGCGCATTGTAGCCGCATGCGTCCGGGGGGTCATCCTGGCTTCAGGTCGTAGGGCGGGTGTAACCCGCCATGCCCCGACACTGGCGGGTTGCACCCGCCCTACATCGCTGTCTTGATCAACCGAAACTGCGGGCCGAGCGCCTTATCAGCAGAATCACCGGCAGCAGGCCGACCAGCACCAGGGTCAGCGCCGGCAGCGAGGCGCGCGCCCACTCGCCTTCGCTGGTCATCTCAAATACCCGTACAGACAGGGTGTCCCAGCCGAACGGGCGCATCAGCAGAGTCGCCGGCATTTCCTTAAGCACATCGACGAATACCAGCAGCGCGGCCGACAAGGTGCCCGGTAGCAGCAGCGGCAGATAGACCCTGAAGAACAGCCCGAAGCTGCCAACACCGAGGCTGCGCGACGCCTCCGGCAGCGACGGGCGAATCCGCGCCAGGCTGGTTTCCAGCGGCCCGAACGCCACGGCCATGAAGCGGATCAGATAGGCCACCAGCAGCGCCGTGAGGCTACCCATCAGCAGCGGCTTGCCGGCTCCGCCCAGTGCCGTGGACAGCGGAATCACCAGTTCACGATCGAGGAAACTGAAGGCCAACATGATCGCCACCGCCAGCACCGAACCCGGCAAGGCATAACCGAGATTGCCCAGCGCGACGCCGAAGCGCACGCCGCGGTTCGGCGCCTGGCGGCGGGCGAAGGCCAGCAGCATGGCCACACTGACGGTGATCAGCGCCGCCATGCCACCCAGGTAAAGGGTATGCAGGATCAGCCCGGCGTAGCGCTCATCGAGGTCGAAGCGACCGCGCTGCCAGAACCAGGCCAGCAGTTGCAGCAGCGGGATGACGAAGGCGCAGGCGAATACCAGTCCGCACCAGGCGCTGGCCGCGAAGGCCTTCCAGCCGTGCAAGTGATACAGCGCCTTGCCGCGCGGCCGCTCGTTGGCCGGTCGTGCGGCGCCGCGGGCACGACGCTCGCCGTAGAGCACCAACGCCACGGCAAGCAGCAGCAGGCTGGCCAACTGGGTAGCACTGGTAAGGCTGTAGAAGCTGTACCAGGTCTTGTAGATCGCCGTGGTGAAGGTATCGAAGTTGAACACCGACACCGCCCCGAAATCCGCCAGGGTCTCCATGATTGCCAGGGCCAGACCAGCACCGATGGCCGGGCGCGCCATTGGCAGCGCAACCCGCCAGAACGCCTGCCAGGGGCTTTGCCCGAGCACCCGGGCCGCCTCCATCAAGCCCTTGCCCTGAGCCAGGAAGGCGCCACGGGCGAGCAGATAGACGTAGGGATAGAACACCAGCACCAACACGATGATCACCCCGCCGGTCGAACGCACGCGCGGCAGGCGCAAGCCACTGCCAAACCATTCGCGCAGCAGCGTCTGCACCGGGCCGGCGAAATCCAGCAGGCCAACGAAAACGAATGCCAGCACGTAGGCGGGAATGGCGAAAGGCAGCATCAGCGCCCAGTCCAGCCAGCGCCGACCGGGAAACTCGCAGAGGCTGGTGAGCCAGGCCAGGCTCACCCCCAGCAGCGTCACCCCTACACCGACACCGATCACCAGCGTCAGCGTATTACCGATCAGCCGTGCCATCTGCGTCTGCCACAGGTGCGTCCAGATCTGCTGATCCACGTCGTGCCAGCTCAGCAGCAGCACCGACAGCGGCATCAACACCAGAACGGCGACGGCAAGGACGATGGGGTACCAGCGACGCTGGACGGGATGCGGCACGCGGATTCCTCGACTACGGAAATGACGACGCCCCGGCTAGGCGGGGCGTCGCAGTATAACGGCAGCGCTGTGCTCGTCGATGATCGTTACGCGCTTACTGCCAGCCAGCACGATCCATCAGCATGGTCGCTTCGGCCTGGCGCTTGCCAGCTACTTCGGTGGCCACGGTATCAGCCTTGAAAGTGCCCCAGGAAGCCACCTCGGCAGACGGTTTCACCGCCGGGTTGGCCGGGTACTCCTGGTTAACACCGGCGAAGATGCTCTGTGCTTCTGCGGTGGTCATCCACTCCAGCAGCTTCCTGGCCTGTTCGGCATGCGGTGCATGCTTGGTCACACCGGCACCGGCCAGGTTGACGTGCACGCCACGGTCGTTCTGGTTCGGCCAGAACGGCTTGACCTTCAGATCCGGCTGCTGTTTGTGCAGACGGCCATAGTAGTAGGTGTTGGTGATGCCTACGTCGCACTGACCGGCGTCGATGGCTTGCAACAGCGCGGTGTCATCCGGGAACACGTCGGTCGCCAGGTTGTTGACCCAACCCTTGACGATTTCTTCGATCTTCTCGGCGCCATGGGCTTCGATCAGGGTGGCGGTCAGCGACTGGTTGTAGACCTTCTTGCTGGTGCGCAGGCACAGGCGGCCTTCCCAGTTCTTGTCGGCCAGCGCTTCGTAGGTGGACAACTCTTCCGGCTTGACGCGCTCGGTGGAGTAGAAAATGGTCCGTGCACGCAGCGACAGGCCGGTCCAGCTGTCGGTGCTGGAGCGATACTGAGCGGGGATGTTGGCATCGATCACGTCGGACTTGGTCGGCTGCAGCACGCCTTCCTGCTCGGCCTGCCAGAGGTTGCCGGCGTCGACGGTGATCAGCAGATCAGCCGGGGTGTTGGCACCTTCAGCCTTGAGGCGGGCGATCAGAGGGGCTTCCTTGTCGGTGATGAACGTCACCTTGACCCCGGTTTTCTCGGTATAGGCATCGAATACCGGCTTGATCAGCTCATCGATGCGGGCGGAGTAGACCACCACTTCATCGGCAGCCTGGACGGCAGTTGCCAGGGTGCTGAGCGTGAATGCAGCGAGAAGCGCGTTGCGAGCCTTCATGGGACCAGCCTCTTGTGGATTACAAAGTGGCTGAATAGTAGTGAATGTTATTTGCCTTCTCAACGTAAACAGCAAGACCACACACAGCAGTTATTACAAGTTGCGTCAGCTCAGACTCGTGCCAGCTCCGGCAAGTCGCCCGTTAGCCCAAGCGCCTGACGCACGAACAGCGCCTTGGCTTCTGCCTGGCCGTCGACCAGATCAAAGCCAACGTTGCGCAGCAGGCGCAACGGCAACGGGTCAGCCTGGAACAGACGCTGGAAGCCCTCCATCGCCGCCATCATCGCCAAATTGTGCGGCATGCGCCGACGCTCGAAACGGCTCAGCACGCGCTCATCACTGAGGTTCTCACCTCGCATAGCGGCATGCAGCAGCACCTCGGCCAGCACCGCCGCATCGAGAAAGCCCAAGTTGACGCCCTGCCCCGCCAGCGGGTGGATGGTGTGTGCGGCATCGCCGATCAGCGCCAGCCCCGGCTCCACGTAGCGCTTGGCATGGCGTTGACGCAGCGGGATGCACAGACGGCGATCGGCATGCAGCACCTTGCCCAGACGGGATTCGAAAGCCTTGCCCAGCTCGGCGCAGAAGGCCTCATCATCCAGCGCCATCAAGCGCTCGGCTTCGACCGGTACGGTGGACCAGACGATCGAGCACCAGTGCTCGCCGGCCGGCCCGGCCAGCGGCAGGAAGGCCAGCGGCCCATCATCGGTGAAACGCTGCCAGGCAGTGGCCTGGTGCGCACGCTCGCAGCGCACGCTGGTCACGATGGCGTGGTGCAGATAATCCCATTCGCGCGTCGCGCAACCGGCCAGGCGGCGCACCGCGGAGTTGGCGCCGTCGGCCGCGACCAGCAACGGTGCGCGCAACTGACGGCCATCGGTAAGCGTCAGAAGCCATTCATCGCCGCTGCGGCGCAGTTGCTCCAGGCGTGCGCCGGGCAGCAGGCCGATCTGGCTGTCGTGCAAGCGCTCGAGCAGGGCATCCTGCACCACGCGATTCTCGACGATATGGCCCAGCGTCTCGGCATGCACGCTGGCGGCAGCGAAGTGAATGCTGCCGGTACCGGAGCCATCCCACACGCGCATCTCGCCATAGGGGCAAGCACGCCGTGCAGCGATGCCTGGCCAGGCGCCCAGGCGCTCGAGAATGCGCTGGGTGGCCATCGACAATGCGCTGACGCGCGGCTCGAACGGCGCCTGCGCATCGAAGGGCGACACGCTCAGCGGGCTGCCGTCGACGATCAGAATATCCAGACCGCTGTGCTCCAGCGCCAGAGCCAGGGTGCTGCCGACCATACCGGCACCGACGATGATCAGATCCGCGCGCATATCCATTTCCTCAATCCGTAGGGTGCGCCGTGCGCACCATGGCATGCAGGGTGGTGCGCACGGCGCACCCTACGAGAGCTGGAGCGCGCAATGCTGGCGAGCAGGTCGAGACCATTTCTGCCGTAGCTGGAAAGACACCCTGCAGGTCATAAAACGCGCTCACAGGCTGCGGGTTCCCATACCCATCGCCTGCCGGGCGAACCAGCGCTTGGCTGGCGGCAGCAGGTCGAGGCCGAGCAAACCCAGGTTGCGCCCGGCAGTCAGCAGCGGCTGTGCGTTGCTGAACAGGCGCGTCACCCGGTCGGAGAAGCCGACGGTCATCTGTTGATCGAGCTGCTGCCGTTGCTGGTAACGCTGCAGGGTGGCGAAATCACCCAGCGGCGTCTCGCTGTCGATCAGCACCTCGGCCAACGCCAGGGTATCGCGCAGCGACAGGTTGTAGCCCTGGCCAGCGATGGGGTGCAGGCTGTGCGCGGCGTTGCCCAGCACCACCAGATGCGGACGCACCTGCTCCTGCGCCTCGATCAGGCTCAGCGGATACAGATGCCGTGCACCCACCTGGCGCAAGGCGCCCAGGCGATAACCGAAAGCCTGCTGCAACTCGCTTAGAAAACTCGACTCGCTGGCGCGCAACAGACGTTCGGCGTCAGCCGCGGCGCGTGTCCAGACCAGTGCACAGCGGTTATCGCTCAACGGCAGCAGCGCCATCGGGCCGTCATCGGTGAAGCGCTCGAAAGCCTGCCCACGATGCGCTTCCAGCGGGCTGACGTTGGCGATCAGCGCACTCTGCCCGTAAGGCTTGCTGCTGACGCCGATGCCGAGCTGCTCGCGCAGGCCGGAACGCCCACCATCGGCAAGAATCGCCAGGTCGCAGTCAAGGCAGGTTTCGTCGTTCAGGGTCAGGCGATAGCCATCGTCGAGGCGCTGCATGCCGACCACTTCGGCCGGGCAGCGCCATTCGATCACACCCACATCCAGCGCCTGCCACAGGCAGTGGCCGATCCAGGCGTTCTCCACCACGTAGCCGAGTGCCGGCACGCCTTCCTCGATGGCTTGCAGGCGCGTGGCGCCGAAGCGGCCGCGGTCGGACACATGGATCTGCTGAATCGGCTCGGCCCGCTGGGCGATGCTCTGCCACAGACCGAGGCGCTCGTAGATCAACCGACTGCCGTAGGACAGCGCGGTAGAACGCGCGTCATAGCTGGGCTGGTATTCGCTGCCCGGCGCAAAGGGCTCGATCAGGGCGATGCGCCAGCCACGCTGACGCGCCGTCTCCTGCAGGGCCAGCGCCAGGCTGGCACCGACCAGACCGCCGCCGATAATCGCCAGCTGTACGCGTGACATAGGCTCAGGCCGCCTCGCTACGCGCGGCCGCCATCAACGCCTCGATCTCAGCGACCGACTTGGGCACACCGTTGGTGAGAATCTCGCAGCCCTTCTTGGTCACCACCACGTCGTCTTCGATGCGCACGCCAATGCCGCGCCATTTCTTGGCGACCTTGTCGTTGTCGGGGGCGATGTAGATCCCCGGCTCGACGGTCATCGCCATGCCGACTTCCAGCACGCGCCACTCGCCGCCGACCTTGTAGTCGCCAACATCGTGCACGTCCATCCCCAGCCAGTGGCCGGCGCGATGCATATAAAAGGGTTTGTAGGCTTCGCTGGCGATCAGCTCATCGACGTCACCCTCGAGCAGGCCCAGCTCGACAAGACCGGCAGTGATCACGCGCACGGTGGCCTCGTGGGCTTCGTTCCAGTGCTTGCCGGGTGCGATGTGCTTGAAGGCCTCTTCGTTGGCCTTGAGCACCAGCTCATAGATGGCCTTCTGCTCGGGCGAGAACTTGCCGCTGACCGGGAAGGTGCGGGTAATGTCGCTGGCGTAGCAGTCGATCTCGCAACCAGCGTCGATCAATACCAGATCGCCGTCCTTGAGCGCCGCGTCATTTTCGCGATAGTGCAGGATGCAGGCATTGCGGCCAGCGGCGACGATGCTGCCGTAGGCCGGCATCTTCGCCCCGCCCTTGCGGAACTCGTAATCCAGTTCGGCTTCAAGGTGGTATTCGTACAGACCGGCGCGGCTGGCCTGCATCGCACGCACGTGAGCGCGCGCACTGATCTCGGCCGCCTCCTTCATCACCTTGACCTCGGCGGCCGACTTGTACAGGCGCATGTCGTGCAGCAGATGGTTGAGGGCAACGAATTCGTTCGGCGGCGTGGCGCCCTGGCGAGCCTTGGCGCGGATGTGGTTGACCCATTCCATCAGCCGATGATCGAACTCCTGGTTGCTACCGATGGCGTAGTAGACACGCTCGCGACCTTCGATCAGCCCCGGGAGAATGTCGTCGATATCGCCAATGGGGAAAGCATCGTCGGCGCCGAAATGCTTAACCGCGCCGTCCTGACCAGCGCGCAAGCCGTCCCACAACTCACGCTCCGGGTCGCGTTCACGGCAGAACAACACATATTCACCGTGCTCGCGGCCAGGAATCAGGGCCATCACCGCCTCCGGCTCGGGGAAACCGGTGAGGTACTGGAAGTCGCTGTCCTGGCGGTAGACATGCTCGACGTCACGATTGCGGATATACACCGGCGCTGCCGGCAGAATGGCGATGCTGTTGGGTTCCATCTGCGCCATCAGCGCCTTGCGCCGACGGGCATATTCGGACTTGGGGATGCTGATCAAGGCAGGCTCCGACGAAAATCAGTGCAGGGACGGTTTGGCAGCAGGTGCCGCAGGCTTGGCGCACTCGGTGAACAGCAACAGCGGCGCCACACGCAGGTATTCCATCACCTCCATGTAGTCGCTCTCACCATCTTCGGATTCTTCCAGGGCGCTCTGCACCTGGGCGATGGCGGAGAGATCCTGCAACACTTCCATGGCTTCGGCGCTCAGCGCACCGTCGCGAACGGTCAGGCCAAAACCACCGAGAAAGCCCTGGCACCACTGGCCCAGAGCTGTTGCGCGCTGCGCCAGCGGGGTTTCGTCATCCGGCAACAACAGCACCACGGTGACGTCTTCGCTGCACAGCTCACCCTTGACCATCTCCTGCAGGCCGATCAGCGCCTGGCGTACGTTATCCTGCGGCTCGCCGCCGAGCAGATCGGCAGCGTCGAGCAGCCAGGCATCGGCCTCGAAGCCCGCGCCAGCGCAGCTGCGACCGAGCAGCAGGCCATGCAGTTCGGCAGGAGAAACGGAATGCCCGGCACTGTTCAACAGAGCGGCGAAGGCGGCGTAGGGAGAACTTGGAATCGACATAGATAGCTAGGCGCCAGGCGGCGCAATCTCTAGAATGGAGGCCTCGTATCCTAGCACCGGCAGACGCGCCAAGACCATCCGAGGCCGCCGGTGTGATGTCGTCATCTGCATCACATCACTGCCAACCGTGGTTTGACCCAAGAAGGGCGCTTCTAGAAACGTAGGCGAAGCAGTCAGCACAAGGCAAAAACGAGCGAAAAACGGTCGGAGTCGCGTTCGACTTTACGAGTTGCAATTAACATTTTGAGCTTGTTTTTAACGCAGTGATGACAACGCAGGTAGTTTTTAGAGGTGCCCTGAACGGGACAGGCCTATATAGTCCAGCCATTCCCTCCCATAGCGAGAGCCCATGGAAGACGCCGAACTGCACGCATTGACCGCCAAGCTGGAGCTGCTGATCCAGCGTGTCGAGCAGCTAAAGGCTCACAACCGACTCCTGCTGGCGAATGAACAGGCCTGGCGCGAGGAACGCGCTCATCTGATCGAAAAGAACGAATTGGCCCGGCATAAGGTCGAATCGATGATTTCGCGCCTCAAAGCCCTGGAGCAGGACTCATGACCCAGTCGAAAACCGTGACCGTCCACATTCTGGACAAAGAATATTGCATCGCCTGCCCGCAGGATGAACGCGCCAACCTGGAAAGCGCTGCCCGCTACCTGGATGGCAAGATGCGCGAGATCCGCACCAGCGGCAAAGTGATCGGCGCTGATCGCGTTGCCGTCATGGCCGCGCTGAACATAACCCACGACCTGCTGCACAAGCAGCAGCGCCTGGACCAGGACGCCAACTCCACCCGCCAGCAGGTGCGTGATTTGCTCGATCGCGTCGACCAGGCCCTGACCGACGACTCGACATCCTGAGCACCGGCATGCCTGCCTGTTCGTCGCAGACTGCCCCTCAAGTGCTCCATTGGGGTATACTGGACGCAACTTCCTGGGGTGTGCGCCAGTCGGTGATGTCCCTGAGCCGATACGCACAACCACGGGGGTTGCAAGTTGGGGCCGGTGTGCATGTCCGCCTGACGGAAAGCCTTAACGCCTCCTGCAACCTCCACCTTGAACTTTCGGGTTCAAGGGCTAAACCGACAGCGGCACGCCGGGAAGTCATCTTTTCCAGCAGCGCGTTTCAGCACTGCTATCTGCCTCAGCACAACCTCACATCATGACCACGTCCAGCATTCCCAGTCGCCCGCAACTGCGCCGCGTGCTGCGTCAGCGTCGACGTGCACTCAGCCGCAGCCAGCAACGTCTGGCCGCACGCAACCTATACCGCCAGCTGGCGCAAAGCCCGCAGTTTCGCCGCGCCAGGCATATCGCCCTGTACCTGCCCAATGACGGCGAGATCGATCCGCGCCCGCTGCTGGCCGCCGCACAGAAACGCGGCAAGCACACCTATCTGCCAGTGCTAAGCGCCTGGCCACGCACCAAGATGGTGTTTCAGCGCGTCAGTCGGCACGAGAAACTGGCGGGCAATCGCTTCCGCATCCTCGAGCCGCGCCCGCAACCCAAACGCCAACGCAAGGTGTGGGCGTTGGATCTGGTACTGCTGCCGCTGGTGGGCTTCGATGATCGTGGCGGGCGCCTGGGCATGGGCGGCGGTTTCTACGACCGCAGCCTGGCTTATCTGCGAATGCGCAAAAATTGGCACATGCCGACACTACTGGGTCTGGCACATGAATGTCAGCGGGTGGATGAACTGGCCATGGCCAGCTGGGACGTGCCCCTGCAGGCGACGGTGACGGACAGGACGTGGTATTGAGTTGAGCGATGCGGCACCGCGTTCCCTGCGGCGCTTACGCTGGCTGCCCGCGAATCAGGGCTGCTGCGTTACATTGATCGGAGCGTCGCTCTGTCGCTCCCAAAGACTCTGGGTGTAACCCGTGGTAACCACACCCAGACTGAACAGTACGACGAGAACCCACAAAAGATCTGGCTTGCGTTTCATTTATTGCCTCCCCCTTCAAGGCAATGCGCGCGTTGGTCGCGCGTTATTGTTTTATCCAATACGACAGCGCCAAGCGTTTAGCCGGGCATTTTCCTTCAGTGCCATGCACTGTGCAATTTCCGACGCCAACCGGCCGTCGGAGATCCCCCTCAAACGAGCGTCCGCTTACGACAGACCTGCAGGAGCAAAGTTCATGCCTTATTGGCTGATGAAGTCCGAACCCGATGAATTGTCCATCCATGACCTGCAGCGACTGGGCAAAACGCGCTGGGATGGCGTGCGTAACTACCAGGCGCGCAACTTCATGCGCGCAATGCAACCGGGCGACCTGTTCTTCTTCTACCACTCCAGCTGCCCGCAACCCGGTATCGCCGGCATCGCGCGTATTGCCGGCGAGGTGTATCCGGACCCAACCGCGCTGGACCCACACAGCCACTACCATGACCCCAAGGCCAGCGCCGAGAAGAACCCCTGGAGCGCCCTGGACGTCGAGTTCGTCGAAGCCTTCGACGAGGTACTGGCGCTGCAACACCTGAAGAACAACCCGCTCCTGGCCGAGCTGGCCCTGGTACAACGCGGCAGTCGCCTGTCGGTGATGCCAGTCACGGAGGCCGAGTGGACGGCGATTCTCGCCATGCGTTGAGCCCCCCACAGCAGTGTGCTATCACCACAGCACGCTTCAGGAGTTATCCATGCCAGCATCCTCCGCCTGGCCAGCGCGCCTCGCGCTGGCGCTTCTCTTATTGGTGCTGAGCAGCGCCAGCGTATTGCTATGGCGCCAGATCGAATCTGCGCAACTACAACGCATCGACGAGCGAGTCGGCTACCAGGCACGCAGCCTGGCACGGCAGCTGGAAAGCACGCTGCACCTGGAAGTGGCCAGCCTCGAACGCATCGCCCGCTTGTGGAACAGCCTCGGCCGCCTGCCACGCGCCAGCTGGGACGAAGAGGTGGAGCTTGCCCTACGCGGCTTTCCTGCCTACCAGTCGATCCAATGGGTTGGCCCCGACCTGCATATGCGCTGGCTGCTGCCAGTAGCCGGCAACGAAGCGGCGCTGAATTTTCGCCTGCACCCTGAGCACCCCAATTACCCATTGGCGATGGAAGCTCGCGAGAGCGGTGAACAACGCTTCTCCAACAGCTTCGATCTGGTCCAGGGCGGACGCGGTTTTGTTCTCTATACACCGCTGTACCGCGAGCTGAATGGCAGCAAGGTGTTCGACGGTTTCCTGCAGGGCGTATTTCGGGTCGAGCCGCTGATGCTGCAGCTACTCACCCAGATCGACCGCCAAGCCTTCAACCTCGAATTGCTTGAGAACGGCCACAGCCTGTTTCGTCATGGAGCAGTAGATTCCGAGACGCAGCACAGCCTGCAACTGCACCTGAGCCTGCTCAACAATCAGGGCTTCAGCCTGCGCCTGAGCCCCACTGAACAACTGCTCGATCAACTGGACTCGCCGCTGCCCGACGTCGTGCTCGGCGCCAGCCTGACCATCAGCCTGCTGCTGGTTGCCGCCCTGGCTCTGGCGCTGGAGAACAGCCGCCGAGCCCATGCCCTGCAGCAGGCCAATCGTCGCTTCAAACTGGAAGCCGAACGCCGTGAAGAAACCGAGCAACGCCTGCGCGAGAACCGCGAGCGGCTACAACTGGTACTGGACCTGACCGACTCCAGCCATGACGGACTGTTCATCTTCGACAGCAGTACCCGCGAGCTGCTGCACATGAATCAGGCCACCTACGCCACGCTCGGCTACCGCCCCGAACAGTTCGCCGAGCTACTGCGCGATGATCCAGAGAGGCTCCTGCCAGGCTTTCACAGCTGGCTGGAACAGGCGCGCCAGGCGCAAAGCAACAACCTCTCGCGGATTTTCCAGCGCGAACTGATTCGCCGCGACGGCAGCCGGCAACCGGCAACCGGCCGAGATCAACACCCAGCTGGTGCAACTGCATGATCACGAATATCTGATCGCCGTTTCCCGCGACAACAGCGAGCGCCTGCAACTGGAAGCGCAACTGCAACGCCTGTCGCAACTCGACGGCCTGACCGGCCTGTACAACCGCCGCCACTTCGACCAGCAACTGCTGGCCGAATGGCGCCGCCTGCGCCGCCTCGACGCGCCCCTGGCGCTGTTGATGCTGGATATCGACCACTTCAAGGCCTACAACGATGCACTCGGCCACCTCGCCGGTGACGACGCCCTACGCAGAGTCAGTGCAGCCCTGCGCGACAGCCTGCAACGCGAAGGCGATACGGCCTGCCGCTACGGTGGCGAGGAGTTCGCGATCATTCTCGCCAACACCAATCAGGAGGGTGCCGAGCAGGTCGCCGCACGCATCCATGCGGCGGTTGCCAGCCTGGATATCAAGCACCCGAGCAGTCCGCTGGGGCGCTTGACCCTGAGTATCGGCATCACCGTAGTGGATCCAGTGATTGACGAACAGCCAGGCGAATTGCTCGCCCAGGGCGATCAGGCGCTGTACCATGCCAAACATGAAGGGCGTGACCGCACCTGCCTGTGGCAGCCGCCCGTGCTTGACCTGCATCAAGCCACCTAATGCGCATTCGACAGACAATCGACAGGTCGTGAAAACCCCGCAACCGGGGTTCAACAGGGAAGCCGAAATGATCAACGTCAAATCTCGCCAGGCCGTTCTGCTCGCTGCCGCCGTCGCCGTACTGGCTGCCACAGCCTGGTGGCAGCTGCGCCCGAACGGCCTGGGCGAGGGCTTCGCCAGCGGCAACGGACGCATCGAGGCCACCGAAGTGGATGTGGCCACCAAGCTCGCCGGGCGCGTTGCCAGCATCGAGGTCGATGAAGGTGACTTCGTCGAGCCAGGCCAGGTTCTCGCGCGCATGGACACCCAGGTGCTCGAAGCCCAACTGGCGCAGGCCCGCGCCCAATTGCGCCAGGCCGAGAATGGCCAGACCACCGCCGCCAGCCAGATCAGCCTGCGCCAAAGCGAGAAGCTGGCCGCCGAAGCCGTGGTGCGCCAGCGCCAGGCCGAACTGGATGCCGCGCGCAAACGTCACGCGCGCAGCGCCACCCTGGTCAAGCGCAACGCCCTGCCTCAGCAGACGTTGGATGACGATCTGGCCCGCCTGCAAAGCGCCGAAGCCGCGCTGGCCGCCGCGCGCGCCCAGGTAAGCTCGGCCGAGGCCGGTATCGCCGCCGCGCAATCGCAGGCCATCGAAGCGCAATCGGCGACCGAGGCGGCCCGAGCCAGCGTCGAGCGCCTGCAGGTGGACATCGATGACAGCCTGCTCAAGGCGCCTCGCGCCGGTCGCGTGCAATACCGCGTGAGCCAACCCGGTGAAGTGCTGGGTGCCGGCGGCAAGCTGCTCAACCTGGTGGACCTCACCGACGTCTACATGACCTTCTTCCTGCCCGAACGTCAGGCCGGTCGCGTCGCCCTCGGCAGCGAGGTACGCCTGGTGATCGATGCCGTACCGCAGTACGTGATCCCGGCCAGGGTCAGCTATGTCGCCAGCGTCGCCCAGTTCACCCCGAAGAGCGTGGAAACCGCCAACGAGCGCGAGAAACTGATGTTCCGGGTCAAGGCGCGCCTCGATCCCGAGTTGCTGAGCAGGCACCTGCAGCAGGTCAAGACCGGCGTACCGGGCATGGCCTACCTGCGCCTCGACCCTGACGCCGAGTGGCCCGCGCATCTGGCGATCAAGGTTCCGCAATGAACGCGGCGGTCGCACGCCTGAGCGGCGTCGGCCTGCGCTACGGCCAGACCCACGCGCTGCAACAGGTCGAGCTGGCACTGCCGGCCCGCTGCATGGTCGGCCTGATCGGCCCCGACGGCGTCGGCAAGTCCAGCTTGCTGGCGCTGATCGCCGGGGCGCGCAAGATTCAGGACGGCCGCGTCGAAGTGCTCGACGGCGACATGGCCGATGCCCGTCATCGGCGCAATGTCTGCCCGCATATCGCCTACATGCCGCAGGGTCTGGGCAAGAACCTCTACCCGACGCTGTCGGTGTTCGAGAACCTGGATTTCTTTGGCCGCCTGTTCGGTCAGGACGCTGCCGAGCGCGAGCGACGCATCGAAGACCTGCTGCGCAGCACCGGTATGTCGGCCTTCCGCGAGCGTCCGGCGGGTAAGCTGTCGGGCGGCATGAAGCAGAAGCTGGGGCTGTGCTGCGCGCTGATCCACGACCCCGACCTGCTGATCCTCGACGAGCCAACCACCGGCGTCGACCCGCTGTCGCGCAACCAGTTCTGGGAACTGATCGCGCGCATTCGCGCACAGCGTCCGCAGATGAGCGTGCTGGTGGCCACGGCCTATATGGAGGAAGCCGAGCGCTTCGACCACCTGGTGGCGATGGATGCCGGACGCGTGCTGGCCGAAGGCAGCCCGGCGGAACTGCGCGTACGCACCAACAGCGCCAGCCTGGAACAGGCCTTTATCGCCTTGCTGCCCGAGGAACGCCGCCGCGGCCATCAGCAGGTGCTCATTCCCCCCCTGCAAGACAGCCAAGAGATCGCCATCGAAGCCAAGGGCCTGACCATGCGCTTCGGTGATTTCGTCGCCGTCGACTCGGTGTCGTTTCGCATCCGCCGGGGCGAAATCTTTGGTTTTCTCGGCTCCAACGGCTGCGGCAAGAGCACCACCATGAAGATGCTCACCGGCCTGCTACCGGCCAGCGAGGGCGAGGCGCTGCTGTTCGGCCAGGCGGTCGACCCGCGCGACATGGCCACGCGCAAGAGGGTCGGCTACATGTCCCAGGCGTTCTCCCTGTATGGCGAACTGACGGTGCGGCAGAACCTGGTGCTGCACGCGCAACTCTTTCACGTACCCGCCGAGGAGATCGAGCCACGCGTGGCGCAGATGGCCGCACGCTTCGACCTCGGCGAAGTCATGGACATGCTCCCCGAGCGCCTGCCATTGGGCATCCGCCAGCGCCTGTCGCTGGCCGTGGCGGTGATTCACAAGCCGGAAATCCTGATCCTCGACGAGCCCACCTCAGGCGTCGACCCGGTGGCGCGTGACGGTTTCTGGCAACTGATGCTCGACCTGTCGCGCCAGGACGGCGTGACCATCTTCATCTCCACCCACTTCATGAACGAGGCGCAGCGCTGCGACCGAATCTCGCTGATGCACGCCGGCCGCGTGCTCGACAGCGACACGCCGCAGGGTCTGATGGACAAACGCGGCCTGGACAACCTGGAAGCCACCTTCATCGCCTACCTGCAGGAGGCGGTTGGCGAGCAAGCGGTCAGCGAGGCGCCGCCGCTGGAACAGGCGCCGCCACAACAGCGTCAACGCTTCAGCCTGCGCCGCCTGCTCAGCTATGCCCGCCGCGAAGCGCTGGAGCTGCGCCGCGACCCGATTCGTGGCGGCATGGCGCTGCTCGGCACCGTGCTGCTGCTGTTCATCATCGGCTATGGCATCAGCCTCGACGTCGAAGACCTGACCTTCGCCGTGCTCGATCGCGACCAGACCACCACCAGCCAGGAATACCACCTGAACCTGTCCGGCTCGCGCTACTTCCTGGAGAAGGCGCCGCTCTCCGACTACGACGAGTTGGAACGGCGCCTGCGCAATGGCGATATCAGCCTCGCCGTGGAGATTCCGCCGCACTTCGGTCGCGATCTCAAGCGCGGCGACAATCCGCAGATCGGCATGTGGATCGACGGCGCCATGCCGACCCGCGCCGAAACCATCAAGGGCTACGTCACCGGCCTGCATCAGCACTACCTGGCAGAGCTGGCGCGCCGCTCACCCCAGCCGCAGGCAGCCAGCGCCGCCGAACTGGAAGTGCGCTACCGCTACAACCCGGACGTGGAAAGCCTCAAGGCCATGGTGCCGGCGGTGATCCCGCTGCTGCTGATGCTGATCCCGGCGATGCTCACGGCGCTGGGTGTGGTGCGCGAGAAGGAGCTGGGCTCGATCATCAATCTCTACGTTACCCCGGTCACCCGCCTGGAATTCCTGCTCGGTAAACAACTGCCCTACATCGCCCTGGGCTTGTTCAACTTCATCCTGCTGATGCTGCTGGCAGTCACGGTGTTCGACGTCCCGCTCAAGGGCAACCCGCTGACTCTGCTGGCCGGCGCCCTGCTCTATCTGGCCTGCGCCACCGGACTCGGCCTGCTCATGTCGACCTTCACCAACAGTCAGATCGCCGCCGTATTCGGAACCGCCATCGTCACCCTGCTGCCGGCCATCCAGTTTTCCGGGCTGATCTACCCGGTGGCCTCGCTGGAAGGCGCGGGCGCGCTGATCGGCCAGCTCTACCCGACCTCGCAGTTTCTGGTGATCAGCCGCGGCATCTTCTCCAAGGCGCTGGAGCTGCAGGACCTGACCGGCTACTTCACCGCTCTGGCCCTGACCATCCCTCTGCTGACGCTGCTCAGCGCTAGCCTGCTGCGCAAACAGGAGGAGTGATGGAACGCCTGGCCAATATCCTCCACCTCGGCATCAAGGAGCTGCGCAGCCTGCAGCATGACCTGGCGCTGGTACTGCTGATCATCTGGGCCTTCAGCATGGGCATCTACTCGGCCGCAACCAGCATGCCGGAGAGCCTGCACAACGCCGCCATCGCCGTGGTCGACGAAGACCAGTCGCAACTCTCCGAACGGCTGATCCAGGCCTTCCAGGCGCCCTACTTCCGTACCCCGCAACGTATCGACCTGAACGAGATGGATCGCGGCATGGATGCCGGGCGCTACACCTTCACCCTGAACATTCCGCCGAACTTCCAGCGCGACGTGCTCGCCGGTCGGAGCCCGGCAATCCAGCTCAACGTCGATGCCACCCAGGTCAGCATGGCCTTCACCGGTGCCGGCTACATCCAGAATATCGGCGCCAGCGAGGTGGCCGAGTTCGTCCGCCGCTACCGGGGCGAGCTGCAGCAGCCAGCCGAACTGGTGGCACGCATAGAGTTCAACCCCAACCTGACGCGCGCCTGGTTCGGCTCGGTGATGGAGGTGATCAACCAGATCACCATGCTGTCGATCATCCTCACCGGCGCGGCGCTGATTCGCGAACGCGAGCACGGCACCGTCGAACACCTGCTGGTGATGCCGGTGACGCCACTGGAAATCATGCTGGCCAAGGTCTGGTCGATGGGGCTGGTGGTGCTCTCAGCTGCGGCGCTGTCACTGCTGCTGGTAGTGCAGGGCTGGCTGCAGGTGCCGATCGAGGGTTCGATTGCGCTGTTTCTGGTTGGCGCGGCGCTGCACCTGTTCGCCACTACCTCGATGGGCATCTTCTTCGGCACGGTGGCGCGCTCGATGCCGCAATTGGGCCTGCTGATCATCCTGGTACTGTTGCCGCTGCAGATCCTTTCCGGCGGCACCACGCCGCGCGAAAGCATGCCGGAGCTGGTACAGCAGATCATGCTGGCGGCGCCGACCACCCACTTCGTCGCGCTGGCCCAGGCCATTCTCTATCGCGGCGCGGGGTTCGCGATCGTCTGGCCCTACATGCTGGCCATCGCCGGCATCGGCGCGCTGTTCTTCGTCGCCGCGCTGACGCGTTTTCGCAAGACCTTGGCACAGATGGCCTGAACAACCCGGAGCTGGCTTTTCGTAGGAGCCCCGCCCTGGGGCGAAGCTTTTCCATTGCCCCGCGGTTCACGGCGGGGCGCCGCTCCTACGCATTCACAGCGTCGACGCGTGACTGACTACGCCGCCGTTCACTGAATGATCAGATTGTTGAAAAACAGGTCTTCGACGATGGGCTTGCCCTCTTCGCCATTGATCGCGTCCTGCACCTTCTTCAACGCTTCCAGACGCAGGTTCTCACGGCCATCGGGGGCATTGATGGTCTCGCTGGTCTGGGCCGAGAACAGCATCACCATCTGATGACGGATCAGCGGCTCATGCTGTTTAATCTTCTCCTCCGCCTCGGTACCGGTCACGCGCAACGACACATCGGCCTTGAAGAATTTCAGGCGGTTGCCGGTATCGGCCAGGTTACCGATCAGCGCTGGCGTCAGGTTGTAGTAGAGCGTCGTCGGGGCTTCTTCCTTCTTATCCGAAGACGCCAGGGCAGGCAGGCAGATCGACAGGCTCAGCAACAGGGCGGTCAACAGTTTCACGTTCGGCACTCCATCGGGGATGTGCCTAGCATAGCCATCCCCGCGCCAGCACCCAAGCCCGACGCTTATGCCGACCTATCAGGCATCGGCATGCTCGTTGACCCTCGGCGGGCGCTTTCTACACTGCATGGCACCCTGCAAGAGGAATGACCTTCATGAAAGCCCTGCTGTGCAAAGCCTTCGGCCCTGCCGACACCCTGGTACTGGAAGACCTGCCGAGCCCCGAACCCAAGAAGAACGAGGTGCTGATCGAGGTGCAGGCCGCCGGGGTCAACTTCCCCGACACACTGATCATCGAAGGCAAATACCAGTTCAAGCCGCCCTTCCCCTTCGCCCCGGGCGGAGAGGTGGCCGGCGTGGTCAAGGCCGTGGGCGAGAAGGTAAGCCATCTGCGCGCTGGTGACCGGGTGATGGCGCTGACTGGCTGGGGCGGCTTCGCCGAAGAAGTCGCCGTGCCGGCCTACAACGTGCTGCCAGTACCCAAGAGCATGGACCTGACCACCGCCGCCGCCTTCGGCATGACCTACGGCACCTCCATGCATGCCCTCAAGCAACGCGCCAACCTGCAACCGGGTGAAACCCTGCTGGTGCTCGGCGCCTCCGGCGGCGTTGGCCTGGCAGCGGTGGAAATCGGCAAGGCCATGGGCGCGAAAGTGATTGCAGCAGCGAGCAGCGCCGAGAAACTGGAAGTGGCGCGCAAGGCCGGCGCCGACGACCTGATCAACTACAGCGAACAAAGCCTCAAGGACGAGGTGAAGAAACTCACCGACGGCCAGGGCGTGGACGTGATCTACGACCCGGTAGGCGGCACGCTGTTCGAGGAAGCCTTTCGCAGCATCGGCTGGAACGGTCGCTTCCTGGTGGTGGGCTTTGCCGCCGGCGGCGGCATCCCGGCCCTGCCGGCCAACCTGCCACTGCTTAAGGGCGCCTCCCTGGTCGGCGTATTCTGGGGCTCCTTCGCCCAGCGCCAGCCGCAGGACAATGCCGCGAACTTCCAGCAGCTGTTCGCCTGGCATGCCGAAGGCAAGCTCAAGCCGCTGGTGTCGCAGACCTTCCCGCTTGAGCGCGGCGGAGAAGCCATCGCTACCCTCAGCCAGCGCAAGGCCGTGGGCAAGGTGGTGGTGACCGTTCGCTGAAGTGCGTAGGGCGGGTGCAACCCGCCGAATCAATCAGTGGCGGGTTGCACCCGCCCTACACTTATGAGCGCGGCGCGTAGGCAAACACGTCGGCGCGCATCTGGTGGGCGTCCATACCGGCTTCGACCAGTGCATCGAGGGTGGCGTAGACCATCGCCGGTGAGCCGCTGGCGTAGACGTGCAAAGCCTTGAGGTCGGGGAAGTCTTCGCGCACCGCTTCGTGCAGCAGGCCGCAGCGGCCTTGCCAGCCACACTGGTCGCTGACCACCTGATGCAGGTGCAGATTGTCCAGTTGCTGCCACTCGGCCCAGTGCGGCAGCTCGTAGAAATCCTCGGGTCGCCGCGCGCCCCAGTACAGGTGTACCGGGTGGGGGAAACCAGCGGCGCGGCAATGCTCGATCAGGCTGTGCATCTGGCCCATACCGGTGCCCGCGGCGATCAACACCAGCGGTCCATCGGGCAGATCGGCAAGGTGGGTATCACCATAAGGCATCTGCACGCGAGCCATGCCGGTGCTGCGCAGATGCTCCAGCAGGGCAATGCTGCTGTCCTCGCGCGCGAGGATATGCAGTTCCAGCTCACGCCCGGCATGCGGCGCAGAGGCCAGGGAAAAGGCCGCCATCTCGCTATCCGGGCGCTGCAACAGCAGGTACTGCCCGGCGTGATAACGCGGCGCTTTGCCGGCCGGGGTACGCAAGCGTACGCGGAACACGTCGCCGCCAACTTCCTGGCATTCGATCAGCTGGCAACTCAGCTCGCGTACCGGCAGCTCGCCCGGCGCCAGCACGCCATCCCAGTGCAGCACACAGTCTTCCAGCGGTTCGGCGAGGCAGGTGAACAGCTCGCCATGATCCAGCTCCACGCCGTTCTGCCGCACACGCCCCTCCACCAGCAAGGCAGCACATATATGGCAGTTGCCGTTACGGCAGCTCTGCGGGCAGTCATAGCCCAGGCGCCGGGCGCCATCGAGAATGCGTTCGCCCGGCTGCAGCGCGAGAGTGACGCCGGAGGGTTGCAGGGTGACGTTCATCAATCTATTCCCAGCTCGCTCCACAGCGCGTCTACACGCGCCACCACGGCCGGATCCTTCTCGATGGCGCGGCCCCACTCGCGAGTGGTTTCACCGGGCCACTTGTGGGTGGCGTCCAGGCCCATCTTTGAACCCAGGCCGGAGATCGGCGAGGCGAAGTCGAGATAGTCGATCGGCGTGTTGTCGATCATCACCGTGTCGCGCTTGGGGTCCATGCGCGTGGTAATCGCCCAGATCACGTCATTCCAGTCCCGTGCGTTGATATCGTCGTCGGTGACGATAACGAACTTGGTGTACATGAACTGTCGCAGGAACGACCACACACCGAGCATTACGCGCTTGGCGTGGCCCGGGTACTGTTTCTTCATGGTCACCACCGCCATGCGGTAGGAACAGCCTTCCGGCGGCAGGTAGAAGTCGGTGATCTCGGGGAACTGCTTCTGCAGGATCGGCACGAACACCTCGTTCAGCGCCACGCCGAGGATCGCCGGCTCATCTGGCGGCCGGCCGGTGTAGGTGCTGTGGTAGATCGGATCGCGGCGACGGGTGATGCGCTCGACGGTGAACACCGGGAAGGTGTCCACTTCGTTGTAGTAGCCGGTGTGGTCGCCGTAGGGGCCTTCCGGCGCGGTCTCGCCCGGATGGATCACGCCTTCGAGGACGATTTCGGCGCTGGCCGGCACCTGCAGGTCGCTGCCAACCGCCTTGATCAGCTCGGTACGATGACCACGCATGAGCCCTGCGAAGGCGTATTCGGAGAGGGTATCGGGCACTGGCGTCACAGCGCCGAGGATGGTCGCCGGATCCGCGCCAAGCGCAACGCAGACCGGGTAAGGCTTGTCCGGATGCTTCTGGCACCAGTCGCGGTAATCCAGCGCGCCGCCGCGATGGCTGAGCCAGCGCATGATCACCTTGTTGCGACCGATCACCTGCTGGCGGTAGATACCGAGGTTCTGCCGTTCCTTGTTCGGGCCCTTGGTGATGGTCAGGCCCCAGGTGATCAGCGGCGCCACGTCACCCGGCCAGCAGTGCTGGATCGGCAGTTTGCCGAGGTCGACGTCATCGCCTTCCTCGATCACTTCATGGCAAGGCGCATCCTTGACCACCTTGGGCGCCATGCTGATGACCTTCTTGAAGATCGGCAGCTTGCTCCAGGCATCTTTGAGGCCTTTCGGCGGCTCCGGCTCCTTGAGAAAGGCCAGCAGCTTGCCGATTTCGCGCAGCTCGGAGACATCCTCGGCGCCCATGCCCAGCGCCACGCGCTTGGGCGTACCGAACAGGTTGCCGAGCACCGGCACGTCGAAGCCCGCGGGGTTTTCGAACAGCAACGCCGGGCCGCCCTTGCGCAGGGTGCGGTCACAGATTTCGGTCATTTCCAGAACGGGCGATACCGGGGTCTGGATGCGCTTGAGTTCGCCGCGCTTTTCCAGTTCACGGATGAAGTCGCGCAGGTCGCGATACTGCATGCAGGAGCCTCGTGTCGGACAGGCAAGAGTCGGCCGCAAAGTTTAGCGCCGAAGTCGGGCTTTCAGAAGGCTTGAAAGCCTCCAGATACGACAAGGCCGGGTTTCCCCGGCCTTGTGGCAAGACATGAACCGCTTATTTGCGCTTCATCGACAAGAAGAACTCATCGTTAGTCTTGGTCGCCTTGAGCTTGTCGATCAGGAACTCGATGGCGGCAATCTCGTCCATCGGGTGCAGCAGCTTGCGCAGAATCCACATGCGCGACAGCTCTTCCTCACCGGTCAGCAGCTCTTCACGACGAGTGCCCGACTTGTTGATGTTGATGGCCGGGAACACACGCTTCTCGGAAACACGGCGATCGAGGATCAGCTCCATGTTGCCGGTGCCCTTGAATTCCTCGTAGATCACTTCGTCCATCTTCGAGCCGGTTTCAACCAGCGCGGTGGCGATGATGGTCAGCGAGCCGCCTTCTTCGATGTTACGCGCGGCGCCGAAGAAGCGCTTCGGCTTCTCCAGGGCGTGGGCGTCGACACCACCGGTGAGTACCTTGCCGGAGCTCGGAATCACGGTGTTGTAGGCACGCGCCAGGCGGGTGATGGAGTCGAGCAGGATGACCACGTCCTTCTTGTGCTCGACCAGGCGTTTGGCCTTCTCGATCACCATTTCGGCGACCTGCACGTGGCGGGTCGGCGGCTCGTCGAAGGTCGAGGCGACCACTTCGCCGCGCACGGTGCGCTGCATCTCGGTCACTTCTTCCGGGCGCTCGTCGATCAGCAGAACGATCAGGTGGCACTCGGGGTTGTTGCGGGTGATGTTCGAGGCGATGTTCTGCAGCATGATGGTCTTGCCCGCTTTCGGCGGAGCGACGATCAGGCCGCGCTGGCCCTTGCCAATCGGCGCGCAGAGGTCGATCACACGACCGGTGATGTCCTCGGTGGAGCCGTTGCCGGCTTCCATGGTCAGGCGCTGATTCGGGAACAGCGGCGTCAGGTTCTCGAACAGGATCTTGTTCTTGGCGTTTTCCGGGCGGTCGAAGTTGATGCTGTCGACCTTGAGCAGAGCGAAGTAACGCTCGCCTTCCTTCGGCGGACGGATCTTGCCGACGATGGTGTCACCGGTACGCAGGTTGAAACGGCGGATCTGGCTGGGCGAGACGTAGATGTCGTCAGGGCCGGCCAGGTAGGAAGAGTCGGCACTGCGCAGAAAGCCGAAACCGTCCTGGAGGATCTCCAGCACGCCGTCACCGGAAATTTCCTCGCCGCCTTTGGCATGCTTTTTCAGCAGGGCGAAGATGATGTCCTGCTTGCGCGAACGAGCCATGTTTTCCAGGCCCATCTGTTCGGCCATGTCCAGCAGTTCGGCAATCGGCTTTTGCTTGAGTTCGGTCAGATTCATAGGAATGACGTGATCATCGAGAGGAGAAGAAAGCTGTTAGCTTGAGAGGCCGCGCCGCAGAGAAGGCGACAGGATCGCGAACGAATTCGTATAGGAATGAATCGGCGACGGCGTGCAGAGAGCTGCATGGAGGATGCAGCGGAATCGAATTTAACACCGTGAAAAAACAGCGTCTAGTCCCGAAAACGAAAAAACCCCGCCAATTGCGGGGCCTCTTCCAGAGCGACTTGCCTCAGATGTTGCTGTCGAGGAAAGCAGCCAGCTGCGACTTGGACAGCGCGCCGACCTTGGTCGCTTCGACGTTGCCGTTCTTGAACAGCATCAGGGTCGGGATACCGCGCACGCCGTACTTCGGCGGGGTTTCCTGGTTCTCGTCGATGTTCAGTTTGCAGATCTTCAGCTTGCCCTGGTATTCCTTGGCGATCTCGTCGAGCACCGGGGCAATCATCTTGCACGGGCCGCACCACTCAGCCCAATAGTCGACCAGAACCGGACCTTCAGCCTGGATGACGTCCTGGTCAAAGCTGGCGTCGCTGACGTTGGTGATGAATTCGCTCATGAGGAGTCTCCGTGTATTCGGAAGCAAAAAATTGCCGGGAGGAATTTTTGACGTCGCTTGCGACGGCCCGAAGGGTTACTGCCAAGGATGGCAGGCAACCAAAAAGTGGCGCCATCATAGCCCGGCTTGCGTGACACCGAAAGGCACTGGCGATTGAGCCACTCAATAGTTTCAATCACCCAAGGTGATGAAGGCGATGCCGGTACGCAGCGCAGCCGCGCGAATATGCTGCTGCATGGCCTTCTGTGCCGGCCCGGCGGCATGCCGAGCCAGTGACTTGAGAATCTTGCGATGCTCCTGCCAGGTTTCCTGCGCCCGCTCCGGACGGATGAACGGCAGCTTTTGACTTTCCAGAAAGATCTCCGCGCTGGACGTCACCAGGGCACACATTGCCTGATTGCCGCTGGCAACGAGAATACGCTGGTGAAATTCGAAATCCAGACGGTTGGCTTGCTCGAAATCGCCCGCACGCAGCTCGCAAGGGTACCGCGGTGACCTCGATCATCGGTTTCACCGAGCTGACCAAGACCGGCAGCATGCTGGCCAACGCTACCTTCGAGCCGTTCATGGTCTACGCCTTCGTCGCCCTCGGCTACTTCCTGCTCTGCTACCCGCTCTCACTCGCTGCCTATCGCCTGGAAAGGAGGCTGAATGTCGCTGCTTAATGTCGTCGCCCTGCACAAGTACTACGGCGACAATCACGTGCTTAAAGGCATCGACCTCAAGGTCGAGGAAGGCGAAGTAGTCGCCATCATCGGCCGCAGCGGCTCGGGCAAGAGCACCTTCCTGCGCACCCTCAACGGCCTGGAGTCGATCAACGACGGCGTGATCGAAGTCGACGGCGAATACCTCGACGCCGCCCGCGCCGATCTGCGTAGCCTGCGGCAGAAGGTCGGCATGGTGTTCCAGCAGTTCAACCTGTTCCCGCACCTGACCGTTGGCGAGAACGTCATGCTGGCGCCACAGGTGGTGAAGAAAACCTCACGCGCCGAAGCCGAAAAAACCGCCCGCCAAATGCTCGAACGCGTCGGCCTGGCGGAGAAGTTCGACGCCTACCCCGAGCGCCTGTCCGGCGGCCAGCAGCAGCGCGTGGCGATCGCCCGCGCCCTGGCCATGTCGCCCAAGGTGTTGCTGTGCGACGAGATCACCTCGGCGCTCGACCCGGAGCTGGTCAACGAGGTGCTGGCAGTGGTCAAGCAACTGGCCAGCGAGGGCATGACCCTGATCATGGTCACCCACGAGATGCGCTTCGCCCGCGAAGTGGGTAACAACCTGGTGTTCATGCACCATGGCAAGGTGCACGAGATCGGTGATCCCAAGGCGCTGTTCGCCGCGCCGCAGACCGAAGAGCTACGCCACTTCATCGGTTCGGTGAACCTGTGAACGCACCGACCCCGCTGCCATCGCGCATCGAGCCGCTGACCCGCGAAGCCTTCGCGCCTTTCGGTGATGTGATCGAAGCGGCCGGAGCGCAGGCCTTCCCGATCAACGCCGGCACCACCACCCGCTACCACGACCTGGTTCAGGTGGAGTTGGCCGGTGAAGCGTCACGTACCCTGGTCAACCTGTTCGAAGGCAAGGCCTGGCACGCGCCCATCACCCTTACCATGCTCGAACGCCATCCGCTGGGCAGCCAGGCGTTCTACCCGGTGGATGGCGGGCACATGATGATCGTCGTCGCCCCGCCTGGCGAACTGGACGAGTCGAAGATCCGCGCCTTCATCAGTGGCCGGATCAGGGCGTGAACTACGCGCGCGGTACCTGGCATCATCCGTTACTCTGGCTGCAACACCCTGGACGCTTCCTGGTGGTGGACCGCGGCGGCGAGGGTCACAACTGCGACGAGCAGCTTCTAAAACAGCCGCTGAGCGTGCTGAACCTGCGATAACCACAGGTCTAGACCAGTTTCATGCGACATCCGAATGCGTTGGCTCATGCGCTCAGTCGTGGCAGGATGCGCGGAAATCGAACGAGATGCCGCAATCATGCCCCAAGCCCCTGCCGAGAGTTTTCCCCTGATCGCCGCCATCGACCTGGGCTCGAACAGCTTCCATATGGTGCTGGCCAAGGCCGACAATCATGAAATCCGCATCCTCGAGCGCCTCGGCGACAAGGTCCAGCTGGCAGCGGGCCTGGACGACGAGCGCCAGCTCAGCGAAGAGGCGATGCAGCGCGGCCTGGATTGCCTGCGTCGTTTCGCCCAATTCACCAACACACTGCCGGAAGGCGCTGTACGCATCGTCGGCACCAATGCCCTGCGTGAGGCGCGCAACCGCGCAGTGTTCATCCGCCGCGCCGAGGAGATTCTCGGTCACCAGGTCGAGGTGATTTCCGGTCGCGAAGAAGCTCGCCTGATCTACCTCGGCGTCTCCCACAGCATCGCCGACACACCCGGCAAGCGTTTGGTCGCCGACATTGGCGGCGGCAGTACCGAGTTCATCATCGGCCAGCGTTTCGAGCCACTGCTGCGCGAGAGCTTGCAAATGGGCTGCGTCAGCTTCACCCAGCGTTATTTCAAGGACGGCAAGATCACCCCGGCGCGCTACGCCCAGGCCTACACCGCCGCGCGCCTGGAACTGATGGGCATCGAGCAGGGCTTGCGCCGTCTCGGCTGGGAAGACGCCGTCGGCGCCTCCGGCACCATCAAGGCCATCGGTCTGGCGACCAAGGCCGCCGGCCTGGGCAATGGCGAGGTGACGGTCGAGGGCCTGGCCTGGCTCAAGCGCAAGCTGTTCAAACTCGGCGAGGTGGAGAAGATCGACCTCGACGGCATCAAGCCGGATCGCCGCGGTATCTTCCCCGCCGGCCTGGCGATTCTCGAAGCCATCTTCGATGCCTGCGACATCCAGCGCATGAGCCACTCCGAAGGTGCTCTGCGTGAAGGCGTGCTGTACGATCTGCTCGGCCGTCATCAGCATGAAGACGTCCGCGAACGCACGCTGGCGGCGTTCATGGAGCGCTACCACGTCGATACCGACCAGGCCGCCCGGGTCGAGGCCAAGGCGCTGTCGGCACTGGACAAGGTCGCCAGCGACTGGGGGCTGACCGATGTCTGGCACCGCGAGCTGTTGAGCTGGGGCGCCAAGGTGCACGAGGTGGGCCTGGATATCGCTCACTATCAGTATCACAAGCACGGTGCCTACCTGATCGAGCACTCGGACCTGGCCGGTTTCTCCCGCCAGGATCAGCAGATGCTCGCCCTGCTGGTGCGTGGCCACCGGCGCAACATTCCCAAGGACAAGTTCGCCGATTTCGGCGAGGAAGGCATCAAGCTGATGCGCCTGTGCGTGCTGCTGCGCTTCGCCATCCTCTTTCACCATATTCGCGGCACGCAGAGCATGCCCGAGGTGCAGTTCAAAGTCGGCGACAACAGCCTGGAAATCGTCTTCCCCGAAGGCTGGCTGGCAGCTAACCCGTTGACCCAGGCGGATTTCGAAGCCGAGGCCGAGTGGCTTAAGCGCATCGACCTGACGTTGAGCGTGCGCTGATCAGGCGGTGGGCGCGGCGCACCCTACCGGAGGGATAGCTCGTAGGGTGGGCCGGGCGGCGATCCGTTTCAGCCCTCCAACGCAGTCAGTGTGGGCTAATGCCCACCCGGCTGACATTGAGCGTGCGTTGATTCGGGAGTGCCGTAGGACGGGTGAAACCCGCCATCACCCGCCCTAGCGCTGCAGCGCGAAATCCAGCACCTGCAGGCTGCTGACGAAGGCGTTGCCGGCGTGATCCTCGCCAGGCGTCAGCAGCAATTGCGCATTCACGCCCAGCACGCCGAGGCGCTGCTGAAATTCCCGAGTGTTATCGACCATGCGCCGCTCGGCCAGGTGTTTTTGTCGCACTTCCAGCAGCGGCACATCGGCCGCCGGCTGCTCGGCCGCACCGACACTGAGCATCAGGCGAACGTTTGGACGCGGCTCCTGACTGGCGAAGGTCTCCAACAGATCGAAGGCGTAGCGCCGGTGCCACCACAACAACGGGCTGGCAGCAACGTAGCGCTGGAACGCCTGTGGCCGTGACAGCAAGGTGTAGAGCGTGAACAGGCCGCCGTAGGAGTGGCCGAACAGGGTCTGGCGCCGTGTATCGACCCTGTAGCGTGACGCCACCAAGGGTTTGACCTCACCCTCGATAAAGTCCAGAAACCGTTCGGCGCCGCCCTCGCGGGCATGGCTATCGCCGAGGTTCGGCGCTGGCGGCGTGTAGTCCTCGGCCCGCGCCGGAATGTCGAAAGGCGCATCCCCCGGATAGCCGATGCCAACCACCAGCACCGCCTCGCGCCCGTCACGCGCCGCGTGCGGCGTATACATCAGCGCCTGCTGCGCCAGCAGCGGGAAGAACAGCTCGGCATCGAGCACATAGACCACCGGGTAACCCTGCGGTGGCGCCTCACCTTGTGGTTTCGACAGATACAGTCGATAGCTGCGCCCGGTGTGCCGCGAATGCAGCTCGCGCATCTCGGCCTGCACCAGCGTCGCCGGCTGCCAGCTTTCGGCGGCTACACCAAGCGACGCGCACAGCGCCAGGACGAACAGGGCAACGCTAGCTCTCATCGCTGGCCTCTTCGCTCCAGATGACCGCCAGGCCCTCCTTGCGGGCGAAACGCACCAGATGATCGTCGAGGACGAAACGGATGCGCGCGGCGGCCTCGGCATCGTCGGCCTGACAGTCGAAATGCAGCGCATCGGTTTCGGCGTGCATCAGACAGCGGCCAAAGGGAAATTGCGCATCGGCACTGCGCTCGTCGAACTCCACGGCGATCTTGTGGCGAAAGTGCTTGCACAGCTTGGTCATGTACAGCGAGGCCGAAGCGGTGGTCGCGGTACCTTGAAATCGAATCATGCAGTAAGGCTCATCAGGTGGTGGCGGGTGGGCCCGCTTCTGTCGTGGTTGTCGCAAGGGCGAGGGAGTGGCTTGAACCACTCCCTCGTCCGCTCAGAAGCTGGTGCTGATGCTGGCGTAAAAGGTGCGCCCCGGTTCGTTGTAGGTGTAGGCGCCGGCCTCGCGGCTATTGCCCTCGCGGTACAGGCGCTTGTCGAACAGGTTGCTGATGCCGGCACCGACGCTCCAGTTCTTGTCGATGGCATAGCTGCCACCGATGCCGACCAGGGCGTAGGGCGAAATTTCGCGGCGCGCGTAGCCCGTCAGCACGTTGCCCTGATAGTCGTACTTGCCCGGCGTCTGCCGGCCATACCAGGTCACTGTGGTCTGCAACGACAGCGGGTCGCTGACCTGCCAGTCCAGCGTCGAGTTGACGGTGAACTCGGGGATGATCGACAGCGGCTCGCCGGTCTCCTTGTTCTTCGATTGCAGCATCCAAGTGAAGTTGGTGTTCCAGCTCAGGCTGCTTGCCAGCGGCATCTTCAGGTTGCCTTCGAAGCCCTCGACCACCGCACGCGGAATGTTGCTCCACTGGAACACGTTGGCCACTCGGGTAGCGCTGCCCTGCGTGAAGTCCACCGTACCGACCGGAACGCGGCCGGCCTCGACCTTGTCGCGGTAATCGTTGCGGAACCAAGTCAGGCTGGCCTGATATTCACCAGACTCGAACTCCAGACCAAGCTCCTTGTTGACGCTGGTTTCCGCCTCAAGATTCTCGTTGCCCACCAGGAAGCAGCCGGGGCCTCCGGCGACGAAATCCCAGCAACCGATGCCGTTACTGTAGAGCGCATAGGACGGGTTGCTCTGATACAGATTGGGTACTTTGTAGGCGCGGGCGATACCGGCCTTGAGGGTGAAATTATCGTCCAGGCGATGCGACAGGTTGAGCGATGGGCTCCAGTTGCTGCCGCTGATGCTGTTGTGGTCGTAGCGCAGCCCTGGCGTAAGCATGGTGCCCGGGCGCAGTTCGATATTGTCCTCGACGAACAGCGATGCGGTGCGCATGGCGATGTTACCGGCGAAACGAGTCGGATAGCCGATGCTCTGGATCGCGGCGAGATCGGACACACCATCCTCCATGCGTTGCTCGTTCCACTCGGCGCCAAGGGTCAGCACCTGCTCGAACAGGGCTGTCAGCGGCAGGCTGACTTCACTGTGCGCGGTCATACTTTGCAGTTCGATGGTGCCGAACTCGTTACCATTGATAGCACCTTCAGGACCGCCGGCCAGGCCTTCCTTGAGGCGGTTGTTGCGCGTGCGCTCGTATTGCAGGTAGTTCAGCGTGCTACCGAAGTCCCAGTCGCCGTGATGGGTGATGGCGTAGGTGTTGCGCAGCATGCGATTGGTTTCACGGCCAATCCAATCGGCGCGCGCGCTGTTGATCCCTGCGTTGCTGCTCAGGTTGTTCATACTGTCGCCGGTGTAGATGTTGCCCTGGCGACTGAAGCCGGCCTGCAGGTCGAGGGTCTGCGATTCGTCCAGGCGCCAGCTCAGAGTGCCGTCGACATCGCGGTTGCGCACGCCTTCGCGGCCCGCCAGCGCGGCGTTGCTGGTGCTGACGGCGCGGCCTTCGTTGATGTCCGCGTCGTCCGAGTCGGTCTTGTTCAGGTTGCCGTAGACGCGATAGGAAATGTTCTCCGCCAGCGGGCCGCTGAGGCCGAAGTTGAAACGCCGGGTGGCGCCTTCCTCGCTGTGCTGCGGCATGTTGGCGTACAGGCTGAGGTTGCCGTGATGTTCCAGTCCGGCCTGCTTGGTGATGATGTTGACCACGCCACCGGCAGCGCCGCTGCCATAGCGCGCAGCGGCCGGGCCGCGCAGCACTTCGATGCGCTCGATCTGCTCGGCCGGCACCCAGTTGGTATCGCCGCGGGTGTCGCGGTCACCGCGCCAGCCATAGCGCACGGCATTGCGTGAACTCACCGGCTTACCATCGATCAGGATCAGGGTGTTCTCCGGGCCCATGCCGCGGATATCGATCTGGCGGTTGTTGCCACGCGCGCCCGAACCGCTGTTGCCGGTCAAGTTGACGCCCGGCTGCTTGCGAATGATCTCGGCGATGTCGTTCGCCGGTGGCGCTTTCTGGATGTCCTCGGCGGTGATCACCGATACGCCAAGCGCCTGCTTGAGCTCCTCCTGAGCGGTGCCAAGCACCTCGGTGGCCTGCAGTTGCAGCGGCTCCTCGGAAGCCGCTGCCAATGCCGGCACAACCAGCAGCATGGCGATGACCAAGGGTTTGAGTGAATGATGACGCGTTTGCAGGTACATGCCCCCTCCCCGATGTGCACGGCATGATGCGCCGGCACAATATTCAATGCGAATGATTTGCATCAATAAATAGCGAGGCGTAGTCTGCCACCCTGTTTGTAACAAGAGGTTTGTGCGCGGGGATTTGTTCTTTGCGCCAGAGGCATGCAGAGGTGTCATCGATGACCAGCCACGCTCCCATCGTCCGCGCCGCAGAACTGGCCAACCTGGCCGATGAACGCATTCGCCTGGTGGACGGCGAGCGCACGCGTGACCGTCTGTTCCAGGGTCACCTGAGCTGGCGCAGGCTGCGCAGCGGCCTGTCGCTGCACTGCTCGGACTGCCAGGAGCTGCAGGACTTCGCCACCCAGACCGAAGCGCGCCCTCACCTGAATTTCATCCTCTTCCTGCAAGGGCGCAGCGAGGTCAGCTACGACGGTCGGCCCTTCACCTTCGGTACATCCGGCACTGCTGGCGAGGGAGTGACCATCGCGCTCAACGAGCCGATGCTGTTTGCCCGTCGCGCACGCCGTGGCCAGCGCATCCGCAAGGTCTCGGTGAGCCTGGCGCCGGAGTGGTTCGAATCGAGCGGCTTCGATGGCCAGGCGCAGCTGAAGGCGTTGCTGCAGGGCAATTACCGGCCACTCAATGTAATGCGCTGGCAACCGTCGCCACGCCTGCTGACGCTGGCCGAACAGGTACTGCATCCCGGCTGCGGCAATCGCCTGCTGGAAAATCTCTACCTGGAAAGCCGTGCCCTGGAGATCGCCGGCGAAGCGTTGAGCCTGATGACCCGGCAACCGACTCAGGCAGTGCCGAATCTACGCCCGCACGAGCACCAGCGCATCCGCCGCACCCTGGAACTGCTGCACAGCGGCGAGGCCGATGGCTGGTCACTGGAAGATATCGCACACGAGGTCGGCTGCTGCGCCAGCACCCTGCAGCGTCAGTTCCAGGCGGCCAAGGGCACCTCGCTGTTCGAGTATCAGCGCCAGCGCAAGCTGCAACAGGCGCGTGAGGCGCTGGAGCGTCAGGGCGTGAGTGTCGGCCAGGCGGCCTGGATCGCCGGCTACAGCAGCGCCGCCAACTTCTCCACGGCGTTCAAGCGTGCGTTCGGCATCAGCCCGAAGCAGGTGCGGGCACGGTTGTAGGGATAGCGTAGCCCGTGAAAGGCGGGAAAATGCGGAAGGCAAGGCTCTGGTCTTGCTCCTCTGCCATTCACGGGGGAGGGCAGAGAATACCGCAAAGCTGCCGGTTTTCCCTGTGCCCGTAGAGGTAAGGGACTGCGGCCGCACATCGGTGTAGGGGGCAGCGCACCCTACGAAACATGCGGCCGGGCTGCTTTCTCCCCTCTCCCGCTTGCGGGAGAGGGGGCGGGGGAGAGGGCTAGCGATTGGGCGCTCATCGGCGCAGGAAGCAGTGCTTCCCGCGGCCCTCAAAGCCCTCTCCCGCAAGCAGGAGAGGGTCATCAGGGGCTGCAAGCAGCCGCTTTTAACGAGCGACGACGACCGGGGCCGTGAGCTTTTCCAGCAGACCGGACTGTGCGCTACGCGGGTTCTGGTTGCCGGTGGGCTGCTGACGCAGGTAGCGGCCGTCCGGCTGCAGCACCCAGGCCTGGGTGTTGTCGGTCAGGTAGCTTTCCAGTTCCTTCTTCACGCGCATGATCAGCTTCTTGCCCTCTACCGGAAAGCAGGTCTCAACGCGCTTGTCGAGGTTGCGCTCCATCCAGTCGGCGCTGGACAGGTAGATCTTCTCGTCACCGCCATTGAGGAAGTAGAACACCCGCGTATGCTCGAGGAAGCGCCCGATGATCGAGCGCACCTGGATGTTGTGCGACACCCCGGCGATACCCGGGCGCAGGCAGCACATGCCGCGCACCACCAGGTCAATCTTCACCCCGGTCTGGCTGGCCTTGTACAGCGCGCGGATCACCTTGGGGTCGGTCAGCGAGTTGAACTTGGCGATGATATGCGCCGGCTTGCCTTCGGCTGCAGCTGCGGTTTCCTTGGCGATCAGGTCGAGCAGGGTCTTCTTCAGGGTGAAGGGCGCGTGCAGCAGTTTCTTCATGCGCAGGGTCTTGCCCATGCCAATCAGCTGGCTGAACAGCTTCGACACGTCCTCGCCCAGAGCTACGTCGGCGGTGAGCAGGCTGTAGTCGGTGTACAGCTTGGCGTTGCCGGCGTGGTAGTTGCCGGTGCCCAAGTGTGCATAGCGGACGATCTCGCCGTTCTCGCGGCGCAGGATGAGCATCATCTTGGCGTGAGTCTTGAAGCCGACCACGCCATAAATCACCACCGCACCGGCAGCCTGCAGACGGCTGGCCAGGGCCAGGTTGGACTCTTCGTCGAAGCGCGCACGCAGCTCGATCACCGCGGTGACTTCCTTGCCGTTACGCGCGGCTTCCACCAGCGCGTCGACGATCTCCGAGTTGGCACCGGAGCGATACAGGGTCTGCTTGATCGCCAGCACATGCGGGTCTTTCGCCGCCTGGCGCAACAGGTCGACCACCGGGGTGAAGGACTCGAAGGGGTGCAGCAGGAGGATGTCCTGCTTACTGACCACGCTGAAGATGTTCTCGGCGTTCTGCAGCAGCTTGGGGATCACCGGAGTGAACGGCGCGTACTGCAGCTCCGGGTGGTTATCCAGGCCGGTGATGCTGAACAGCCGGGTCAGGTTGACCGGGCCGTTGACCTGGTACAACTCGCTCTCGGTCAGGCCGAATTGCTTGAGCAGGTGATCGCGTAGGTGTTTCGGGCAGGTGTCGACCACCTCCAGGCGCACCGCATCGCCATAGCGACGGCTAAACAGCTCGCCGCGCAGGGCGCGGGCCAGGTCTTCGACGTCCTCGGTATCCACCGACAGGTCGGCGTTACGGGTCAGGCGGAACTGGTAGCAGCCCTTGACCTTCATGCCCTGGAACAGGTCATCGGCGTGGGCGTGGATCATCGACGACAGGAACACGTAGTTGTCGCCGGGGCCGCCGACGTCTTCCGGCACCTTGATGATACGGGGCAGCAGGCGTGGCGCCGGGATGATGGCCAGACCGGAGTCGCGACCGAAGGCATCGACGCCCTCAAGTTCGACGATGAAGTTCAGGCTCTTGTTCACCAGCAGCGGGAAGGGGTGCGTCGGGTCGAGGCCGATGGGCGTGATGATCGGCGCGATCTCGTCGCGGAAGTAGCGGCGTACCCAGGCCTTGAGCTTGGTGGTCCAGAACCGCCGGCGGATGAAGTTGATGTTGTGCTTGGCCAGCGCCGGGAACAGCGTGTCGTTGAGAATGGCGTACTGTCGCTCGACCTGCTCGTGCACCAGTTCGCTGATGCGCGCCAGCGCCTGGTGCGGCTGCAGGCCGTCGGCACCGGCCTGTTCACGGGCGAAATTGATCTGCTTCTTCAGGCCGGCGACGCGGATCTCGAAGAATTCGTCGAGGTTGCTGGAGAAAATCAGCAGGAACTTCAGACGTTCGAGCAGCGGATAGGACTCATCCAGCGCCTGCTCCAGCACCCGGATATTGAACTGCAGTTGCGACAGTTCACGGTGGATGTACAGGCTGCTGTCATCCAGGCTGGGAATCGGCGCCGGCGGCGGGGTTTCCACCACTGGCGTCTCGGCGACCACCTCGGCCTGAGGCGGGTTGTTGTCGAGCACTTCGCTGTTGAGTCCTTCGCTGTTCATCGCTGGGTTCCTGAGAGCGTCATCGCTCTTGTTTTAGCAGTTCTGCCGCCCGTACGGCGAAATAGGTGAGGATGCCATCGGCACCGGCACGTTTGAAGGCGGTGAGCGATTCCAGTATCACGGCCTCGCTGAGCCAGCCGTTCTGGATCGCCGCCATGTGCATGGCATACTCACCACTGACCTGATAGACGAAGGTCGGCACCTTGTAGGCATCCTTCACACGCCAGAGGATGTCCAGATAGGGCATACCAGGCTTGACCATGACCATGTCGGCACCTTCGGCCAGGTCGGCGGCCACTTCGTGCAGCGCCTCGTTACTGTTGGCCGGGTCCATCTGGTAACCGAGCTTGTTGCCCTTGCCGAGGTTGGCGGCCGAGCCCACCGCATCGCGGAACGGACCGTAGTAGGCGCTGGCGTACTTGGCCGAGTAGGCCATGATGCGCACATTGACGTGATCGGCCAGCTCCAGTGCCTCGCGGATCGCCTGCACGCGGCCATCCATCATGTCCGACGGCGCCACCACCTGGGCACCAGCCTCGGCATGCGACAGCGCCTGCTTGACCAGCGCATCGACGGTGATGTCGTTCTGCACGTAGCCGGAGTCGTCGAGAATGCCGTCCTGGCCGTGAGTGGTGAAGGGGTCGAGGGCCACGTCACTGATCACCCCAAGCTCGGGGAATTTTTCACGCAGGGCGCGGATCGCGCGCTGGGCGATACCGTCCGGGTTCCAGGCTTCCGCCCCATCCAGGGACTTCTTCTCCAGCGGCGTGACCGGGAACAGTGCCAGCGCCGGAATGCCCAGCTCGACCCAATGCTCGGCTTCCTTGAGCAGCAGATCAATGGACAGGCGCTCGACGCCCGGCATCGACGGCACGGCTTCACGGCGGTTTTCGCCGTCGAGGACGAACACCGGCAGAATCAGATCATCGACGCTCAGGCGATTCTCGCGCACCAGGCGACGGGAAAAATCGTCGCGGCGATTGCGACGCAGACGGGTGGCGGGGAACAGACGATTGGCGGGGGTAACGCTCACGGCAGACTCCAAAGCCCGCTCGGGCGGGCCAGTGTGACGGTTATAAGCGACCATTATGACCAAATGATGACGGTCAAATGACCGCGTGCGACGGCGAGTCGCACAGCCAGTCGCGCATTGTGGCATGACGCGCCACCTTCCGGGTTCCTCGCGGTCAGAGTAGTCTTCAGCACCCCCACATCGAGCGCACGGCATGCTCCAAGATCTGATCCGCCAGTTCGGTTATCCGGCATTGGTACTGGGCACCTTCCTCGAGGGTGAGGTGTCCTTGCTGCTGGCGGCCTACATGGCCGTGCGCAACGTGTTGGAGATCGAATGGGTGGCGCTGTGCGCCTTCCTCGGCACCTTCGCCAGCGATCAGCTGTGGTACTACCTCGGCCGTCGCCATGGCCGCGCGCTGCTGGCACGCAAACCACGCTGGCAACCGCTGGGCGAACGCGCCAGCGCGCTGATCAGGCGTTATCCGGACCTGTGGGTCCTGTGTTTCCGCTTCCTCTATGGTTTGCGCACGGTGATGCCGCTGACCATCGGCCTGTCCGGCTATTCCTGGCGCCGTTATCTGCTGCTCGATGCCATCGGCGCTGGCGTCTGGGCCGGCGGCATCAGCCTGCTGGCCTACAGTCTGGGCAACGCCATGGGCGGTCTGCTGGAAGAGCTGCGCAACTATCAGGTCATCCTGCTCGCCGCGGTGGTACTGCTACTGGCGCTCGCCTGGCTAAACCGGTGGCGTCAGCGCCGGCGTGGCTGAACCGCGAGCCAGCCAGATGCCCAGCAGGCTGGCCAGGCTGTAAGCGACAAGCCAGGTCCAGGCACCGACATCCAACGTCAGCATGCCCAGTTCACCGGCCAGCCAGAATGCCGGCAGGTTGCTCGCCAGGCGCAGGTACTCCATCTGCCTGGCATTGCTGCGGTTTTCCAGCCACATGCCGATACTGCACAGGCCCAGCGCCATCCACAGGCAGGCCAGCAGCACCGCACTGATCGAAAGCGCATCGCCCTGCGCCAGCAGCCATACGCCGGCTAGCAGGTAACAGACGAACTGCAGCAACGCGTAAACCTGCGCGCCACGCGCCAGCGGCACATCGAACTTGCGGAAGTTGCTCAGGTCCGCCTTGGCTTGCGGATAGCGCGCCGCCACGTCGGCCGGGCGCCACCCCGTTGGCATGAACCAGATACGCAGGCGGTCCCACCAGGAGCTGGCGCGCCTGGCGTCGCGCCACAGCCCGGCGTAGACCTGCAGGTTGGCCCACAGGGGGTTCCAGCTGGCCAGAGGTACGGTTACGCCGAAGATCACCGGTTCCTCGTCGAGCTCCTCCTGGAATGTGCCGAAAATTCGGTCCCAGACAATGAACACACCGCCGTAATTGCGATCCATGTAGATAGGATTCTGCGCATGGTGAACCCGGTGGTTGGATGGCGTGATGAACAACCACTCGAACCAGCCCAGCTTGGGAATGTGGCGAGTATGCACCCAGAACTGATAGAGCAGGTTCAGGGCTGCGACAGTGAGAAAGACCAGCGGCGGCACACCAACCACGGCCATCGGCAGGTAGAAGATCCAGCCGAAGATGAAACCGGTGCTGGTTTGCCGTAACGCAGTGGAGAGGTTGTAGTCCTCGCTTTGATGGTGCACGGCATGAGCGGCCCAGAGCACATTGCGCTCGTGGCCCAGGCGGTGGTTCCAGTAGTAGCAGAAATCGTAGAAGACGAAGGCGAAGATCCACACCCAGAGGCTGCTTGCAGACAACTCGACCAACGCCAGATGCTCCCAGGCGAAGGTATAGGTGAGCAGGCCGACCACCTTGGTGAGAATCCCGGTGGCCTGCGACAGCACGCCAGCACTGAGGCTGTTGAGCGCATCGGCCAGGCGATAGGTACACATGCCGCGCCAGCGGTCTGCGAGCAGTTCCAGAGCGATCAGCAAAAAGAAGAAGGGCACTGCGTAGAGAACGTAATTCATGACTGCGCCGTATCGTTGTACTTGTGTCGGGAATGAGCTGTTATTCATCCTATGCGCAGCTTCGCCAGGCTTCGCGGCGGCAAATGACAGCCCGAGTGGCATTTGGCGACAACCCAGGAATCGGTAACACCCGCGCCCGCTTCACGGTCGCGTCTTTCCTCACCAGGAGTCGAGCATGAGCAAGAAAGTGGCAGTGATTCTGTCCGGCTGTGGCGTCTACGATGGCGCCGAGATCCATGAAAGCGTGATCACCCTGTTGCGCCTCGACCAGCGTGGCGCCCAGGTCCAGTGTTTCGCCCCCAACGTGCCGCAGCTGCACGTGGTCGATCACTATAGCGGCGACGAGATGGACGAGACGCGCAACGTCCTGGTGGAATCGGCGCGCATTGCCCGCGGCAAGATCAAGGACGTGAAAGAGCTGCATGTGGCCGAGTTCGACGCGCTGATCCTGCCTGGCGGCTTCGGCGTGGCGAAGAACCTTTCCGACTTCGCCACCAACGGTGCCGGCTGCACCGTGCAGCCGGACGTACTGGCCGCATGCAGGGCCTTCGTCGATGCCGGCAAGCCGGTCGGCCTGATGTGCATAGCGCCGGCACTGGCGGCGAAAATCTTCGGGGCCGGCGTGGTGTGCACCATCGGCACCGATCACGACACCGCCACCACCCTGACCCAGATGGGCGCCGAGCACCATGAGTGCGAGGTCAGCGACATCATCGAGGATGAGCAACGCAAGCTGGTGACCACGCCGGCCTATATGCTCGCGCAGTCCATCGCCGAGGCGGCATCGGGCATCAACAAGATGGTCGACCGCGTACTGGAACTGGCGCACCACTGATTTTCAGGCGTCGGCATGTGGCGTTGCGCCTGAATTGACGCCAAGGCCCCATGGGGTGGGCGGCGTTCCGTTTTAGCCCACCTTAATTGCCATTGGTGGACTGAAGCTGAAGCGGAACGCGCCCGAACCCTCCCACAGGAGTCAGGCCGATCCGGCCAATACTCAGGGCACTCCTGCATTGCCTCTGGCCAAGCCTTGCGCGGTACTGCAGCGTGGCAACAGGATTTCCCGGAGCCCCTGCCATGTCCCAGCCCTTCGTCCTCAGCCCCGACCTGCAACAGGCGGTGGCCAGTTTCTTTCAGCGCATCCCCTTCAATCAGATGCTCGGTATCGAACTCGACGAGCTGAGCCCCGAGCGGGTGACCATGCACCTGCCGATGAAGCCCGAACTGATCGGCAACTTCGTCCACGGCATCCTGCACGGCGGCGTGATTTCCTCGCTGCTCGACGTCTGTGGCGGCGCCATGGCGCTGATCGGCGCATTCGCCAACCACCAGCACCTGCCGGCAGCCGAGCGCATGAGCAAACTGTCCAAGCTCGGCACCATCGATCTGCGCATCGACTACCTGCGCCCCGGACGCGGCCAGCGCTTCACTGCCACGGCCATGCCCTTGCGCGCCGGTAACAAGGTGGCGGTGATTCGTATGGAGCTGCACAACGACGAGGGCGTGCTGGTGGCAGTGGGCACTGGCACCTATCTGTGTGGGTAGTGGCAACGCACATTGTGGGAGGGGCTTCAGCCGCGGCTGGCGCCCAGCTCGCTCATCACCGGCGTACTGCTTCGCGAGTACGCCCTACGCGCCTCCCATAGCAGAAATCCGGAGCAGCTAGCGACTCAGCCGTGTGAGAATCCGATCCAGCGAGTTGGCGAATGCCTGCCGATCCTTTTCCGAATACGGCGCCTGACCACCGCCCACCTGCCCCTGCTCACGCAGGTCGGTGAACAGATTGCGCACCGCCAGGCGCTCGCCCATGTTGCGTTCGTCGAACTCGCGACCACGCGGGTCGAGCGCAGCCACACCCTTCTTCACCAGACGGTCGGCCAGTGGCACGTCGCTGCAGATCACCAGCTCGCCGGGCACGGCGTGCTCCACCAAATGATCATCGGCGGCGTCCGGCCCGCTGGGCACCACGATCAGTTTCACGCAGGCGAAATTCGGCCGGGCGACGGCCTGACCGGCCACCAGCACCACTTCGAAGCCTCGTTTGAGGGCGAACTTGACCACTTGGTCCCGCGCTGCCCGGGGGCAAGCGTCGGCGTCGATCCATACGCGCATGCAGCAACTTCCGCAGAACAATCAGCGCGCAGTATGCCAGCTGACGACTCGATCAGGCGTTGTAGAAAGGCTCGCAGCGCTCACGCACGGCGCGCGACAGGTTGTCGTCGGCCAGCTCGATAAGGTCCAGTTCCACTTCATCGGGCAGCAGCTCGGCTACCAGCGCAGCCAGGCGCCGCTGACCGCACACATCTGCACCGGAAATCGCCAGCAGCAAGCGCGGCTGCGGGCCGATGGCCGGATCGCGCAACGCAGCGAGAAAAGCTTCGCGCACAGCTAGCTGGGCACAGGCCGCAGACAGGGCCTGCTCCAGGGGAGGATGACGCAGAGCAGCCAACGCCAGATCAGGACTGTCGGCGTAGTGAGTGGAGTGGATCGAGGAAGACATGCGCGCACTCGGCAGAGAAATTGGAGCCAGCCTAGGTACACTGGGACCCGCTGTCGTGGCAGCGGTTCACGCTATCGCGCAACGAGGGCGAGCAAAGTCGCCCTCGTTCACGCCTTTCCAGTGGCTCAGGCCTGAGCTGCTGCGCGGCGCCGTTCACCCAGCAGGCTGCGCCCGTACAGCAGCGCGATACCGGCCAGCGCCAGGCCCTGCGCCGACAGGCTCCAGGCATCGGCATGAATGCCCAACCAGTCGAACTCGAAGAAGGCCACCGGACGAGTGCCGAGCACACCGGCCTCCTGCAACGCGGCCACACCATGGCCGGCGAAGACCACGGACAGCACGCACAGCAGCACCGCGTTGACGCCGAAGAAGGTCGCCAGCGGCAGTTTGCGCGAACCACGCAGGATCACCCAGGCCAGGCCGATCAGCAGCACCAACGCCGCACCGGCGCCGGCCAGCACCGCACCGTGCCCGGCAGGGCCGGCCTGTAGCCAGAGGGTTTCGTAGAACAGAATCACTTCGAACAGCTCGCGATAGACCGAGAAGAACGCCAGCATGGCGAAGCCGAAACGACCACCGCCACCGACCAGGCTGCTCTTGATGTAATCCTGCCAGGCCGCAGCATGGCGACGATCATGCATCCACACGCCAACCCACAGCAGCACCACGCTGGCGAACAGCGCCGTGGCGCCTTCCAGCAGCTCACGCTGAGCACCGCTTATGTCGATCAGGTAGGCCGCCACCGCCCAGGTCGCGACACCTGCCAGCAATGCCAGACCCCAGCCGATGTGCACGCTGCGTACCGCCTGCTGCTGCCCGGTATTGCGCAGAAAGGCGAGGATCGCCGCCAGCACCAGAATCGCCTCGAGCCCCTCGCGCAGCAGAATCAACAGGCTGGCGAAGAAGCTCAGGCTGTCATCCATTGCGCCATCGGCCAGCAGCGCCGCAGACTTGTCCAGCTCCACCTTGGCCTGTTCCAGCGCCTGTGCCGCCTGCGCGACGCCAGCGCCATCCTGGAGCGCTTGTCGATAGGCCATCAAGGCGCGCTCTGTGGTCTTGCGCTGCACTGCATCGAGGTTGTCGAGAGCACCTTCGACCAGTTCGAAGCCTTCCAGGTAGGCGCCAACGGAGAGGTCATAGGCCTGCTCACGATCACCCTCGCGGTAGGCCTGCAGACTGCGCTCCAAGGTCGAGCGGGTGTAGCCGATCAATTGTTGCGGGCCGCGCTGCTCCAGCACCGGATGCGCGCGCTGGGCGCGGAACGCGGCGATATCGCCGCCAGCAGCCGCAATCTCGGCAGGCGTGCGACCGGCCAACTCGCTCATGGCGAAGCGCGTCTGGCCCTGTGCCGGCGCGGCGCTGAAGCCGGCGATGTAGGCGGCCAGGTCCCAACGTTGGCGTTCGTCGAGCTGATCGGCGAAAGCCGGCATATCGGTGCCTTCAATGCCCAGGCCGAGCGTGCTGTAGAGGTCATACAGGCTCAGGCGATCCAGACGCGCGGCGTCACGCAGATTGGCCGGCGCCGGCTCCAGACCGATGCCGGCAGGCCCATCGCCCAGGCCGGTGTCGCCATGGCACACCGAGCAATGCTGCGCGTAGAGCGGCGCGCCGCGTTCCGGGTCAGGCGTCAGCACAGGGGTCTGCGCCACCTGATAGAGCTCGGCCAGGCGTGCACCCAGCTTGCGCGCGGCGCCTGCGACCTCATCGCCCAGTTGGCGCTGGACAATCGCCTGGTGCAGATCGCGCACGCCCTGCTCCAACTCGGCACGGCCAGCTTGAGCCGGCAAGGCCACGACCAGGCCCTGCAAAACGTCGAGAAACTCCAGTTGCTCCTGGTATTCACCGGCATCGACGATCTGGCCACCGGCAACGGTGGCCGGGTAATCAGCACCGATATAGCCAATCAGATGCAGCGCCTGCGCGGCGCCATCGAGGGGCTCGGCAACGGCGAGAAAGCTGAGGCTGGCCAGCAACGGCAGCATCAGCCAGGAAAGGGAGAAACGAAAGCGGATCATTAATGCATCCCAAACGAGAATGGGTGGCATTAAATTGTTGCCTGCCTAACGACCAAGCACAAGAACAATCTGAAATATCTGGTAACAATCAGCCGAGCGGAACCTGAAAACCCGTCCTGCCCGCGCAGGCGAGCACCCAGAATCGGCGAATCAACTGGGCTCCCGCCTCCGCGGGAGTGGCGATGAATGGCTTTTTCAGAACATCCCTGGCAAACGCTCGGCCAGCGTTGAGCGATACGAACGAGGATCAGACTGCCGCGCGCTTGACCGTCGCCAACAGGCCAGCCGCAGCCGCGAACAGTGCGGCGAAACTGCGGTTCATCACCCGCTGCTGACGCGGTGTGCGCAGCAGCCGCAGGACGCGCGAAGCGAGGCCGGTGTAGCCGGCCATAACGATCAGATCCACGATGATCATGGTCACGCCCATCACCAGATACTGCGCCAGCAGCGGCGCATGCGGGTTGATGAACTGCGGTAGTACCGCAAGCATGAAGACGATGGCCTTGGGGTTGCTGAAGTTGACCAGAAAACCGCGCAACACCAGGGTCAGTGGCCGGCCAATAGGCCGCTCGGCCGCACCGGCATCCAGATCGCTAGGCAGCGCGACCCACTGCTTGTAAGCGAGGAACACCAGATAGGCCACGCCGAACCATTTGATCAGGCTGAAGGCCAGGGCCGAGGCGGCCAGAATGGCGCCCACGCCAGCGGCGACGATGGCGATCTGCAGCGCCAGGCCGAGCTGCAAGCCAAGCGCGTTCCAGTAGCCGCGCCAGAAGCCATACTGCATACCGGCCGACATCGAGGCCACGGCACCGGCACCCGGCGACAGGCTGATCACCCAGCAGGCGACGAAGAAAGCGAGCCAGGTTTCCAATGCCATGATGCGTACCTCGAGAAGCTGAATTCAGGGGAAGAGCAGCACAGCCTACTCCTGCTCCAGCGCCTCGACCAGTCGGTCAGCGCCAGCGGCGCACCGACCTCTGGAAGAACAGGCTGTTGGGTACCTGCAACACAGCGCCGGAGGCATCCTCAGTGAGGTCCTGCAGGGTGGTGTAGAACAGGTTGATGGCGATGACCCGGCCCTTCACACCCGGCTTGTCAGCGCTATCGATCACCTCGACCGTGTCGCCGATACGGAACGGCCCCATGGTGAAGATCAGCAGCGCACAGAACATGTTCGACAGCACGCTCCAGATGGCGAAGAACGCCACCGCAGCGACAGCAGTGAAACCGGTCAGCGCCGTCCACAGCACGGTGGCCGAAACCCCCAGGCGCTCCAGCACCATGAGCAGCGCGCTGCCCATGATCAGCCAGCGCACCAGCCCCCGCAGCGGCTGCAGCACTTCTGGCGGCAACAGGCTGTAACGCGCGCCGAGGCGGCTGATGGCACGGGTCAGAATGCGTTGGGCAACCCACGCCAGCAGGATGATCAGCAGTACCTGGCCGGTGCGAATCAGCGGGTCGCGCCAGGCCATCAGCAAATCTAACTGTTCCATCACTCGGCTTCCTCCAGTTGCTGCTGCAACGCCTCCAGGGTTTCCAGCGCCAGCAGCCAGGCTTCCTCAAGCTCGGCCTCGCGGGTCTTGAGCTGTGCCTGTTCGGCCAGGCGCTGGCGCAGCTCATCCTTGCGCGCGGCCTCGTACAGACCGCTGTCGCCCAGCTGGGTTTCGACGGCGGCGAGCTTTTCCTGCACCTTGCCCAGCTCCTGTTCGAGCTTTTCCGCCTGCTTCTTGTGCGGTGCCAGTTGCTGGCGCAACGCCGCAGCAGCCTGGCGCTGGGCGCGCTTGTCGGTCTTGTCCGCGCCACCCTCGGTCGGCGCACTCGCTGGCGCCTGACGCTGACGGTAATCGACCAGCCAGCGCGCATAGTCGTCCAGATCTCCGTCGAATGGCACCACGCGGCCTTCAGCGACCAGCAGGAACTCGTCAGTGGTGCTCTTGAGGAGATGGCGATCGTGCGATACCACCACCACGGCGCCGGCGAATTCCTGCAGGGCCATGGTCAGGGCCAAGCGCATTTCCAGGTCGAGGTGGTTGGTCGGCTCGTCGAGCAGCAGCAGATTGGGCTTTTCCCAGGCAATCAACGCCAGCGCCAGGCGGGCCTTCTCGCCACCGGAGAAGTTAACCACCGGCTCATCGCAACGCGGCCCACGGAAGTCGAAGCCGCCAAGGAAGTCGCGCAGGGTCTGCTCGCGTTCGCTCGGCGCCAAACGCTGCAAATGCAGCAACGGGCTGGCTTTGTCGTCCAGCGAATCGAGCTGGTGCTGGGCGAAATAGCCGATCACCAGATTCTCACCGCGGCTCAGGCTGCCGCTCAGCGGCTGCAGTTCGGCCGACAGGTTCTTGATCAGCGTCGACTTGCCCGCGCCGTTGGGGCCGAGCAGGCCAATGCGCGCGCCGGGCACCAGGCTCAGCTTGACCTGCTGCAGCACGGTCTTGTCGCCGTAGCCGAGGCGACCTTCGCTGAGACTGAGCAGCGGCGTGGAAATCTTGTCAGCCTCGCGAAAGACGAAGTCGAAGGGTGAGTCGACATGCGCCGCGCTCAGCTCTTCCATGCGCTCCAGGGCCTTGATCCGGCTCTGCGCCTGGCGAGCTTTGGTGGCCTGGGCCTTGAAGCGGGCGATGTACTTTTCCATGTGCGCGCGCTGCGCCTGCTGCTTCTCGTAGGCCTGCTGTTGCTGGGCCAGGCGTTCGGCGCGGGTACGCTCGAAAGCCGTGTAGCCGCCGCGGTACAGGTTCAGCTTGCGCTGTTCGACATGGGCGACGTGGTCGACCACCGCGTCGAGAAAGTCGCGGTCGTGGGAAATCAGCAGCAGAGTACCTGGATAGCTTTGCAGCCAGCCCTCCAGCCAGAGAATGGCGTCCAGATCCAGGTGGTTGGTCGGCTCGTCGAGCAACAGCAGGTCGGACGGACACATCAGAGCCTGGGCCAGGTTCAGACGCATGCGCCAGCCACCGGAGAAGTCACCGACGCGGCGATCCATCTGCGCGTTCTCAAAGCCCAGGCCGGCCAGCAATTTGCGTGCGCGGGCATCGGCGGTATAGCCATCGGCGCTGTCCAGCTCACTGTGCAGGCGGGCGATGGCGGCGCCATCATGACTCTGCTCGGCAGCGGCCAGTTCGGCCTGCACGCGGCGCAGGTTGTGATCGCCGTCGAGCACGTAATCCACCGCCAGCCGATCGAGGGTGTCGACCTCCTGGCGCATATGGGCGATACGCCAATCACCGGGCAGCAGGCAATCGCCGGCATCAGGTGTCAGCTCACCGCGCAACAGGGCGAACAGGCTGGATTTGCCGGCGCCATTGGCACCGATCAGACCGGCCTTGTGGCCGGCGTGCAGGGTCAGCTCGGCGCCTTCAAGAAGACGCTGCGGGCCACGCTGTAGAGTGAGGTTCTGGAGTCGGATCATAATGGCGGCGGAGTCTACCAAATCGCCCCGGAGGCCGCGTGCAGGATCTGTGGAATTTCGCCCTCGAACTCTACGCCAGAGCAGGCGTGGAACAGGCCTGCCTGGAGTTGCAGGACACAGGTAGTGACGTTTGCCTGCTGCTGACCGGTGCCTGGTTACAGCGGCGCGGTGTGCGCTGCCTGGATGAGCGCCTGCAAGCACTGCAGCAAGCGGCTGCCCCCTGGCAACGCAAGGTGATCGCGCCTTTGCGTCATGTACGCCAGGACTGGCGCGCAAACGCAAGCCAGGATGCGGAACTGGCAGTCTTGCGTGAGCAGGTCAAAAAACTGGAACTGCAGGCCGAGCGGGTATTGCTCGATCGTTTGCAGGCGCTGGCCGAGAACTGGCCAAACGAGGCAGGCGAAAACGATTGGTTGACTAGCCTGGCCGGAGGGAACAGCGCCGCGCTGCAGGTGCTACGCGGCGCCGTTGATCATCCTTAGGAAGCGCTCGGAGTAACCGGGGCGGTGGCTCCATTGGTGGTCGCAGGAGCAGCAGGGGCTGCCGGAGCAACCGGCGCGGCGACTGGCTTGGCAACTGCTGGCTTGGCCGGAGCCTTCTTCGCCGGCGCCTTGGCAGCGACTGGTTTCTTCACCGCAGCCGGCTTGCTGACCGGTTTGCTCGCGGGTTTTGCAGGCGTGGCCTTGGCAGCCGGCTTTGCAGCAGGTTTACTGGCTGCTGCGGGCTTGGCCGGTGCTTTTGCGGCAGCGGGCTTGGCGGCAGCTTTCGGTGCAGCGGGTTTTGCCGCAACGGCCTTGCTGGCCGCAGGCTTGCTGGCTGCTGCCGGTTTCGCTACTGGCTTGGCGACGGCTTTACTCGCCGGTTTGGCAGCAACCGGTTTGGCCGGGGCCTTCTTCACGGGTGCTTTCGCTGCAGCAGGCTTTTTCGCCGCGCTCGGCTTGGCGGCCGGAGCAGCGGCCTTGGCCTCACGCACATCCAACGCCTTGCCGGCAGCTTCCTTCACTTTGCCTACGCCCTGGGCCAGCTTCAGGCTTTCCTGAGCATCACGCTTGAGCTGGGCGATATAGGTGCGGGTTTCGCTCTGGCTGGCCTTGAGTGCGTCGAGCAACTCCTCCAACTCGGCGACTGCGTCCTTGGCCTTGGCTTGCGCCTTGGCCTTGCCGGCAACAGCTGCGTCCTGCAGCTTGCTGCGAGCCTTGTGCAGTTTTTCCTGCGCCTTGCCGCGCTGCTTCTCCAGCTTGGCGAGCAGTTTCTCTGCGTCGATCAGCGCTTGCGAGCAGGCATTTTCCAGGTGCTCGAGCAAGCTGGCAGACAGTTGATGCAGCAGGTGCAACGGGGTAGTGATGGACTTCTTCTTGGCCGACATGGCGCGCCTCCTGGCGGATGTGAACGCGCCCATACTAGACGCAGCCGCGAGGGCTCGCCATAGGCCTTTTGGCGAGCCGAGCAGATGCCGAAGTGCGCTGGCATAATCGGCGAGACCTTTTAGCTGTTGCAGAGCACGCTACGGCGCAGCAAAACCTCAACAGCCTGCCAAGTATCTTGATCGGGAGACACCGTCATGAGCCGCGCCGTAATCGCCGCCCTCGCTATCTGCTGCAGCCTGGGCGTGCAGGCCGACCAGCACCAGCAGGATCTGGCCTACAGCTTGGGCGTACGCCTTGGCGAGCGCCTGCACGAAGAGGTGCCTGACCTGCCACTGAGCGAGCTGCTCGAAGGCTTGCGCCAGGCCTACGAGGGCAAGCCCTTGCGACTCGACGCAGGTCGAATCGAGCAGCTGCTGGATGAACACGAAGCGCGTATCGAAGCCTCGCCACAGCGCCACACCAAAGCCATCGAAACCGAGCAGCGCTTTCTCGCCGAGCAAGGGCGCCGCCCGAACGTGCGGACGCTGGCCAATGGCGTGCTGGTGACGGAGCTCAGCCCTGGCAGCGGCCCGACGCCCACCGCTCGCAGCCGAGTGCAGGTGATTTACCGCGGCGAACTGGCCGACGGCAGCGTCTTCGATGAGAGCAGCACGCCGCAGTGGTTTCGCCTGGACAGCCTGATCGCCGGCTGGCGCAGCGCTTTGCTGCAAATGCCGAAAGGCGCTCATTGGCGCCTGGTAATTCCAGCGGATCAGGCGTACGGAGAAGAAGGGGCGGGTGACCTGATACCACCCTATGCGCCACTGGTGTTCGATCTACGCCTGCTCGACGTAGCCGACTGATGGCCTTTCGACAAGCAGCCTTACGTAGGAACCCCGCCCCGGGGCGAAGCTTTCGATTGCGCGCGGCCCTGATGCGCGGCGGGACGCCGCCGCAACAAACTTGTGCGTCGACGCTTAACTGACTGGCGTCAGCCTCACGGCCCGGAGTGCTCCGGACCATTGCCAACACGGGCTCAGAGCGCTTCGACGGCCTGTTCCTGATGAGAGTTGTGCAGTACTTCGATCAGGCAGTCTTCCAGTTCGAAGCGCTCGTGCAGTAACTGCCCCAGATGATTGAGCTCCGCCACCAGCGATGTACTGTCGCGACAGTCGCCATTGTCGCAGTGGTCGTTGAACGCCAGCGCGACCGCGGTAATGGCTTCGATACGCGGGTAGATCTGCTTGGCCAGTTCCAGACCACGTTGGTCGTTGAAGGCCTTGGCCTCGTTGGTCAACTGCTCGTAGACCTCGAAGTGACCAGCAGACACGTAATCCACCAGCAACTCGCAGAAACCCTGCAGAGACTCACAGTTGATTGCTGGCGCCTGCGGCGCCTTGGTAAGGGCGGTGTAAGCCAGCACAAGTTCGCGGCGCTCACCCAACCAGCGATCGATCAACTGGTGAACCCCACCCCAACGTTCCTGTGCGTTCCGGCAACTCTCAAGCATGATGAACCTCGCTTCCCTTATCGATAATGCCTGTTATACGTCCGCTCCCGAGACGTTTTTCTGTCAATCGGTGCTTGACCTTGGGAAGGCAACCGCAAATTGGCATTTTTCCGGCGGTGCGTGCGAGCCAGATTATGCTCGTGGACACCCACCATCAAGGCATCGCCGTGAGAAAGTTTCATACGACCGTTTAATCCCGAAGCCACGACCCGCGTGGCTTCGTACAATTCGCATTCTCAATCGCGACGCAGCAGCTGGAACAGGCAGAACCCGAGCATGCCGATGAAACCCAGCAGGCTCCACTCGGGGATGCTCATACCGAACAGCGTCCACTTCACCTCGGCACAGTCAGCGCTGCCCTGGAACACCAGGCGCACGATGTCCTGCATCGGCAGGGCTTCCATCATGAACTCGAGGCTGGGCAGACAGGCTTCAAGCTGATCGGCCGGCACGCTCTGCAACCAGATCTGCCGGCCGGCGGTGGCGGCGCCAGCGCCGGCGAACAGCAGTGCCAGTACCGCGTAAACGCGGCGCCCTACGCTGCCTGGCCCATGGATCGCAGCGACCAGGCAGACCACGCCGAACAGCACCACGCAGATGCGTTGCAGCACGCACATCGGGCAGGGCTCCAGCCCAACGACGTGTTCCAGGTACAGCGCAGCCGCCATCAGCAATACGCAGCCGATGAATGCCAGGAAAAACAGGGGACGCGGACTGGCCAAGTGCATGATGGCTCCGGGAGGGAAATCGAGGGCCGTACGGTAGAGGAAAGCGAGGGCGCCTTTCAAGGCGCCCCGTGAATCAGAGTCGGCTGTTCATCATGCTGGAACGCCCCTCCGTCCGCATACCAAACCTACCGCGGCATTCGGCCGCAGTCATTCAAGCGCTGACGCCCTTTGGTTGAGGCAGAGAAGGCAAGCCTTGATGCAGCAAGCCAAGACTCTCCAGCAGTAGCTGATTGCTGCGTTCCAGCTCGCCCAACTGCGCCAGCAGACGCGCCAGTTCGGCACAGGTTTCCGGATGGCGCTCGATCTTCAGACTGGTCTCGAAGTAATCGCGCGCCTTGCCCCACAGCTGGTTCTGCAGGCACAGACGGCCCAGGGTCAAGAGCAAGGCTGGGTCCTGCGGATGCTGCTTGAGCCAGAGTTCGGCGGTTTGCAGCTGACGCGCCGGATCGGCGCCACGCAGCACGCCATAGAAGCGCGCCAGACGGCTGTCGTAACCACGCTTGAGCGCACCACGCAAAACCTCTTCGGCCTCTTCCTGTGCGCCCAGCCGACGCAATTGCTCGACGTAGGTGGCAATCAGCTCAGGTTCCTGACGCAGCGGTGAAGAAAGCTGTTGCCAGGCCTGGGTCAGCGGCTGCAGTGCGGCTTCACCGTCACCCTGACCTAGCTGCCCGGCATCGGCCAGACGACCGCGCCAGGTCTCGCGCTCCAGCTCGTCGAGTTCGGCGGCAGGCAGGGCCTTTTCCTTGCGCAGCTCAGGCAGCAGGCCAAGCAGTGCCGACCAGTCCTGACGCTGCAAATACAGGCGCTGTAGCTGGCGCAACACCAGATGATGGCCCGGATGGCGCTCGCGCATCGCCTGCAGGGTCTCTAACGCAGCCTCACTGTCGCCACGATTGCGTTGCAGCTCAGCGTGGGTCAGGGCAATCGCCAGCTCAGCTTGGGGCTGCTTGCTCAGTGCGCGCTCAAGCAGGGCATCGCTCTGCTCGTGTTGGCCAAGCTTGTTGGCAGCCCGTGCTGCGCCCAGGTAATACATCAACGGTCGGCTGTCGGCTTCGGCGGCGCGGGTCAACTGACGCTGCGCGCGCGCCCAGCGGCCTTCGGCCAGGTCCTGCATGCCCTGTTCGGACGCCAGGCGCACGCGACGATTGCGGTGCAGACGCGACCACGGGTTGGCCAGTCGCGTCGAGCTGAGCAACAGACGCAACGTCCACTTGATCAGGTAGTACAACACCACGACGACCACCAGCAGACCAAGGAATGCCCACAGGCCGGACTGGTAACGGAAACCCTTATACGCGAACAACACATAGCCGCGGTCGGCCTCGATAGCCAGGCTGAGCAGATACAACCCGACTGCGACGGCCAGCAGTAGCAAAAGCCAGATCAGGCGTCTCATTGCGCCTCCTCGGCCGTGGCGGCCCCCTGCCGACGTTGCGCTTGTTTACGTTGCAGGTACGCCTGCAGTGCATCGAGCGAGTCGCTCAGGTCCGGCACCTTGACCTCGATGCTGGCATCGGCCAGTTCCTTGAAGCGCTGGCGCAGGGCGCGACTGTCCGGATTGTCCAGATTGAAGTGGGCGTCGAGGATTTCCTCGGCCTGCTTCAATGACTGCTGGTAGACACCGGCCTGGCCATGCAGCGCGGCCCACTGTGCCTGCTCCAGCGCCAGCGACAGACTCAGGCGCACCTGCGACAGGCTTTGCCCGGACAGCAGCGGACGCACGTTGCGATCGGCATCGAATTCGATACGGAAGTACTCCGAAAGCTTCTTCACCCACTCGCCCCACCAGGCACTGCCATCGCCTTCGGCTGCCAGATCGGAAAGCACATCGCCCTGCCCTTCGAAGGTCGGCGCCAGGGGATTGAGGGTTGCTGCCTGCTCACGCAAGGCGCCCAGTTGCAGGAACAGGCCGACGCGATCCGGGCGCGCCGTGGTGCGCAGCGCTTCCAGGCTACGGCTGAGTTGCTCGCGGGCGGCGAAGGCGGCAGGGTCATCCTGCTCGCGGAGGATTTCATCGGCGGCCAGTACCAGCGCTTCAGCGCTGGCGACGTCCTGCAGCGCAGATAATCTCAAGGTGGCCAAGCGCAGCAGGTGTTCGGCCTCGTCCAGGCGCCAATCCTGGCGGCTACCATCGAGCACGCTTTCCAGGCGCTGGCTCAGACGCTGCTGATCGCTCTGCAGATTGGCCAGCAGGCGACGGCGCTCGTCCAGCTCGGCCGCACTGGGCAGGGCTGACAGACGCGAGTCGAGGCGTTGGGCCAGCTCATCCACTTTCTTCGCACTGTCGTCACGGGTGCGCTGCAGGTCTTCGGCCTGCTGCAGGTCCCTGCTCTGCATTGCATGCAGTTGCCACAGGCTCCAGCCGCCAGCACCGGCGCCAGCCAGGCCAATCAGCAGGGCGAATGCGGCAAGGCCGCTGCCACCGCCACTGCGTGGTGCCTTCACCGGTGGCGGTGCAGGTGTGGGTTTCACGGCTTCGCTGGCCGGTTTATCTTCTGGCGTGTTCGGGGTGGATGCTTCGCTCACGTATCCGTCCTTTTAGAGGGCGGCAGCCGGAAACTGCTCCAGCGCTGCCTGCAAGGCCGCGGCGCTGGCGCCGCGACAGTCCACAACGATTTCCGCGCCCGCATTGCGCGCCTGCTCGGCAACGCGCGGGCTGGGTACGAACAAGGGTAGCCGAGCCAACGCTGGCCAGTCATCGCCAGCCAGTTGCAGCAGATGTTCGAAACCCTGCCCACTGCTGACAACCAGGCCGTTCAGGCGTTCCGCTCGCACGCACTGGCCGAGCTCACCCGGCGCGTACTGCGGCAGTACACGGCGATACAGTGGCAGATAGTCGACCGTCACGCCTTGGCCGCGCAAGCTTTCGGCAAGGAATTCTCGGCCACCTTCGCCACGCAGAATCAGAACACGCGGCGTAGATGCCGTGGCAATCGCCTGGTGTAGCGCAGGCAGAGCGAGCAGCGCTTCGCTGTCATCGGCCGAATCAGGAAAGTGCACGCGCAAGCCCTGTTCGGCGAGCACAGCCGCGGTGGCAGCGCCGACGCTGAACCAAGGCAGGTCAGGCGTCTGCGCCGTATATTGAGCCAAGAGCCGCAACCCCATGCGAGCCGCCGGTTTACTGACCACGATCACCGCAGAGTAGCGTTGTAATGTGGCGAAGACCTCGCGCTGCTCGGGCGTCTCATCCAGCGCTTCGATGGCCAGCAGCGGCATGCAGTGACTGTACACGCCCTGCGCACCCAAGGTCTGCGCCAGCGCTGCACAATCCTCGGCTGGACGGGTCAGCAGCAAGCGCCATGCAGTCAAGAGTGACCGGCCTCACCGTAAACGGCCTGGAGAATGGCATCGGCCCCTTGCGCCAGCAGCGCCTCGGCGACACGCACCCCCAGTGCTTCAGCATCACCACTGGCAGCACGTTCTTCGGCGCGCAGCAACAGGCCGCCGTCAGGCTGGCCGACCAGACCGCGTAGCCATAGCTGGTCATCTTCGAGCAGGGCATAGCAGGCGATGGGAACCTGGCAGCCGCCATTGAGATGTTTGTTCAGCGCACGCTCGGCAGTAACGCGCAGCGCGGTTTCACGGTGATGCAACGGTGCCAGCAAAGCATGCACGTCACTGTCGGCGCTGCGGCACTCGATACCCACGGCGCCCTGGCCGCCGGCCGGCAGGCTGTCCTCGGCGCTGATCGAACTGCGGATGCGATCTTCGAAGCCCAGGCGAATCAGGCCGGCGGCGGCGAGAATGATGGCGTCGTATTCGCCGGCATCGAGCTTGGCCAGCCGGGTATTGACGTTGCCACGCAGGAACTGGATTTTCAGGTCCGGCCGACGCGCCAGCAGTTGCGCCTGACGGCGCAGACTGGAAGTGCCGACCACGCTGCCCTCGGGCAGTGCATCAAGGCTGGAGTAGGTATTGGAAACGAAGGCGTCGCGCGGGTCTTCACGCTCGCAGATGCAGTACAGGCCCAGCCCTTCGGGAAAGTCCATCGGCACGTCCTTCATCGAGTGCACGGCGATGTCGGCTTCGTTCTCCAGCAGTGCGGTTTCCAGTTCCTTGACGAACAGGCCCTTGCCACCAATTTTCGCCAGCGGCGCGTCGAGCAGCTTGTCGCCGCGGCTGACCATGGGCACCAGGCTGACCTTGAGGCCCGGATGGGCCTGCTCCAGACGGGCTTTGACATATTCGGCCTGCCACAGGGCCAGGGCGCTCTTACGGGTGGCGATGCGAATTTCGCGGGACATGAGGCAATTCCAGAAAACCGATTGCCGCAAATCATAACAGGCTCGCCCGGCGCCGGCGGAAGGAGGCGGCCATAGGCCGCAGCCGGCGACCCGCTACAGCGACTGCATCATCTTGCGTACACCGGCCACATGGCGGCGGCTGACCACCAGCGAGTCACCGTCGAGCCCCTTGAGGAACAGTTGGAAGTGTCCGAGCGGGGTGCGCTGCAGACGCTCGATACGCTCACGCGCCACCAGTGCATTGCGGTGGATGCGCACGAAGCGATCACCGAACTCGTCTTCCAGCGCCTTCAGCGGCTCATCCAGCAAGACCTCGCCACCCTCATGACGCAGAGTGACGTACTTGTGGTCGGCGATGAAGTAGACCACGTGATCCAGCGGGATCAGCTCGATGCCCTTGCGGGTTCGCGCACTGATATGAGTACGCGGACCACCGCCAGTCTCCGCAGCGGGACGAGTCAGCGCGGCCAGTTGCACCCGATTGGGCCGCTCGGCCTTCTTCAGCGCTTCGCTCAGACTCTCAGGGCGCACAGGCTTGACCAGGTAGCCCACTGCACTGACCTGGAAGGCCTCGAGAGCGAACTCGTCATGAGCCGTGCAAAAAATCACCGCTGGCGGCGCTTCGCGCTCGCACAATTTGGCAGCGACTTGCAGGCCGTCTAGACCGGGCATGCGGATATCCAGCAGGACCACATCCGGCTTCAGACTATCAATCAGGGTCAGGGCTTCCTCGCCATTGCTGGCGGCGGGCTCCAGGACCCGGTAACCCTCGAGCTCACCGACCATACGGCTGAGGCGCTCGCGGGCAAGGGGTTCGTCATCGACGATCAGGACATTCATATTGCTCTGGCTTCCTGCGTGAGTCTCGCACAAGGATAGCGTAGACAGCTGTAGTGACGGCCGTCACGGCGCTCCACGCTGAGACTCGCCTTCGGCCCAAAAAGTGCCGCCAGGCGCGCATCGATATTGCTCAGCGCTTGCTGCGTACCCCGTGATGGATGCTGCTCGCCCCGCTCTTCATACGGATTGCTGACACACAAGCTGAACACACCATCCTGGTAATCCGCCTCGACCCGCACCAGGCCGCCTTCGATACGCGGCGCGATGCCATAGATCAGCGCATTCTCCAACAGAGGTTGCAGGGTCAGCTGGGGAATCGGCAGATCCTCCGGCACACCTTCGACCTCCCACTGCAACTGTAGTCGCTCGCCGAGCCGATAGTGCTCGATCGATAGATATCGTTTCGCCAGTTCCAGTTCCTCCTTCCACGGCACCAGCGTGCCGGGCTTGGCCAGGCTGGCGCGAAACAGATCCGACAGATCCAGCACCGCCTGCTCGGCCTTGTACGGATCGAGCGTGACCAGGCTGGCAATGCTGTTGAGGCTATTGAACAGAAAATGCGGGCGAATCCGCGCCTGCAACGACTCTATACGGGCACGCAACTCGGCCTGCTCCTGCCGACGCCATTGGCTCTGCAGATAAAAATAGCGTAGCAGCAGTGCGGACATGATCAGGCTGATCAACGCATGGCGCAGATAAAGATTCACTTCACCACTGCGTGGCAGCGGCCCGCCCAGCTCGTAATAGTCGGCCACCGCCGTACAACCCAGAGTCAGCAGCACCACCAGCACACAGCACAGGCCGCCAGCCAGCGCCGGGGGCAGGCGCGCCAGCAAGGGCCGTAATCGACATAGCACTGCAGCCGACAGCAGCACAATCCACTGCACGAACAATGAGGTCAGGGCCAGGCGCACCCAGTCGAAACCCGGCGTCATCGGTTCGGCGAGCACCAGCACCAGTACCAGCAGCTCAGCCAGCAGCACCATGCTCAGCAGGGCTTCCGGCTGGCACAGTTCCGGGACGAAGAAGTCGTCGATACGTTTGTTCTTGGCAAGCGATTTTGTATGCATCGACGCAGTTTCCGTGTCGCCCTGCTAGCCGGCAAGCCAGACGGCTCCAGCCGGACAAAATAAAGCACCGAAATGCCACCTTCGCGACAGATTTGTGAAGCAGCCGACACCACTGCGTCCTGCCTGACGGCTAACTCGACACGTCGAAACGCCTGCCGACCCTGTTATTATCGACGCACTTTGTCCGCCATGCTGGCCGCCAACCTGGCCCGCCCGATTCCGAGCCCAAATCATGAGCAGCGAAAAAACCAACCAATCCTGGGGCGGCCGCTTCAGCGAGCCTGTCGACGCCTTCGTCGCCCGCTTCACCGCCTCGGTGGAATTCGACAAACGCCTGTACCGCCACGACATCATGGGTTCCATCGCCCACGCCACTATGCTGGCCAAGGTTGGCGTACTCAGCGATGCCGAGCGCGACACCATCATCGACGGCCTCAAGCAGATCCAGGGCGAGATCGAAGCCGGCCAGTTCGACTGGCGCGTCGATCTGGAAGACGTGCACATGAACATTGAGGCGCGCCTGACCGACCGCATCGGCGTCACCGGCAAAAAATTGCACACCGGCCGCTCGCGTAACGACCAGGTGGCCACCGACATCCGCCTGTGGCTGCGCGACGAGATCGACGTCATCCTGGCCGAGATCACCCGCCTGCAGCAGGGCCTGCTGGGTCTGGCCGAGGCCGAAGCGGACACCATCATGCCCGGCTTCACCCACCTGCAGACCGCCCAGCCAGTGACCTTCGGCCACCATCTGCTGGCCTGGTTCGAGATGCTCGCGCGCGACTACGAGCGCCTGGTCGACTGCCGCAAACGCACCAACCGCATGCCGCTGGGCTCAGCCGCACTGGCCGGCACCACCTACCCAATTGCCCGCGAGATCACTGCCGAACTGCTCGGTTTCGACGCTGTTGGCGGCAACTCGCTGGACGGCGTTTCCGACCGCGACTTCGCCATCGAATTCTGCGCCGCTGCCTCGCTGGCGATGATGCACCTGTCGCGCTTCTCCGAAGAGCTGGTGCTGTGGACCAGCGCCCAGTTCCAGTTCATCGACCTGCCGGATCGTTTCTGCACTGGCTCCTCGATCATGCCGCAGAAGAAGAACCCAGACGTGCCCGAACTGGTGCGCGGCAAGACCGGCCGCGTATTCGGTGCCCTGACCGGCCTGCTGACCCTGATGAAAGGCCAGCCGCTGGCCTACAACAAGGACAACCAGGAAGACAAGGAACCGCTGTTCGACGCCGCCGACACCCTGCGCGACAGCCTGCGCGCCTTCGCCGACATGGTGCCTGCGATCAAGCCCAAGCGCGAAATCATGCGCGAAGCGGCACTGCGCGGTTTCTCCACCGCCACCGACCTGGCCGATTACCTGGTACGCAAGGGCCTGCCCTTCCGCGACTGCCACGAGATCGTCGGGCACGCGGTGAAATACGGCGTGCAGACCGGCAAGGACCTGGCCGAGATGAGCCTGGACGAACTGCGCCAGTTCAGCGAACAGATCACTGACGATGTATTCGCCGTGCTGACCCTGGAAGGCTCGGTCGGCGCTCGCGACCATATCGGCGGCACCGCACCGAATCAGGTCCGTGCTGCGGTGGTACGTGGTCGCGAACTGCTGGCTAGCCGCTAAACGACGCGTTGGAGAAAACAGGGAAAAGGAGTTCCCATGCCTGAATTACTGCCGCGCGGCTTGGCGCTACTTGCCGAGATCGCGCTTGAAATCATCATCGGCTACGTCTTCTACACGACCGGCTGGCTGGCACTACGACTGCTGACATTAGGGCGCTATCCGCGCCTGCCGCTGCGCGTGGCCGACCCGATGGGCGCACGTAGCGCCTGGGTCGCCACATTTGGCTTCATCTGCCTGGTTGGCCTGCCCCTGACGTGGCTGACCGTCACATACAGCTAAACGCTGCCACGAGACATTTCCATGCCTATAGACATCCGCCCCGCCACCCCTGACGACGCGGAGCTGATCCTGCGCTTCATCACCGACCTGGCCATCTACGAAAAGGCCGAGCACGAGGTGAAGACCGATGCCGCCGGTATCCGCGATAGCCTGTTCGCCGAGGGCAGCACCGCCTACGGCCTGATCTGCGAAAACGACGGCCAGCCCATCGGTTACGCGGTGTATTTCTTCAACTACTCCACCTGGCTGGGCAAACACGGTCTTTATCTGGAAGATCTCTACGTCAGCCCTGAAGCACGGGGCCTGGGCGCTGGCAAAGCGCTGCTGCGCCACCTGGCACAACTGGCAGTCGCACGCGACTGCGGCCGCTTCGAGTGGTCAGTGCTGGACTGGAATACTCCGGCCATCGACTTCTATGAATCCTTCGGTGCACGCCCGCAAAGCGAATGGATCGGCTATCGCCTGACCGACCAGGCCTTGCTGGATTTCGCTGCCGACAATCAATGAGGAATCGAACATGAGCCAAAACAACGACCAAGAAGACGAAGGCTTCGCAGAGGCCACCCTGATCCAGGCCATCGAGAATCAGCTGGAAAGCGGCGAACCGGCAGCCGCCAAGGCGGTATACAACAAGCTGACGCTGGTCGGTTACGAGCGCGAAGAGATTCTTGAGCTGATGGCACTGGTCCTGGCTCATGAAATCGATGCCATGCTGCGCGAGGACCGCCCCTTCGATGGCGCCTGGTACGAGCAAGCGTTGCGCGCCCTGCCGGAGCTGCCGGAAGAAAACTGAAGATGGATTGACTCAGGCCACTGGTCGGACTGGCAGGCAGATTGCTACTGTCACCATCAATCCCGACCGAGAAGGTACCGCCTTCGATGGCCTGTACGCTGCCCAGACTCATCGCCCTGCTGATCTGCGCCCTCTGTTTGAGCGGAGCCAGCGTCGTGCGAGCCGAAACGCCGCGCATTGGTGCCGAGGATGACTGGTATCCCTACACAGCCCTGCGTAATGACAAGATCGAGGGCATGTCGGCAGACATCGTCCGCGCAGCGTTCAGCGCCAGCAAAACGTCCGTCGAGTTGGCGCCCTACCCCTATTCGCGCTGCATGGAGCTGGTGCGTTCAGGCAGTCTGGCAGGCTGCTTCAACACCACACCTGACGCACACATCCGCGCGGAGTTCCTGCTGCCGCAGGAGGTGCTGTTCAGCGACGACATCCTGCTCTGGGGTCATGCAGGGGATGCGCTGATTGATGATCTCGACAGCATCCGTGGCAAGCGCGTGGCAGTCACCATCGGCTACACCTACGGCGAGTACTTCGACAGCTATGCGGATATCCAGCGCATTGCGGTGCGGCGCGATATGAATGGCTTTCTCATGCTGCAGCGCGACCGCGTGGACTACGTTATCGCCTTTCGCGGCACCACCGAAGCACTGCTGCGTGACAACCCCAAGCTGGCTGGCCAGTTCAAGGCGCTGACCAGGGTGCATCGCCCACAGCTCTACCTGACCTTTTCCCGCCATCATCCACAGGCCGCAGCATTGCTGCGCGACTTCGACGCAGGCATGCGGCAGATCAGGCAGGACGGCACCTACCAGCGAATTCTCGCCAACTGGCAACTCATTGATGGGCAGAGCACCGCGCATGGTTCTACACTGCAGGAACGCCATAACAACAAGACGGAGTCACCATGAAGTCATTCAACGCTGACCTGATCGACGAGTTGGAAATCCTCGCGCTGTACAACTTGGACAACCATCTGGAAGGGCTCAAGGTACACAACAACGCTTCATTCAAGGCGCAAGGTGCCATCACCCGCCTTCACGAAAAAGGCCTGGTGAGCCAAGCCGACGGCGGCTACCTGACCAGCCTGGGCATCGATGCCGCCGAACACGCGCAAGCGCTGCTGACCATTCTCTCGACCCGTCAGGCCACTCCCGCTTAATCCAATCGCCCGCCGACTAATGCCGCTCAGTCACCCGGTGCCGCGCCGCGAGTCAAAGTGGCGCGCACTTTGAGCACCTCGCCCGGGGGCTCTTGCCACAGACTGCGTTGGTAACCTTATCCACTCGGCATTAGCCGGCCGCTCTTCAGTGAGCGGCGCTGCGGGCGATATAGCGTCAAAGGCACTGCACTGGCGAGCCCACCGCTGATAGGCTTGCCGCATTTGCAGTAGAGTTCGAGCATGACGCGCACGCTGGAAATACGCCCCGATATCGATGACGGCATCGACCGCAAGGTGCTGACGCAACTGCGCGCGCGCTTTCTGCAGATCAATCAGGGCCGCCTGCAGCGGGCCATGGAAGCGCTGTCCACACGCCAGCAACTGGTCCTCAAGCTGTTGCCGCTGCTGCTGCACGTCAATCACCCGCTGCTGCCTGGCTATGTGTCGGCCAGTACACCGGCGGGCCTCAGCGGCTTCGAACCGGATGATGCCAGCCTCGCTGAAGTCCAGCGACTGACCCGCTCCTTCGTCTACAAGCCCCGTCGTGGCCAGGGCGCAGCGCCGCTGCATGGCCTGTTTCTGATGGGCAGCCTGGGCACCGTGGCGCAGGCCGAACAGAGCGATATGGACCTGTGGCTGTGCCATTCGCCCAATCTCACGGCGCAGGAACTGCATGACCTGCGCAAGAAGTGCGATCAACTGGAAAGCTGGGCCGCCACCCTGGGCGCTGAGGTGCACGTCTTTCTGGTCGACCCGCAGCGCTTCACCCAGGGCGCACGTGAGGCGCAACTGACCTCCGACGACTGCGGCACCACCCAGCATTATCTGCTGCTCGACGAGTTCTACCGCACCGCCATCTGGCTCGGCGGTCGTACGCCACTCTGGTGGCTGGTGCCGGTTTACGAGGAAACGCGCTACCACGACTATTGCCGCACCCTGCTGAGCAAGCGCTTCGTGCGCGACGAAGATGTGCTCGACCTCGGCAACCTGGCGCACATTCCGCCAGAAGAGTTCATCGGCGCCGGCATGTGGCAGCTGTACAAGGGTATCGAGTCGCCCTACAAGTCGGTGCTCAAACTGTTGCTCACCGAGGTCTACGCCAGCGAGCATCCCAAGGTCGAATGCCTCGCACTGCGCTTCAAGCGGGCAGTGTTCGAAGGCCGCCTGGACCTCGACGAGCTCGATCCCTACATCGTCGTCTACCGTCGCCTGGAGGAATATCTGAGCGCGCGCGGCGATCAGGAAAGACTGGAGCTGATTCGCCGCTGCCTGTACCTGAAGGTCAACAAGAAGATCAGTCGCCCGCCAACACGCGGCCGCGCCAAGAGCTGGCAGCGCCTGCTGCTGGAGCGCCTGACTGCGGAATGGGGCTGGCAGAGCCGCCAGCTATCCGTGCTCGACAGTCGCAGCCAGTGGAAGGTGCGCCAGGTAGCGGCCGAGCGCCGCGTACTGGTCAACGAGCTAACGTACAGCTACCGCTTTCTCTCGCAATTTGCCCGCAGCGCCCAGGCTGGCAGCTCGCTGAACAACCGCGACCTGAATGTGCTGGGCAGGCGCTTGTATGCGGCATTCGAGCGCAAGGCCGGCAAGGTGGAGTTCATCAACCCCGGCATCGCTCCAGACCTGGCCGAAGACACCCTGACCCTGGTCCAGTACCCCAGCCCCGAAGCGCCGAACGAACGCCTCTGGGCGCTGTTCAACGGCAGCCTGGGCGCGCAGGAATGGGCCGACTTCGCGCCACTGAAGCGCTCGCGTGAACTGATCGAACTGCTCGCCTGGTGCCATCGCAACGGCGTGATCGACAGCAGCACGCGCCTGTCGCTGCACCCCGGCGCCAGCGACCTCACCGAATACGAGCTGTCCAACCTGATCGGCAGCCTGCAGCAGAGCTTCCCATTGCCCCAGCAGGCGGTTGAAGAAGCCGCCCTGCTGCGCACCAGCGCTCCCAGCCAGGTGCTGTTGCTGGTCAATGTCGGCGTCGACCCGCTCAAGCAGCACAGCCAGATGAACGTGCACATGACCACCGACCGCACCGACGCGCTGGGCTATTCCGGGGTACGCGAGAACCTGGTGCTGACCCTCGACCAGGTGGTGCTCAACAGCTGGAACGAACTGCAGGTCAGCCGTTACGACGGTGCCGATGCCCTGCTCGACTGCCTGCGCGACCTGCTCAACAGCGTGCCGCCCGGCCACCCGCTGCCGCAGGTCCAGGTGCGTTGCTACTGCCGTAACCGTGCGCAGCCGATTACCGAACGCGTCGACGAATTGCTGCGAGACCTGTTCGCAGCCTATGCCGACGGCCAACAGGCACGCTATCTGGTGCAGATACGCCAGCATTATCACGTGTTGCAGCTGACACCTGGCCAGGTCAGCCACGCCGCTCTGGGCGATCTGCCAGCACTGCTGGAGCACCTTGGCGCCGAGCAGGAGCTCTACAGCCCTCTGCATCTGGACCGCCATGCCCTCGATGGCGACGACCTCGCGCTGATCCTGCCCATGGGTCGCCCACAGTGCATCCAGGTGTTCTACCGCCTGCACGAAACCAGCGGCGAAGCGGAACTGACCCTGCTCGATGAACGCAATGCACTTTGGCGCCGGCGCCTGCCATTTCGCGATGAGCAGAGCCTGCTGACGCCGATCCACCGTTTCCTGCAATCACTGCTGTATCGGCGCAATGCCATGTTGCCGCTCGATGGCGCCGACAATCAGCCGCCATTGGAAATTATCTACTACCAACTGCTGCCGGCGGCGCCACTACGCGCTCAGCACCTCGAGCGCAGATCGGCGCCCGAGTCGCAGGTCAGCCATCCGTTCTACGACGTGCAGGCCATCGTCGAGCCAGGCGACGGTCGCCGACGTCATGTCACGCTGTACTGCAACCACCGCGAGTTTTCCGAACTGGAATACGGTCGCGAACTGTACCGCGCCGTGGCACAGCACATCATCGTTCAGCGTGCCGGTGGCGAACGCTACCCCTGCTACATCACCGACCTCGACCTGTCTGCCGTACTGGCCGGACAGCGGGCGCAGACCGTGCACTACCTGCGCTACAAGAGCGAGCTGGAGAATGCTCTGAATGCGGCACTGCAGCAGGCCTGACACAGCGCTATCGGTAATCCGCCGCCGGCAGTGAAGCCCTGAGGGTTGCACTCGCCCGGGTACGGGCTACCTGCATAAAAACCGGTCAGCGGTCGTACTCGCCCGCTGCTTCCGGCTGATATTCGACTTCCAGCAATGTCAGCTTGAGCTGCTTGCCGCCCGGCGCCGGCCAGTCGATGTGTTGGCCGACGGACAGGCCAAGCAGGGCACTGCCGACTGGCGCGAGGATGCTGACCTTGCCTTCGCCACCGGCATCCTCCGGGTAGACCAGGGTCAGGTGGTAGTCCTTGCCGCTGCTCTCCTCGCGGCAGTGCACGCGCGAGTTCATGGTTACCACACCGGCCGGCACCTCATCGTGCCCCACCACTTCGGCACGATCCAGCTCGGCCTGTAGCGCTTCTGCGCCAGGGCCAAACTCGTCCAGGCTGTCAAGCAGACGCTCCAGACGCTGCATATCGAGGCGGGTAATGGTGATGGTTGGTGTGCTGTTCATGATGTCGGGCGCTCTCCTCGCCTAAACCGTAAAAAGCAAAACCCCGCCCGAAGGCGGGGTTTTGCTGAATGTTCTGCCGACCCTAACACAGCCGGATAAATAAACAAGACTGCCGGGTCAACGGCCCTGCCGGCGCTCGCGCAAGCGCTGCTCGGCGGCCTGGCAGATCAAGCGTCGCCGCGCGTTGTCGGCCGTGCCCCAGTCGAGAATTTCCTGCAGGGTACGACCGCAACCGAGGCACCGTTCATACTCATCAAGGCAACACTGACGTCGGCACGGCGAAGCCACGTTGGACTCAGAGCTCATCGAACTCCAGCTCGGTGCCGCATTGCTCAAGGGTGATGCGCACCAGCATCTCGCCCAACTGCTCGTCGCTGGTGTCACAGATCCAGCGCCCCTCGGCCTCGTCATAGTCGAAATGGAAACCACCGGAGCGCGCCGCCAGCCAGAGCTGACGAATCGGCTCCTGACGGCTGAAGATCAGCTGGCTGCCATTGTCGAAACGTACCGTCAGCACACCGGCGCTGTTCTCCAGATCGACGTCCAGACCACTGTCGTCGAAAATGTCCTCCACCGCTTGCTGGGTGGCATCGACCAGGTCGTGAAAGCGGGCTTCGCTCAGGCTCATCGGGGTGTCCTCACAAGATGCAGCAACTGCAGAAAAAATAGGCGAAATCGCACGGCCGGGGTAGCGGCCTAGACGCAAAGGTGGCGACGGTACTCGCCCGGACTCGTTCCCGTCCAGCGACGAAATGCACGTGCCAGAGAACCGGACTCACCGAAACCGACCAGAAAGGCGATTTCCGCCAGCTCCAGAGCCGGGTCACGCAGGTAATGCAGCACCAGCTGCTGACGTGTCTCGTCGACCAGTTGGCTGAACGACAGCCCACCCTCACGCAAACGTCGCTGCAAGGTTCGCGGGCTCAACGCCAGGGCGACAGCGATGGCTTCCAGGTCCGGCCCCTGCTCCGGCAACTGGCGGGCCAGCTCCAGGCGCGCGCGATCGAGCACGCTGTTGCCCTGGTTGAGTTCGGCCAACAGCCGATCGGCATAGGCATCGAGCATGCCACGCACCTGCGCGTCGGCCTGGTTCAGCGGCGCCGCGAGCAAGCGCTTGGGAAAGATCAGGGCATTATCGGGCTGATCGAACAGCACCGGGCAGCGAAAGATGCGCGTGTGCTCCGAGGTATCCGCTGGCGCCGGATGCTGGAAGCGCACTTCGGTCGGCGCGATGTCCAGGCCACTGATCCAACGCCCGAAACTGACCCAGCCGGCCAGGGTCTCCTCGCTCAGTTGCCGCTGCTGCTGAGCCAGCAAGGGCTGCCAGCTATGGGCAACCAACGGTTCACAACCAGGCCGGGCAGGCTCGTCTTCGAGCACTACCAGGCCTAGATTGCCAACCAGCGAAGCGTAGCGCGCCTGACGGTGCAGCGCGTCAGCCAGGGTGGCGCAACTCATGATCAGGTAGCCGAGCACGCCGTAATAGCCCGGCCGTACCGACTCCCCAAGATGCAGACCCAGGTACTGATCGCCGATCAGGCGCACGCCCTCGCCCAGCAATGTCAGATAGGCACTGGCAGCGATGCGCTGATCGCGCTGACTGAGGACTTCAGGGCTCAGTTGGGCATGGGCGAGCAAGGCGTCGGGCGCTACCCCCTGACGCTGCAGGTGCTCGATCAGGCCTTGCAGGTAGGCGACCGAGACCGAGCCGGCCAGAATCGCGGGATTATCCATCGGGGCTCCTCGTTACTCGCCACATGCTAACCCAAGCAGGCACGGACGCCTTCGGCGTATGCGCGCGAATCGAGCCGGCGCCCCGCCAGGCGGGCGCCGGGCGCATAGGCAAGGTGGCAGGGGGTCGGTATACTCCGGCGCAATTCACGCTTATTTTCAAGGACTGCCCCATGAAGCGACTGACCCTCGCGCTCCTCGCCGCCGTTTGCCTGCTGGCCGGCTGCGGTCAGAAAGGCCCGCTGTACCTGCCGGGCGACGACAACGCCGGCAACAGCCGAGACCGTTTCGAACTCTGACAGGAGCTGCACCATGGAAGCCTTCAACTACCGCGACGGTGAGCTGTTCGCGGAAGGCGTCGCCTTGTCCGCGCTGGCCCAGCGCTTCGGCACGCCCACCTACGTCTACTCGCGCGCCCACATCGAGGGGCAGTACCGTGCCTATGCCGATGCTCTGGCCGGCATGCCACACCTGGTCTGCTTCGCGGTCAAGGCCAACTCCAACATCGGCGTATTGAACGTGCTGGCGCGCCTGGGCGCCGGCTTCGACATCGTCTCCAGCGGTGAGCTGGAGCGCGTACTGGCCGCCGGTGGCGAACCGAGCCGCATCGTTTTCTCCGGCGTCGGCAAAAGCCGCGACGACATGCGCCGCGCGCTGGAAGTTGGCGTGCACTGCTTCAACGTCGAATCCAGCGTCGAACTGGAGCGCCTGCAGAAGGTCGCTGCCGAACTAGGCGTCAAGGCGCCCGTCTCGCTGCGAGTCAACCCGGACGTGGACGCCGGCACCCACCCGTACATTTCCACCGGCCTCAAGGAAAACAAGTTCGGCATCGACATCGAGCAGGCTGAGGCGGTCTATGCCCGCGCGGCCGAGCTGCCGAACCTGGACGTGATCGGCGTCGACTGCCATATCGGCTCGCAGCTGACCACCCTCGAGCCCTTCCTCGACGCCCTGGATCGCCTGCTGCTGCTGGTCGACAAGCTGGCCGCGCGCGGCATCAGCATCAAGCACCTGGATCTGGGCGGTGGCCTCGGCGTGCAGTACCGCGACGAGCAACCGCCGCTGGCCGGCGACTACATCGCTGCCGTGCGCAAGCGCCTGGCCGGTCGCGACCTGTCACTGGTGTTCGAGCCGGGCCGCTTCATCGTCGCCAACGCCGGCGTGTTGCTGACCCAGGTGGAATACCTCAAGCACACCGAGCACAAGGACTTCGCCATCGTCGATGCGGCGATGAACGACCTGATCCGCCCGGCGCTGTATCAGGCGTGGATGGACGTGTCGCCGGTACAGCCGCGTGACGGCGAAGCGCGCAACTACGACCTGGTCGGGCCGATCTGCGAGACTGGCGACTTCCTGGCCAAGGATCGTCAGTTGGCGCTGGCCGAAGGTGACCTGCTGGCCGTGCGCTCGGCGGGTGCCTATGGCTTCGTTATGAGCTCCAACTACAACACCCGCGGCCGCGCCGCCGAGGTGCTGGTGGATGGCGAGCAGGCTTACGAAGTACGTCGTCGCGAGACCGTCCAAGAGCTCTATGCCGGCGAAAGCCTGCTGCCGGCCTGAGGGCGACGTCATGCTATTGCGCTTTACCAAGATGCACGGCCTGGGCAATGACTTCATGGTCCTCGACCTGATCAGTCAGCATGCCCACGTGCAGCCCAAACATGCCAAGCAATGGGGCGACCGCCACGTCGGTGTCGGCTTCGACCAACTGCTGATCGTCGAGCCGCCGAGCCACCCGGACGTCGACTTCCGCTATCGCATCTTCAACTCTGACGGCTCGGAAGTGGAGCAATGCGGCAATGGCGCGCGCTGCTTCGCCCGATTCGTGCTGGACAAACGCCTGACCACCAAGAAGGTCATTCGCGTCGAGACCAAGAGCGGCATCATCGAGCTGCGCGTGCAGAACGACGGCCAGGTCTGCGTCAACATGGGCGCACCGCGCTTGCAGCCGGAGCAGGTACCGTTCCAGGCCGAACAGGCCGCGCTGACTTATTGCGTCGACGTCGAGGGCCAGAGCGTCGAGCTCGCCGCGCTGTCGATGGGCAACCCGCATGCGGTTTTACGCGTCGACAATGTCGACAGCGCACCGGTGCACACGCTCGGGCCGAAGCTGGAACACCATCCGCGCTTCCCGCAGCGGGTCAATGTCGGCTTCCTGCAGGTGCTCGACCGCAAGCATGCACGCCTGCGCGTATGGGAACGCGGCGCCGGGGAAACCCTGGCCTGCGGTACCGGCGCCTGCGCCGCTGCGGTCGCGGCGATTCGCCAGGGCTGGATGGATTCGCCCGTGCAACTGGAACTGCCGGGCGGCAAACTGTCCATCGAATGGGCAGGCGAAGGTCAGCCGGTTATGATGACCGGGCCCGCTGCCCGCGTATACGAAGGACAGGTTCGCCTATGACCGACCAGCAGGATTCGCCCAAACCGCTCGACTCGGAAACGGTCGCAGCCTATCTGCGCCTGCACCCGGAGTTCTTCATCGACCATGAAGAACTGATCGCCGAACTGCGCATTCCGCACCAGCCCGGCAATGCCGTGTCGCTGGTCGAACGCCAGGTCAAGCTGCTGCGTGAGCGCAACATCGAGATGCGCCATCGTCTCGGTCAACTGATGGACGTGGCGCGCGACAATGATCGCCTGTTCGACAAGACCCGTCGCCTGGTACTCGACCTACTCGATGCCGGCAGCCTGGAAGAAGTGGTCGGCGTGGTCGAAGACAGCCTGCGCCACGAGTTTCAGGTGCCCTTCGTCGGTCTGATCCTGTTCAGCGACAACAAGCTGCCGGTCGGTCGCTCGGTCAGCTCGGCCGAAGCGCATCAACAGGTCGGCGGCCTGCTCAGCGGCGGCAAGACCATCTGCGGCGTGCTGCGCCCGCATGAGCTGGAATTCCTCTTCGGCAAGGAAGACGCAGCGCAGGTTGGCTCGGCCGCCGTGGTCAGCCTCACCCACCAGGGCCTGCATGGCGTGCTGGCCATCGGAAGCGCCGACCCACAGCACTACAAAAGCTCGCTCGGCACCTTGTTCCTCAGCTATATCGCCGAAGTACTGGCACGCGTCGTACCCGGTTTCTCCACACCGCTGCGTTCGGTACGCTAGGTCGTATAGGGTGGATGACGAAGCTCATCCACCATTGGCCCGTTCGGAAGCCGGCACGTGACACTTGAAGCTCACCTCGACGCGTACATCGAACACCTGCGCCGCGAGCGCCAGGTGTCGGCGCATACCCTCGACGGCTATCGGCGCGACCTCAACAAGGTGCGGACATTCTGCGAAGCCGAAGGCCTGAGCGACTGGGCCGGACTGGACACACGCAACCTGCGCCGCCTGGTCGCCAGCCTGCATCAGCAGGGTCTGGCAAGCCGTAGCCTGGCGCGCCTGCTCTCGGCCACCCGCGGCCTCTATCAGTACCTGCTGCGTGAAGGCCTGTGTCGTCACGATCCTGCCACCGGCCTCAGCCCGCCAAAACGCGAACGCCGCTTGCCCCGCACCTTGGACGCCGACCGCAGCGCGCAACTGCTCGACGGCGCAGTCGAGGACGACTTCATCGCCCGCCGCGACCAGGCCATGCTCGAGCTGTTCTATTCCTCCGGCCTGCGCCTGTCCGAACTGGTTGGGCTCGATCTCGACGGCCTCGACCTGCCCGCCGGTCTGGTGCGCGTGCGCGGCAAGGGCAACAAGGTACGCGAACTGCCAGTCGGCAGCCTGGCACGCCAGGCGCTGGAGCAGTGGCTGCCGCTGCGCAAACTGGCCAACCCTGGCGACGGCGCGGTATTCATCAGTCAACAGGGCCGCCGCCTCGGGCCGCGTGCAGTGCAGTTGCGGGTCCGCCAGGCCGGCGTACGCGAGCTGGGTCAACACCTGCATCCACACATGCTGCGGCACAGCTTCGCCAGCCATATGCTGGAGTCTTCGCAGGATCTGCGCGCCGTGCAAGAGCTGCTCGGCCACGCCGATATCGCCACCACGCAGATCTACACCCACCTGGATTTCCAGCACCTGGCCAGTGTCTATGACCAGGCCCATCCACGCGCCAAGCGCAAAGGCGGTTCCGAATGAGCATTGAACTGATCACCTTCGACCTCGACGACACCCTGTGGGACGTCACCCCGGTGATGCAGGATGCCGAAGCCGCTCTGCGCAATTGGCTGGCACTGCATGCGCCACGCCTGGGCGCGGTGCCGGTCGAACATCTATGGGCCGTGCGCAGCCGCCTGCTGGAAGCCGAGCCGATGCTCAAGCATCGCCTCAGCGAATTGCGCCGGCGCATTCTGCTCCACGCCCTGGAAGACGCCGGCTACCCCCTGAGCGAGGCACAGGGGCTGGCCGAAGCGGGATTTCAGGTGTTTCTCAGCGCCCGCCATCAGGTGCAACTGTTCACCGAGGTACACCCGACACTGGAGTCCTTGGCCGAGCGCTTCATGCTCGGGGTGATCACCAATGGCAATGCCGACGTGCGTCGCCTGGGCCTGTCGGATTACTTCCAGTTCGCCCTGTGCGCCGAAGAACTGGGCATCGGCAAGCCCGATCCAAAACCCTTCCGCGAAGCGCTCAGCCGCGCAGGTGACGTAGCGGCCGAACGCGCCGTGCATATTGGTGATCACCCCAGCGATGACATTGCTGGCGCTCAGGCAGCCGGCATGCGCGCGATCTGGTTCAACCCGCAGGGCCGAGCCTGGGAAGGCGAGACCACACCAGACGCACAAATCAGCAGCCTGGCAGAGTTGCCCGCGCTGCTGGGTAGCTGGACACGCTAGTGCCCACAGGGGGGCGCAATGCGCACCGCCTGATACACGACAAGATCGGTGCGCACGGCGCACCCTACTCGCCACAGCACCATCTGTGACGTCGCGCAGCGGCGGCCCAACAGGGAAACCCGGGATGATAGGCACAAAAAACCCGCCACGAGGGGCGGGTTCTTGCAGCACGCCGTCCTCAGATGGGACGACTGCCGTATTTGCTGTCGGGCTTCTTCGGTGGGTCGGCGACCACGTTGGGCTCCACCTCCTGCACCTTGCCCCCACGGGAGAGAAACTCTTCCATGGCCCTGGCCAGGGCATCTCGCTCCTTTTGCTTGGCTTCGATGCTGGGCATCTCATCGACTTCAACGGCTTTGGCCTTGCTCTTCTTGCCGCTGGCTACGACTGCACCATCGCCTTCATCGTCGCCACTGTCGCCGTCATCGGCAGCAGCCAGGCCCTCGCCATCGTCCTCGTCAGCCCCGTCCAGATCGTCTTGTTCCAGGTCTTCGTCGCTCATGTTCAACCTCATGACTTGCGAAAAGCAGGTTAGTTATAGCCCAGTCGCGCGATGCGCACCGCTCGACCGAAAAAATTCAAATAGCCTCGCCATGCAAGGTCGCCACCACTCGCCGAGCACCGCCATGATCGCGATGCTCACCGAGGTAGATCCCTTGCCAGGTTCCAAGCGCCAGCCGCCCCTGCTGTATCGGCAGCTGTAGCTGAAAGCCCAGCAAACTGCCCTTGAAGTGCGCCGGCAGATCATCCGGCCCTTCGTAATCGTGCTCGTAGCCCGACTCACCCTGCGGCACCAGGCGGTTGAAGAAACGCTCGAAATCGCGGCGAACCGCAGGATCGGCGTTCTCGTTGACCGTCAGCGATGCCGAGGTGTGCTGCAGCCACAAATGCAACAGACCAACACGCACCTGGGCCAGTTCCGGCAATGCTGCCAGTACTTCTTCGGTCACCAGATGAAAACCGCGCTCGCGCGGACGCAGGCTGATGATGCGTTGCTGCCACATGCCGCTCTCACTCTCGATGGCTCCAGCGCGCGCATTCTAGCGTGCTGTCAGAAAAAACAAAGGGCGCCCGAAGGCGCCCCTGTCATTCCCAGCGAAGCTTATTTCTTGCCGGTGAACTCCGGGTAGGCTTCCATGCCGCATTCGGCGATGTCCACACCCTCGTATTCCTCTTCTTCGCTGACGCGCAGACCGATCACCGCCTTGATGATGCTCCACACGATCAGGCTGGCGATGAAGACCCAGGCGAAGATGCTGACGATACCCAGCAGCTGAGCACCCAGCGAAGCTTCGTCGTTGGTCAGGCAGACAGCCAGGATGCCCCAGATGCCAACCACACCGTGTACGGAGATGGCACCAACCGGGTCGTCGATCTTCACCTTGTCCAGACCCAGGATCGAGAAGACCACCAGAGCACCACCTACACCACCGATCAGGGTGGCCTGCAGAGCGCTCGGAGTCAGCGGCTCCGCGGTGATGGCGACCAGACCAGCCAGGGCACCGTTCAGGGCCATGGTCAAGTCAGCCTTGCCGAACAGGATACGGGCAATGATCAGCGCAACGATCAGACCACCGGCAGCAGCCATGTTGGTGTTGGTGAACACCTGGGCGACGGCGTTGGCGTCTTCGATGGTGCTCATCTTCAGCTGCGAGCCGCCGTTGAAGCCGAACCAGCCCATCCACAGGATGAAGGTACCGAGGGTAGCCAGCGGCAGGTTAGCACCCGGAATCGCGTTGACCTGACCGTTCGGACCGTATTTACCCTTACGAGCGCCGAGCAGGATCACACCCGCCAGAGCGGCCGAAGCACCGGCCATGTGCACGATACCGGAGCCGGCGTAGTCGAGGTAACCGGCTGCATCCAGGAAACCACCGCCCCACTTCCAGAAACCCTGGATCGGGTAGATGAAGCCAGTCATGACCACGGCGAAGGCCAGGAAGGCCCACAGCTTCATGCGTTCAGCGACAGCGCCGGAAACGATCGACATGCAGGTCGCGGCAAACACGATCTGGAAGAAGAAGTCCGAACGGGCCGAGTAGTAGGGTGCATCCTCGCCACCAGCCAGAACGGCCTCGGCAGTGTTCTCGTCACCGATCAGGAAACCCAGGCTAGGGAAGATGCCGCCTTCCGGGCTGGAGTACATGATGTAGTAACCGACCAGCAGGTACATCACGCTGGCGGTGGCATAAAGCGCCACGTTCTTGGTCAGGATCTCGGTGGTGTTCTTGGCACGCACCAGGCCGGATTCGAGCATGGCAAAGCCAGCTGCCATCCACATTACCAGGGCACCACAGATCAGAAAGTAGAAGGTATCGAAGCCGTACTGCAATGCAGTCAATGCTGTGTTATCCATTTTTCACCTCTTGCCGGCGCTTTTGTTGTGCGCTGTTCGGTTGAAACGTCCAGGTTGGCGCCGGACGCGTTCCGCATGCTTTACAGGTCGTTGCCACGCTCGTTCTGGATCACCGGAACCCCTGCGCCGTGAGGCGACCAGGCATTCCCATCACTAGGCCAAGCGCGAGACCTGAAGAGGGTCTGGCACAGCAGAGCCGCGAGGGTATCGCCAGCTCCGGCATTCGCCCTCGAAAACAGCGCAAGGCCAGAATTCGAGGACAAAAGGGCTCCTAGCCCTGCGAAAGTTCGCAGAGTCATGGGTTTACTCCTGGGGCGTGGGGTTCGGAGGCTTGTTAAATCGCGTCGGTATCGGTTTCGCCGGTACGGATACGAATCGCCTGTTCCAGGTTGACTACGAAAATTTTGCCGTCGCCGATCTTGCCGGTGTTGGCAGCCTTGGTGATGGCCTCGATCACACGATCCAGTTGATCGTCAGCAATGGCCACGTCGATCTTCACCTTGGGCAGGAAGTCGACCACGTACTCGGCACCGCGATACAACTCGGTATGGCCTTTCTGACGGCCGAAGCCCTTGACCTCGGTGACGGTAATGCCCTGCACGCCGATCTCCGACAGCGACTCGCGCACGTCGTCGAGCTTGAACGGCTTGATGATGGCAGTGACTAGCTTCATGAAACTTTCTCCCGTTTAAGGTGGACTTGCCCCAGGAATTGCGAACCCGGCTCAAGTCTAAGCGCAGTGTCTGGCTTTTGTAATGCACCGACCGCTCCAGCCTGGCGTGGCCGATACCCACCAACCGCTCCCGACGAAACACTCCCCCGCTTCGCCTGCCGCACCGGAACTGCATCGGTGCATGCGTCGATGGGGTCTAAGCAGAAAGCTTGCCAGCTCACGTAAAAGCGCCATCTTTCAGGCCTTTACCCGCTTCGAGCAGGGATGAGCGGTCATTCGCACCGAATGCATCGCACCAATCCAGTGCATCGGCACATTCCGCAATGCTCAAAATCGTGCAACCCGCGCTCGACCGCCGCGCCTGCGACTGCGTGCTACACTGCCGCCGTCTGTATCTGGAACCTGCCCATGCTCCCGCCCAAAGCTTTGCTCGACACACTCAGTAGCCACGCCTCGCGCTTGTTCAGTGGCAACAGCCCACTGCCGCGCGCCGAACTGGAGGCGCAGTTCAAGGCCCTGCTGCAGAGCGGCTTCAGCAAGCTCGATCTGGTCAGCCGGGAAGAGTTCGACAGCCAGATGGTGGTTCTCGCCCGCACCCGCGCTCGCCTTGAAGCGTTGGAAGCCAAGGTCGCGGAACTGGAAGCCAAGCTCACCGCCGCAGACTGAGGTTATGTTGTAGGAGCGGCTGTACCCCACTTGATCAAGGAGCGATCATGTCCCTAGCCATCGTCCACAGCCGCGCCCAGGTCGGTGTAGAAGCACCGGCCGTCACTGTCGAGGCGCACCTGGCCAACGGCCTGCCCTCTCTGACCCTGGTGGGTCTGCCGGAAACCGCAGTCAAGGAGAGCAAGGATCGCGTACGCAGCGCCATCCTCAATGCAGCCTTCGAGTTCCCCAGCAAACGCATCACCTTGAATCTTGCGCCTGCAGATCTGCCAAAAGACGGTGGTCGCTTCGACCTCGCCATCGCCTTGGGGATTCTCGCGGCCAGCGGCCAGGTACCAGCTCAATCGCTGGATGAATACGAATGCCTGGGCGAGCTGGCGCTATCAGGCGCGGTGCGTCCCGTGCAAGGCGTATTGCCGGCTGCCCTGGCCGCACGCGCAGCCGGACGCACCCTCTTGGTGCCACAGGCCAATGCCGAAGAGGCCAGCCTGGCATCAGGGCTGAAGGTAATCGCCGTCGAGCACCTATTGCAGATCGCCGCACACCTGAACGGCAGCGCCCCTCTCGAACCTTACGCAGCCCAGGGCCTGCTCAGGCAGAGCCTGCCCTATCCGGATCTGGCCGAAGTGCAGGGCCAGTTGGCCGCCAAACGGGCATTGCTGGTGGCGGCCGCCGGCTCACACAACCTGTTGCTCAGCGGCCCACCCGGCACAGGCAAAACCCTGCTGGCCAGCCGCCTGCCAGGCCTGCTACCTGCGCTGGACGAAAACGAGGCGCTGCAGGTCGCCGCGATCCATTCGGTGGCCAGCCATACGCCTCTGCAGCACTGGCCGCAGAGACCCTTTCGCACCCCGCACCACAGCGCCTCCGGCCCGGCATTGGTGGGTGGCGGCAGTCGCCCGCAGCCGGGCGAAATAACCTTGGCTCATATGGGCATCCTGTTCCTCGATGAGCTACCGGAATTCGACAGGAAAGTGCTGGAAGTGCTGCGCGAACCGCTGGAAAGCGGCCACATCGTCATTGCCCGAGCCCGCGACAAGGTACGTTTTCCCGCCCGCTTTCAGCTCGTCGCCGCCATGAATCCCTGCCCTTGCGGCTACCTCGGCGACCCGAGCAATCGCTGTCGCTGTACCCCGGAGCAGATCCAGCGCTACCGCGCCAAGTTGTCGGGCCCGCTCCTTGATCGCATCGACCTGCACGTGACGGTCGCCCGCGAAACCACAGCCCTGAATGCACCACCGCAGGATGGCGAAAGCACTGCGCAGGCAGCAGCCAAGGTGGCGCAGGCACGTGAGCGGCAATTGCAACGCCAGGGCGTGGCCAACGCCTTTCTCGACCTACCCGGTCTGCGCCAACACTGCGCATTGAGCGACGCGGATCGCCAGTGGCTGGAAAACGCCTGCGAACGTCTCGGGCTGTCCCTGCGCGCGGCCCATCGCGTACTCAAGGTCGCGCGCACTCTGGCCGACCTGGCGAGCGAGCAGCCGATCAGCCGCGCCCACCTGGCTGAAGCGCTGCAGTACAGACCGGCAGCGGGGTGACTCAGCGAAAGCGCTCAGCCGGGTCGCACCCAGATAGAGGGCGGGGGTCTGCAGGCTACCAACCGCGACACGCTCGTCGCTGCGCACCTGCAAACCACTGCTGAAGCGCTGCTCGAAGAGGCCGGCCAGGCGCTGCGTGCTGTCGCGCAGACTGCCATGGAAGGTCTCGAGCTGGTCGGCCAGCAGGCCGGCTTCGCTACCCAGGTGCTTCTCTCGGGTGGCCAGGTTGGCTTCGTTGAGCGAGCGCAAGGCGAACAGGGTACTGAAGCTGATCAGCAGCACCAGCACCAGTGCCAGGATAGCGGCCAGTTGCAGAGCGATACGGGAACGAGGAGGGGTCATTCAGGCCTCTCAAGGCCTGACTCAGTAGTGGCAGGCCGAACGGAACAGGGGTTGGCTGACCCGAGTGGTCATACGACCTCGAGCCAGGGCGCGGCAGGATACCTGTGCAGTATGGTTGGTCAATCAGCGTTCTGCCGAATGGCAATCATTTGCTCTCAAAAACCTGTATCGGCAGCTAAAGCACTCTCTCCACTGGAGGAAGCTGCATGGCCGCCACTTCGGCCAACAGGTAGTCGCGCAGCCGCTGCAAACGCGCCTGTGCACGGTGCCCGCGTGGCCACACCAGATAGTAGCTGTCGCCACTGAACACTGCGGTTGGCCAGGGCAACCCGAGACGGCCTGCGCCCACGTCCTCGGCCACCATCAGCAGATCACCGATGGACACGCCATAGCCGCGTGCGGCGGCGACGATGCCCAGTTCAAGCATGTCGAACAGCTGGCCGGTCTTCAGCGGCACCTGCTCATCCAGACCCGTGGCCTGCAACCAGCGCCGCCAGTCGCGGCGATCCGGCGTCGGGTGCAACTGCTCCGCCGCCTGCAGCCGCGCCAGAGACCAGGGGCCTGCGTCAGAATCACCGACAGCGCACACCGGAATCAGCCACTCCTCGAACAACAACACGCTTTCCCACTCATCCGGGAACTGGCCATCGGACAACAGCACCGCACAGTCGAATGGTTCGTGGCGGAAGTCGACCTTGTCCACATCCATCCAGGCGCTGGTGAGTTGCACCTCGCTGTCCGGGTTGGCCAGACGAAAGTGCGACAGCCGCGCGAGTAACCAGCGCATGGTCAGGGTCGACGGCGCCTTCAGGCGCAGCACCTCATCATCGGCGCGCAACGCAGCGCTGGCGCGCTCCAGTGCATCGAAGCCGTCGCTCAGCCCCGGCAACAGAGCACGGGCGGGATCGGTCAGGTGCAGGCTGCGGCCACGACGCTCGAACAGACGACAAGCGAAGTACTCCTCCAGCGTGCGGATGTGCCGGCTTACCGCGCTCTGGGTGATGGCCAGTTCTTCAGCGGCACGGGTAAAGGAGGCATGGCGTGCGGCGGCCTCGAAGGCGCGCAGGGCGTAAAGCGGTGGAAGACGACGCGTCACCGCATCAATCCATAAGTTTTGATCATGCCTGGCATGGCTATTTTCCTTTTGTGGGCATTCGCTACAAACCAAAGAATAGCTGTCATTGCTCATCCCCCGACAGTCTGGGGATGCTTACCCTGCCGAAGTTTTACTCATCATGAAGAATTCCCTTGGCCACGAGTTGGCTGCGCTGCTGCGCCTGGCCGGCCCGCTGATCTCCGCCCAACTGGCCCATGCGCTGATGATTTTCACCGACACGCTGGTGATGGCCATGCTCGGCCCGCAGCAACTGGCCGGTGGCGCGCTGGGCGCCACCTGCTATTTCATTTTCTCGATTTTCTGCACCGGGGTGATCGCCGCGGTGGGCAGCCTGATTGCCATTCGCCACGGCGCGAGCGACCCGTCAGGCATCACGCGCCTGATCCGCAACGGTCTGTGGCTGGCCATCCTGCTGGGTGCCGTCAGTGCGCTATGCCTCAATGGCCTAGGCCCGCTGCTGCCGCATCTGGGCCAGGACCCTGACGCGGCCAGCCAGGCCATGGCATTCCTGCGCCCGCTGTCGCTGGCACTGCCCGGCTACCTGTGCTTCATGGCGCTGCGCGGCTTCACCAGTGCCATTGGCCATCCCGGCCCGGTCATGGCCATCAGCATCGTCGGTACCGCCGCCAATTTCGTCATCAACTACGCGCTGATCAAGGGTTGGTTCGGCCTGCCCAGCCTGGGCCTGAGCGGCATCGGCATGACCACAGCGCTGGTCAGCAGCGCCATGGCGCTGGCATTGGCGCTGTACATCCTGCTCTCGCCAACCTATAACCGCTACCAGCTGCGGCGCGGCATGGGTCGCCCACAGCGAGCGGAAATGCGCGCCCTGCTGCGTCTGGGCCTGCCTATCGGCGGCACCTACGCCGCCGAACAGGGACTGTTCACCTTCGCCACGCTGTGCATGGGCGCGCTGGGCAGCGTACAGCTGGCGGCGCATCAGATCGCCATGCAAACGGTGGCGCTGGCATTCATCGTGCCGCAAGGGTTGTCCTATGCCGTGACCTTCCGCGTCGGCCTGCACTACGGCGCCGACCGCCTGCACCTGTCGCGGCTGGCGGGGCACCTGGGCATGGCCGTGGGCGCCACGCTGATGCTGCTGTTCGCCCTGCTGTTCTGGCTGCTGCCAGAGTGGATCATCGGCCTGTTCCTCGACCGTCACGACCCGGCTTTCGCCGATATCGTCACCCTCGCGGTCGGCCTGTTGGCGATTGCCGCCTGGTTCGAGTTGTTCGATGGTTTGCAGAGCATCGCCATGGGCGCGATCCGCGGGCTGAACGACGGCCGCACCACCCTGCTGATCGGTCTGACGGGTTACTGGTGCGTGGGCGCACCGCTGGTCTGGCTGTTCGCCTTCGCCCTCGGCTGGGGCGCACAGGGCGTCTGGTGGGGCCTGGCTGCCGGCCTGGCAGTCACGGCGAGCGGTCTGGTGCTGGGCTTCCAATGGAAGACGGCGCGCCTGCAGCGGCCGAGTGCGCTGGCGAGCGAGGCATGCCTGCCGTAAGCCGGCTACACGCGCACGCCCCGGATTACATTCGGGCTACAGAACTGCGGCGCCTCACGCCGAAGGCGGAGTACCGCTCAGCAGCGGCTGACGCACGCCGAACACCAAAAAACGCGCCAGCTCGGCCAGCGGCACGGCCTTGCTGATCAGGTAGCCCTGCACCTGATCGCAGCCGAACTGACGCAGCATGTCGAGCTGCTCGATGTTCTCCACCCCTTCGGCCACCACTTCGAGATTGAGGTTATGCGCTAGGTTGATCATCGCCCGCACCAGTTGGCGGTTCTCGGCACGCTCGCCCATGCCGCCGACGAAGCTCCTGTCGATCTTCAGCAGGGTGATCGGCAGGCTGTTGAGGTGGACGAAGGAGGAAAACCCGGTGCCGAAGTCGTCCAGCGAAAAACGCACGCCGAGCCGTCCCAGCGCCAGCATGGTCTGCTGCACCTGATCGCTACGGCGCATCACTGCGGTTTCGGTCAGCTCGAACTCTAGCCACTGCGCATCGACCCCGCGCTCCTCGATCAAACGGCTGAGGGTCGGCAGCAACTGGCTGTCCTGAAACTGGCGGAACGACAGGTTGACCGCCATATGCAGTGCCGGCAGGCCGCGCCCACGCAGCCACTGCATGTCGCGCAGGGCACGGGAGATGACCCAGTAACCGAGCGGTACGATCAGCCCGGTTTCTTCGGCCAACGGCACGAATTCATTGGGCGAGAGCAGCCCACGCTCGCTGTGCTGCCAGCGCACCAGCGCCTCCAGGCCGACGATGTGCCCGCTTTTCAGGCACAGGCGCGGCTGGTAATGCAGCTCCAGTTCATCTCGGCGCAGCGCCCGGCGCAACTCGCCTTCCAGATCGGCCTGGTGGCGAGCGCTGCGGTTGAGGCGCTCGTCGTAGACATGAAACACGCAACCCTGCTGACGCTTGGCATGCTGCATGGCCGTGTGCGCATGCCACAGCAGCGGGTCGGCGCCCTCCCCCGCACGGGCAGGCGCCAAGCCCAGGCTGCAGCCGATCAGCAGACTCTCGCCGTCCACCCAATAGGGCTCACCTAGCACCTCGGTGACGCGCTCGGCCAGGCGTTCGACGCGCCGTGGGTCGCGGCGCACATCCAGCAACAGCGCGAATTCGTCGCTGCCCAGACGCGCAATCTGATCGCAAGGCTGCAGCAGGCTCTTGAGCCGCGCCACCACCTGCAGGATCAGGCGATCCCCAGCCTGGTAGCCGAGGGCATCGTTGGCGTGACGGAAGTTGTCCAGGTCGAGATGCCCCAGCACCAGGCCACGACCGTTGCACTCGCCCAGCCGCGCGGCGAGCAGGGTCTGGAAGCCCTGGCGATTGGCGATACCGGTCAAGGGGTCCTGCTCGGCCAGGCGCTGCAGGGTGTGACGCAGGTTGCCCTGCTCGCGCGCGTAGCGCAGGCAGCGGCGTAACACATCGAGGCTGAGTCTGCTGCGCACCAGCCAGTCACTGACCCCGGTCGGCTCTTCAGCGGGCTCGTCCTCGAGCAGCAGCACTATCGGTAACGGGCATTGATTGCTGTGCGGAAGTCTATCCGGAGTGGCCAGCAACAGACCGCTTGCGTGGTCGTCGAACAGGCTGCTGGCCGCCTCCCAGGAAGGCGCGGTGATCAGCGGTGAAGGGCTCTCGAGGGCGCCCAATTGCTCGCGCAACAATTCGGCCCAGCCTGGCGAATCTGCCAGCAGAACCAGGCGCATGGGTGCGACGAGCGTGGACAAGCGACCTCCCCCAATGATCAAGAATGATGGCGAATCATGTCGCCTGACCGCGTCTTAACCGACGTCTAATCAATCACATCCGGGTGAAAGTGAACGCACATCCTGAGGTATAGCCAAAAAACCGGCAAGTGGAACCAGAGTACTGCATCCGTTCGGATAACCCAGCGCGCTGCGCTTCCGTTCCGTGCGCCAGGCCACAGTTCCGGACGGTCGCGGCAGAAGTCATCAGGCCTGTTAAAATGCGCGGCCATTTTTCTGTGATCGATCCCATGTCCCGACTGAACCCCCGGCAACAAGAGGCCGTGAACTACGTCGGCGGCCCACTTCTGGTGCTCGCCGGTGCCGGTTCCGGCAAGACCAGCGTGATCACGCGCAAGATCGCCCACCTGGTACAGAACTGTGGCATCCGCGCCCAGCACATCGTCGCCATGACCTTCACCAACAAGGCCGCGCGCGAGATGAAGGAACGCGTCGGTACCCTGCTCAAGGGCAGCGAGGCGCGCGGCCTGACCGTGTCCACTTTCCACAATCTGGGCATGAACATCATCCGCAAGGAATACGCACGCCTGGGCTACAAGCCCGGCTTCTCGATTTTCGACGACGGCGACATCAAGGCGCTGCTCAGCGACATCATGCAGAAGGAGTATTCCGGCGACGACGGTGCCGACGAGGTGAAAAACCTCATCGACAGTTGGAAGAACGACCTGATCCTGCCCGATGAAGCCCTGGCCAAGGCGCGCAATCCCAAGGAACAGACCGCCGCCATCGTCTACCTGCACTACCAGCGCACGCTCAAGGCGTACAACGCGGTGGATTTCAACGACCTGATCCTGCTGCCGGTCAAACTCTTTCAGGAGCACGCCGACATCCTGGAAAAGTGGCAGAACCGCATCCGCTACCTGCTGGTCGACGAATACCAGGACACCAACGCCAGCCAGTACCTGCTGGTGAAGCTGCTGGTAGGCATGCGCAACCAATTCACCGTGGTCGGCGACGACGACCAGTCGATCTATGCCTGGCGCGGCGCGCGCCCGGAAAACCTGATGCTGCTGAAAGAGGATTATCCGTCGCTGAAAGTGGTGATGCTGGAGCAGAACTACCGCTCCACCAGCCGTATCCTCAAATGCGCCAACGTGCTGATCGCCAACAACCCGCACGTGTTCGAGAAGCAGTTGTGGAGCGAGATGGGCATGGGCGACGAGATTCGCGTGATCCGCACTCGCAACGAAGACGCCGAGTGCGAGCGCGTGGCACTGGAAATTCTCACCGAGCATCTGCGTACCCAGCGTCCCTACAGCGAATTCGCCATCCTCTATCGCGGCAACTACCAGGCCAAGCTGATGGAGCTGAAGCTGCAGCACCACCAGATTCCCTATCGCCTCTCAGGCGGCACCAGTTTCTTCGCCCGCCAGGAGGTGAAGGACCTGATGAGTTACTTCCGCCTGCTGGTCAACCCGGACGACGACAACGCCTTCCTGCGCGTGATCAACGTGCCGCGCCGCGAGATCGGCTCCGCCACTCTGGAAAAACTCGGCAACTACGCCAGCGAACGCAAGATCAGCATGTACGCCGCGGCTGGCGAGATGGGCCTCAGCGAGCATCTCGATGCGCGCTTCACCGAGCGCCTGCAACGCTTCACCCGCTGGATGGATCGGGTGCGCCAGGAGTGCGCGCAGAACGATCCTATCGCTGCGATTCGCAGCATGGTCATGGACATCGACTACGAAAACTGGCTACGGCAGAACGCCTCCAGCGACAAGGTGGCCGACGCGCGCATGGGCAACGTCTGGTTCCTCGTCGACGCGCTGAAGAGCACCCTGGAGCGCGACGAAGACGGCGACATGACCATCGAAGACGCCATCGGCAAGCTGGTGCTGCGCGACATGCTCGAGCGCCAGCAGGAAGAGGAAGAAGGCGCCGAAGGCGTGCAGATGATGACCATGCACGCCTCCAAGGGTCTAGAGTTTCCGTCGGTGTACATCATCGGCTTCGAGGAAGAGATTCTCCCGCACCGCTCCAGCATCGAGGCCGACACCATCGAGGAAGAGCGGCGCCTGGCCTACGTCGGCATCACCCGCGCCAAGCGCAACCTGGCGCTGACCTTCGCCGCCAAGCGCAAGCAGTACGGCGAAGTGATCGACTGCTCGCCGAGCCGCTTCCTCGACGAGCTACCGCCGGAAGACCTGGTGTGGGAAGGGCTGGAAGAGGCGCCCGTGGAGGTCAAGGCCGCACGCGGCAACGACGCCCTGGCCAATATGCGGGCGATGCTCAAGCGCTGAGGCCATGGCTGACTGGTGTATGGTCGGTTTATTCGGTGGGCTGGCACCCTCGTCATATTTGCCTGTCAGATGGAAGATATCGTTCAGACACAGGGGGTTGGCACCATGCGCACATTCACTCTCGACCTCGACACGCTGACTCAGTTGATCAACGGCCGCGAACAGCAGGAGAACTGGCTGGACCTGGAAAGCGGTAGCGTTCTGAGCCTGTCGCCGGAAGATCAGCACAGCGAGCAGCGTCAGCACGTAGAACTGAATCCGGATCGCTACACCCAGATACCCAACCTCGACATTCCCCCAGCGCGTGGCCATGCGCGAGTCCTTTCTGTTCACCCTCGACGATCTGCACGCCCACCCACTGCTCAGCGCCGCGTTGACCGGCCGTAAGCCACTGCGCGCGTTCGACTTCGAGATCGAATCCTTTCCGGCGATTCGTCAGCAGTGGCAGGCCTACGAACTCAAGCAACTGCGCGAGTACACGCTCAACTGGCTCTACGAACTGGGCCTGGAGCCCGCGCCGGACAAGCTGCCGCTGGATACGCGCGGCATTCCCAAGGACATCCTGCGCCGCCTGACCAAGAGCGCCTGAGCGGAGCAGCCCGCGGATTGCATCCGGGCTCCAGACACTGGCTAACAACCTGTCTAACCGGTCAATTGCCCACGACTGTCGGGCAGGCTGCGGTTTCACTACACATTGCAGGTCATTTTGAGCGAAAATCCGCAGCTTTTCTGCTTAACCAGAGGATCGACCGTGGAGTCGTTGAAACAGAAGATTCGCAGTGAAGGCATCGTGCTGTCCGAGCATGTACTCAAGGTGGACGCCTTTCTCAACCACCAGATCGATCCGCGCCTAATGCAGGAGATCGGCCACGAGTTCGCCCAGCGTTTCGCCGGCCAGGGCATCACCAAGATCGTCACCATCGAGGCCTCCGGTATTGCCCCGGCAGTGATGGCCGGCCTGGAGCTGGGCATTCCGGTGATCTTCGCGCGCAAGTTTCAGTCGCTGACGCTCAAGGACGACCTGCTGATCTCCAAGGTGTTCTCCTTCACCAAGCAGACCGAAAGCACCATCGCCATTTCCGCGCGTCACCTGACGGCTGCCGACAAGGTGCTGGTAATCGACGACTTCCTCGCCAACGGCCACGCCGCCAAGGCGCTGATCGACCTGATCCAGCAGGCCGGCGCGCAGATTGCCGGTATCGGCATCGTTATCGAGAAGTCCTTCCAGGACGGCCGCAACCTGCTGGAGAGCGAAGGCTACCGCGTCGAATCCCTGGCCCGTGTTGCCGCGCTGGAAAACGGCCAGGTGCGCTTCCTCGATTAAGACCCGCTGGTTGCATGCAAGCCCGCCAGCAGCAAGCGCTGGTAGAGGGCTTCACGCGCCCCATCCGGCACCTCCAGCCTCATGCGTCGCAGATGCTCGGCATAGGCGACCGGCTCCGGCGCATCGAGCGTGGCCTTGCCCAGCGCCAGTACTTCGGTCAGACGCAGCTTGCTCTTGAGCCAGCTCAGCGCGCGCACCAGGTCCTGCTCCACCGCGCTGAAATCGCTGCCTAGCGGGTATTCGGCGAACAGCTGCGAATGTTCTGCACGCAGAGCCTCCAGCCGCTCGGGCAGGTTGTTGCAGAAGCGCTCATCGACCCGGAAATCCGCCGGCAGCTTGCCGACCTGCTGCGCCTGCTCGATCAGTTCGCTCTGAAAGCGCGAATCGCTGACCTTGAGCAGCGCCTCGATGACCTGGGCGTCGGTCTTGCCGCGCAGATCGGCGATGCCGTACTCGGTTACCACGATGTCGCGCAGGTGCCTCGGGATGGTGGCGTGGCTGTACTCCCAGACGATGTTCGAATTCACCTCGCCGCCCGACTCACGCCAGCTGCGCAGCAGCAGGATCGAGCGCGCATCCTCCAGCGCATGGGCCTGGGCGACGAAGTTGTACTGGCCGCCTACGCCGCTGAGTACGCGGCCGTCTTCGAGTTGATCGGCCACCCCCGCGCCGAGCAGGGTCATGGTGAACGCCGTATTGATGAAGCGCGCATCACGGCGCTGCAGACGCTTGAGCTCCTCTTCGCCGTACAGCTCGTTGATATAGCGAATGCCGGTCATGGCAAAGCGCTGCCGTTCAGCACCATCAAGCTCGCGCAAACGTCGGTAGAAGCTTTCCGGGCCGAGAAAGAAACCGCCGTGAAGCACCACGCCGCCCTGCGCGCTGCCGAGACAGGACTGCAGGCGAGCCTGCGTCTGGGGATCACTGAGATCCGCGGCGACGCGGCTACCGTCAAGCAACTGCAGCTCGCCCGCCTCCAGTCGTATATCTCCGCGCAGCAGGCCGCTTTCGCGCAGCCAGGCCAGATCGCTCGACTGCAACGTCGCTGGCAGCCCTGCGTCGACCAGCGCCTGAACGCTGTGTGGCCGACCCTGTTCATCCAGCGCACCACTACAGGCCAGACGCTGCAGGCGCAGATCCGGGTAAACCCGGCGCCGCAGCAGGCCGGCCTCGGCCAATGCCAGCAAGCCGTTGACGAACATTTCACTGCAGCCATACAGCCCATGAACGAGCGGTTCGAGACCGCCACAGGCGGCAATCTCATCCGCCCAATCATCAGCACGGAGCGCCCGTAGCAGCGCGCGGTAGCGAGCATTGTCGGCCTGCCTGGCCATCAGTGCCGACGCCAGGGCATCACCCATCGCGCCGATGCCGATCTGCAGGGTGCCGCCGTCACGCACCAGGGTGCTGGCGAACAGGCCGATGCAATGATCCTGCAAGGTCACGGGCATGTTCGGCGTGGAGAACAGCGTGGTGCGCTCGTCCTCGCCGATATGGATATCGAAGGTATCGCGCGACACCTGAGCATCACCGGCCATGTAAGGCAGGTCATTGTGGATCTGGGCGACGCTGAGCACGGTTTCGCCAGCCTCGCGGCGCTTGTCCAGCAGCGGCAGCAGATCGAGGGTGATGTCCGGATTGCAGCTCAGGCTGAAATGCCCGGGGTGCGCTGGGTCAACGGCGACCATCTGGGCGACCAGATTCAGGCCCTTGGCATTGAGGTCACGGGCGACATGGCTGTAGTTGCTACTGATGTAGTCCTGCTGCGCCGGCTCGCATTCGAGCAGGCTGCCCGGCTGAAAGAAGAATTGCTCGACGCGCACGTTGGCCGGCAGGTTGCCGGCGTGCAGGTCGGCGAGAAAGTCCAGCTCGGGATAATCGCCGTAGACCCGGTCAACGAAGGGTTCGAGAAAGCGTCGCTGCAAGTCCTGGCCGGCACGCGGACGTGCCAGACACAGCGCGGTGTAGATGGTCAGTTGCCGCTCGGGCAGATTGCGCACGCGTTCATAGAGCGCGTTTACCCAGCGATTGGGTTTACCCAGACCGAGGGGCAGGCCCAGATGAATCGGCCCGTCGATTTCGCTCAACACGTGGTCGACGGCTTGTTCGAGGGTACAGGTGTGCGGCATCTGGCGCTCCTCGCGACATCCATGACGAATGCTGCTTGGACTACTGAGCCACCGGCATGGTTGCATGCCACCGCCCTAAGAACCTGCTTACGATCTGCTGCGCGTCGGCCCTACTGCGTCAAAAACAGGCTCGGACTGCTCATTTACAGCTCGTAAACTCCGCGTCCTCGCCTGTTTTTTCCTTGTATGGCTCTAGCTCGCGAGATCGTAAACAGGCTCTAAACGAAAAAACCGCCCACAGGGCGGTTTTTTCAGGGAAGCGGCGGGTCTTACAGACCGGACATCTTCTTGATCGCTTCGCGCAGTTCGTCATCCGAGCAATCAGCGCAGGTGCCTTTCGGCGGCATGGCGTTGATACCGGAGATGGCAGCGGCAAGGATGCCGTCGAGGCCGCCCTGGTGATCGGCGCGATCTTTCCAGGCAGCGGTGTCACCGATCTTCGGTGCGCCCAGAACGCCAGAGCCATGGCAGGCATTGCAGTGCTTGGCGATGATGTCATCAGCGGTACGTGCACCACCACCGGCGGATGCAGCGACGGTTTCGACGCCCTTGCACTCTTCGCCCATGATGCACACGTCGCCTACAGGCTTGAGGCGCTCGGCGATAGCTTCATCGGTCGTGGCCTGAGCAGTCACTGCCCACAGGGCCAATACGGCAGCCGGTACTGCCAGCATTTTCTTCATCAGATTCACGGTACACCCTCTTCGTGGCTAGTCACGCCCGCGGCCACGGTTTCGCGAGCGGGCGTCAGTATAACGGCAAGCGCGGCCCACCGAAACAACCCATATTGTCGCAGGGTTATTGATCAGAAGTTCGCTGGCGTCGTGGCACTGATCAAGCGCGCCGGCACATCGAACGGGTTGCGGAAGCGGTGCGGTTTGCTGCTCTCGAAGTAGTAGCTATCACCCGGCTCGAGGATGAACACCTCGTTGCCCACGGCCAGCTCCAGTTTGCCTTCGACCAGCATGCCGGCTTCCTCGCCCTCATGGGCGTACATTTCGTCACCGGTATCGGCGCCAGCCGGGTAGGTTTCGTCGAGGAAGGAAATGGCGCGGCTCGGATGAGCCTTGCCGATCAGCTTCATGGTGATGGCGCCACTGCAGATATCGGTCAGCTCGGAGGCCCGGTAGACCACCTGAACCTGGTTCTCCTGCTCCATGTCGAGGGAGAAGAACTCCACCAGCGACATGGGAATGCCGCCGAGCACCTTTTTCAGCGAGCTGATCGAGGGGCTCACGCTGTTCTTCTCGATCATGGAAATGGTGCTGTTGGTGACGCCCGCACGCTTGGCGAGTTCACGCTGGGACAGGCCTTTGAGCTTACGAATCGATTGCAGTCGAACGCCGACGTCCAATGCTGGAATCCCCCTTGGGATATGAGACGGAAAAGTGTCCGTATCATGGCATAGCGTTCGGAATTTACAACACTTGCGTTCACCCTTCGCCTACACGGCCCACATGCTCTTTCGAAAAGCCTCGAGCTAGAGCCGTTCGAGTCAGCAATTGGCGCGCCGTGGAGTGCACAGCGCAAGCGGCCTTCCGATCCGGGCTCAGTTGCCGAGATAGAGCAGCGGCACCCGTCGCAGGTTGCAGAAGATCTGGTAGGGGATGCTGCCCGCCGCCATGGCCACGTCGCTGGCCAGTACCTGCGTGCCCCACAACTCGACACGACTGCCGAGACCGGCTTGTGGCAGATCGGTCAGGTCGACAGTGAGCATGTCCATCGACACCCGACCGATCAGGCGGGTCAGCTGACCGTCCACAACCACTGGCGTACCGGTCGGAGCGTGACGCGGATAACCGTCAGCATAGCCCATGGCGACGACACCGACGCGGGTCGGCCGCTCGGCCACGAAACGTGCGCCATACCCTACTGGCTCGCCGGCCGGTAGCTCACGCACGCTGATGACCTTCGACTCCAGGGTCATCACCGGGCGCAAACGCGCGGCCTGCTCCTGAGCCTGCTCGAACGGCGTGGCGCCGTAGAGCATGATGCCGGGACGCACCCAGTCACTGGGCACCTGCGGCCAGCCAAGCACGGCCGGCGAGTTGCGCAAGCTGACCTCGGCGCTGAGGCCTTCGCGAGCCTGCTGGAACACCGCCAGTTGCTCACTCGTGCGCTCGCACTCGGGCTCGTCGGCGCGAGCGAAGTGGCTCATCAGCACGATCTTGCTGACCTTGCCGCTGGCCAGCAGACGCCGATAGGCGGCCTGGTACTCGGCCGGATGCAGGCCGACACGGTGCATGCCGCTGTCCAGCTTGAGCCAGACGGTCAGCGGCTTGCTCAGTTGGGCCTGTTCGATAGCCTCGATCTGCCACTGCGCATGGGCAACGCACCACAGGTCATGCTGGTCGATCAGCGCCAGTTCGTCGGCCTCGAAGAAGCCTTCGAGCAGCAGGATCGGCGCCCTGATGCCGGCCTCGCGTAACACCAGCGCTTCTTCGATGCAGGCCACGGCAAAACCATCGGCGTCGGCTTCGAGTGCCTGCGCGCAACGCACCGCTCCGTGCCCATAGGCATCGGCCTTGACCACTGCCAGGGCGCGGGCACCGCTCAGTTCGCGGGCCAGTTGGTAGTTGTGACGAAGCGCTTGCAGATCGATCAGGGCACGAGCAGGACGCATGGCAAGGTGTTCCTTCGGTTGTAATCAGTCACTCGGTGGCCGCTAGCGGCACTGTTCAAAAAAAACCCGGCAGGGAGCCGGGCGAAAAGCCAACACAAAATCGGTTCGGCACCAGCAACAGCCAATGCCGCGGCAGCCTCAGACGGCAGCCACCACACACATTTCGACCAGCACGTCGGGGCGGTACATCCGCGCCTCGACACAAGCCCGCGCCGGCGCATGGCCATCGGCGACCCAGGCGTCGTACTCGGCGTTGAGGCCATCGTAGTCGGCCATGTCCTTGAGGAAGATGGTCAGCGAGAGGATCTTGCTCTTGTCGCTGCCTCCCTCGGCCAGCATCTTGTCGATGTTGGCCAGGGTCTGGCGGGTCTGCTCGTGGATATCACCATCGAAATCATCGGCCAGCTGACCGGCGAGGTAGATGGTGCCGTTGTGGATCACCACTTCGCTGTAACGCTTTGCAACGTGCAGACGCTGAATGGACATGAAAAGCTCCTTGGAAATATGGACACCGGCCTTCGCCGCCAGTGCCGAGTGAAATCAGGGATAGGTCTTGAGCTCGGCCTTCTGTGCCTTGACAGCCGAGCGACGGCGCATCCAGCTGAAGCCGATGGCCAGGATCAGGGCAAAACCTACGTAGCCGAGCAGGGGATAGACGGTACCCACCAGCTTGGTGAAACCGAACTGGCTCAGTGCCAGACCGATGACTACAGACACCGCACTGACCCACTTGAAGCGCGTGGTTTCCGGCTTGGAAAAGCGGGCGCTGAAGGCGAAGAACATACCCACACCGGTGCTGTAAATCATACAGATCAACGACAGAGACATCGCCACCGCCAGTGCCGGGTGAATGTTGGCCGCCAGGGCCAACGTCGGCAGTTCAACGTTTTGCAACTGGTTGATATTGGCGAACAGGCCGATGTTGAGCACCAGAATCAGGAATCCCAGGCCCAAGCCACCGACGACCCCACCCAGGCCTGCGGCGCGATGATCGCGGGTCAGACCGCCGATTACCACCAGCATTGGCAGGCCCACGGCGATGTTGAACGAAGCGTAGAGCAGTGCACTCACAATCCAGTTATCGGCGGCACGGTTGGAGTTTTCCTGGGCCACCGCGTTGAGTACGTCCAGCGGGGCGTTGTAGCTGAAAATCGAATAAATGGTAATCAGCAGCACCATGCCGAGCAAAAACGGCATCACCACACTGATCAGATTGATGATGCCCCGGACATTCAGACACAACGTAGCAATGGCAAGCACCGCCAGCAGGCTACCACCGAGCAGTGGCGGTAAACCAAACTGCTGGAACAGCGTCGAACCGGCAGCGGCAAGCATCACCACGCCCACACCATAGAGGAAGAACGACAAAACCACGTCAAGGCCAAAGCCAATGGTCTTGCCAAACAACTTGTAAAGCACCTCTTTGTGCGAAGTAGCCTGCATTTGCGAACTCATACGGGCAACTTGCATCCCCAAAAACGCAAACAACAGGGCGCTGACCAGCGTACCGGCCACACCGATCAGGCCGAAACGGGTGAAAAACTGCAGGATTTCATTGCCGGAAGCGAAGCCACCACCGATCACTACGGACATGTAGGCAAGGGCTATCTGTATGGATTGTTTGTTCATTGCATTACATCTCTTTCTTAGATTTATAAGTACAAGAGCGGCAGGCAATCCTGTGCTCCGCTCGTCTTAATCAGAAGAAGCCGTCTCCTGGTCGGTAAAGCGAGCCTCCATAGCTGGCGAGGTTGCGGTTGCGCGCAGGCACTGGCCGACAGGCCAGTACCGGGCAGATGGGATCTGGGGCGAACACCCCGGCCGATCAGTGGGCGGGGGCGGTGTGCTGCAGGTCGGGCTGACGGGCACTGGAGCCGTAACGGGAAATATCCAGCCCCTCACTGCTGATCTGCGGACGCTTGTTGGCCATCAGGTCGGCGAGCAGGCGACCGGAACCGCAGGCCATGGTCCAGCCCAGGGTGCCGTGGCCAGTGTTGAGGAACAGATTGCGGTAGGCGGTGGCGCCGACGATCGGGGTGCCGTCGGGCGTGGCCGGGCGCAGACCGGTCCAGAAGTCGGCGCGCTGCAGATCGCCGCCTTGCGGATAGAGGTCGGCAGTTATCATTTCCAGGGTTTCGCGACGACGCGGATTGAGCGACAGGTCGAAACCGGCGATCTCGGCCATGCCACCAACGCGGATGCGACCGTCGAAGCGGGTGATGGCGACCTTGTAGGTTTCATCGAGAATGGTCGAGGTCGGTGCCATGTCCGGGTTGGTGATCGGCACGGTCAGCGAGTAGCCCTTGAGCGGGTAAACCGGAGCACGAATGCCCAGCGGCTTGAGCAGTTGCGGGCTGTAGCTGCCGAGGGCAAGCACGTAGCGGTCGGCGGTTTCCAGCTTGCCGTCGATCCACACACCGTTGATACGGTCGCCCACGGCGTCCAAGCGCTGGATGTTCTGGCCGAAACGGAACTCGACGCCAAGCGCCTTGGCCATGTCCGCCAGCTTGGTGGTGAACATCTGGCAGTCGCCGGTCTGGTCGTTGGGCAGGCGCAAGGCACCGGCCAGCTTGTGCTTGACGCCAGCCAGGGCAGGTTCGACGCGGGCGATGCCATCGCGGTCGAGCAGCTCGAACGGTACGCCAGAGGCTTCCAGCACGGCGATGTCCTTGGCAGCGGCATCGACCTGGGCCTGGGTGCGGAACAGCTGGGTGGTGCCGAGCTGGCGACCTTCGTAGGCGATGCCGGTCTCGGCACGCAGCTCGTCGAGGCAGTCGCGGCTGTACTCGGACAGACGCACCATGCGCTCCTTGTTGATCGCATAGCGGCTGGCAGTGCAGTTGCGCAGCATCTGCGCCATCCACAGGTACTGGTCGACGTCACCGGTGGCCTTGATCGCCAGCGGCGCATGCTTCTGCAGCAGCCACTTGATCGCTTTCAGCGGCACGCCCGGGGCGGCCCAGGGCGAAGCGTAACCGGGGGAAACCTGGCCAGCATTGGCATAGCTGGTTTCCAAAGCCGGGCCATCCTGGCGGTCGACCACCACCACCTCGAAGCCCTGACGGGCGAGGTAGTAAGCACTGGCGGTACCAATCACACCGCTGCCGAGAACCAGAACACGCATGTTTTTCTCCCCGCCGCGCCCAAGGCGCGTGCGTTACAGGCCATTGTTGTCGATGGCCGCAGTATAGGAAGAGCGACGCAGTGCTTTTCACCATATACACAGCTATATTTGGCGAGAATTCTTGGCAATAAGCCGTTTTGCAGAGGCGAATTCCCCATGAGAACCCAGCACCAAAGTCGTCGTGAACTGGACAAGATCGACCGCAACATCCTGCGCATCCTGCAGGAGGATGGGCGCATCAGCTTCACCGAACTGGGCGAGCGCGTGGGGCTGTCGACCACGCCCTGCACCGAGCGCGTACGCCGCCTGGAGCGCGAAGGCATCGTCATGGGCTACCACGCCCGCCTCAATCCGCAGCACCTCAAGGCCAACCTGCTGGTGTTCGTCGAGATCAGCCTGGACTACAAGTCCGGCGACACCTTCGAGGAGTTTCGCCGTGCCGTACTCAAGCTGCCGCATGTGCTGGAGTGCCATCTGGTCTCCGGCGACTACGACTATCTGGTGAAAGCGCGCATCAACGAGATGGCCAGCTACCGCAGGCTGCTCGGTGACATCCTGCTCAAGCTGCCGCACGTGCGCGAGTCGAAGAGCTATATCGTCATGGAAGAGGTAAAGGAAAGCCTGGCGCTGCCGGTGCCGGAGTGAATCTGCAGGAGCGAGCTCTGCTCGCGAAGCTTTTACATGGCCTGGTTCGCGAGCAGAGCACGCTCCTACGGGATGGTTGATCGTTCCCACACCCTGCCAGACGTTTTGCGCCAGCCTGCTGCACACGACAAATCGTGGCGCGGAGCGCCGCTACAGGGGCTCCCCCGCAAAGCGTGGGAGCCGTGAGCCTAGACGAGTCGCTGGCGAGTGGTGGCGATCAGCCGGTGCACCTGGCGCTCCACCGCCGGCTCGATCGGCTGCTCCGGCCCGCGACCATGCGGGCAAGGCAGACGCGGTGTCGTGCCGAACAGGCGGCAGATCAGCGGCCGCTGGTCGTACACCTCGCAACCGTTCGGCCCCAGGTGCACGCAGTTGTATTCGGCCAGTGCTGCATCATGTTCGGCGTCGCTCTTGACCGGTAGGCGTGCCAGTTCCTCGGACGACGCAGTGACCGGCCCGCAGCAATCGTGACAGCCGGGCACGCAGTCGAAGCGCGGGATCTGGCGGCGCAGGTGGTCGATCTTGCGGTCTGTACAGCTCATGCGCGGGCGCCTGGCAACGAAGAAGACAGTTTACCGCGCCATGCTGGCGCCTGCCCGCAGAGGGACGGATTAGCTACACGCCGATCCCCGAACGTAGCGCACGACGTCGTTCTGCTGTCCCGCGTGTTTTTTCCACAGGCCTCTTGGCGCCGGACGGATCACGCGCTTATGCTGCGTTGAATTTTCCACACACCAAAATCAGGATTTCGCACATGAACGCCCGCGTTCACCAGCCCGTCCACAGCCCGCAACATGCCGCTTCCTATTACGCCGCCAGCGTCAATCGCCAGCAGGCCTACCCGCCCCTCGGCGGTGAGCTGCAGGTGGACGTGTGCATCGTCGGTGGCGGTTTCAGCGGCCTGAATACCGCCATCGAGCTGGCCCAGAAAGGCCTGTCGGTGGCGCTGCTGGAGGCGCGCAAGATCGGCTGGGGCGCCAGCGGGCGCAACGGCGGGCAACTGATTCGCGGCGTTGGCCATGATGTCGAACAGTTCGAATCGGTGGTCGGCCAAGATGGCGTGCGCCAGTTCAAGCTGATGGGCCTGGAGGCGGTGGAGATCGTGCGTGATCGCGTTGCGCAGTTTCAGATCGATTGCGACCTGACCTGGGGCTACTGCGACCTGGCCAACAAGCCGGCGCATATGGACGACTTCGCCGCCGACAAGGCAGAGCTGGAAAGCCTCGGCTATCGTCACGAACTGCGCATGGTGCCGAAGGAGCGCATCCACGAAGTGGTCGGCTCCGACAACTATCACGGCGCCATGATCGACATGGGCTCGGGCCACCTGCACCCGCTCAACCTGGCGCTCGGCGAAGCCGCTGCCGCCCAATCGCTCGGCGTGCAGCTGTTCGAAGACTCACCGGTGACACGCATCGACTACGGCAACGAGGTGCGCGTGCACACCGCCCAGGGCCAAGTGCGCGCCAAGTACCTGGTGCTGGCCTGCAATGCCTACATCAACGGCCTCAACCCGACCCTGAGCGGCAAGGTACTACCGGCCGGCAGCTATATCATCGCTACCGAACAACTCTCCGAAGAGCAGGCGCGGCAACTGATTCCACAGAATATGGCGCTGTGCGACCAGCGCGTGACAGTCGACTATTACCGACTCTCCGCCGACCGCCGCCTGCTGTTCGGTGGTGCCTGCCACTATTCCGGGCGTGATCCGGCCGATATCGCTGGCTACATGAAGCCGAAGATGCTCAAGGTATTCCCGCAACTGGCCGATGTGCGCATCGACTATCAATGGGGCGGAATGATCGGCATCGGCGCCAACCGCCTGCCGCAGATCGGCCGACTCAAGGATCAGCCCAACGTGTTCCACGCCCAGGCTTATGCCGGCCACGGCGTCAATGCCACGCACCTGGCCGGCAAGCTGCTCGGCGAGGCCATCGCCGGTCAGGCAAGCCGTGGCTTCGATCTGTTCGCCCAGGTGCCGCACATGACCTTCCCCGGCGGCAAGCACCTGCGCTCACCGCTGCTGGCCCTGGGCATGCTCTGGCACCGGCTGAAGGAAGTGCTCTAACTGGCCAGCGGCATCAGGAGCGTGCCGCGCCCACTGCCTGCATCTCGCTGAAGGCACCGCGCTGACTGGCCAGGATGATGAATACCAAGGCACCGGTAGCCATCATCAGCGGCAACGCATGGCCGCTCAGCCACTGGCTGACGGCGCCCGTGGCCAGCGGCCCGACCAGGCAACCCAGGCCCCACAGCTGAGCGACGTGGGCGTTGGCACGCACCAGTTCATCATCGCGGTAACGCTCGCCGATCATGATCAGCGACAGGGTGAACAGACCACCGGCGCTGGCACCGAAGGCAACGAACAGCGGCCAGATCAGCGGCGTGTGCAGGAGCAACGGTATCGCCAGGCTGGACAGCAGCAACACCACGCCACAACAGCGGAACAAGGTCTGCCGCGACATGCGGTCGGCCAGCCAGCCGATGGGCAGTTGCAGCGCGGCATCGCCGATCACCACCACGCTGACCATGACCAGCGCCACCTCCTGGGTGAAGCCCTGGCGCAGGCTGTAGATCGGCAGCAGGGTCAGCATCATCGCCTCGAAGGCGGCGAACAGCATTACCGCCCAGGCAATGGCCGGCAACTTGCGGCAGAACACCAGCAGGCCGCGCCCAGAAGCGCTATGCGCATCCACCTGGGGTGCACCGGTGCGCCCGAGCAGGATCAGCGAACCGCCGATCAGCAGACACACGCCCGTCCAGAAACCCCGGTCGGTCGCCGTGCCGAGCGCTGTCAGCAGCAACGGCCCGCTGAGCTGACTGAGGGCATAACCCGTGCCGTACAACGCCACCAGACGGCCGCGCCACTTTTCCACGGCGAGCTGGTTAATCCAGCTTTCACCGAGCACGAACACCACGGTCAGCGCCACGCCGAGGAACAGCCGCAGCCCCACCCACACTGCATAATTCTGCACCAGCGCCAGGCCAGCCACCGACAGCGCACCGAGCAACAGACACATCTGCATCAGCACGGTGGTGCCGAAACGTGCCGCCAGGCGCCCGGCCAGCGAAGCTCCGAGCAACACACCAACCGCAGGAGTGGCCGCCATCACACCAATGGCAAAAGAATCATAGCCCCAGCTTTCCAGGCGCAACGACACCAGCGGCATGGTCACGCCCAGCGCCAGGCCGATGCTGATGACTGCCGCACAGACGGCGAAGTAGGTGCCCCAACGCATTGGTGAATTCCTTGGCAGACAAGCCACTGCAAAGACAACGGCCGGGCTCCTCGGGAACCCGGCCGTAGGTTTCGGGAGCGAGATAGCCGGCAGTTTCGCTGCGTTCTCGGCCCTCTCCCCCAGCCCCTCTCCCATAAATGGGAGAGGGGAGCCGATTACCCGGCCGACGACCAGGAGATCGTCCCGGTACCGCTACAGCTTGATCCAGGTGGCCTTGATCTCGGTGTACTTGTCGAAGGCATGCAGCGACTTGTCGCGACCGTTGCCGGACTGCTTGAAACCACCGAACGGCGCGGTCATGTCACCGCCATCGTACTGGTTGATCCACACGCTGCCGGCACGCACGGCGCGGCCAACGCGATGGGCGCGGGACAGGTTGCTGGTCCAGATACCTGCTGCCAGGCCATAGATGGTGTCGTTGGCGATGGCCACGGCATCGGCCTCGTCATCGAAACCGATCACCGACAGCACCGGGCCGAAGATCTCTTCCTTGGCGATGCGCATGGCGTTGTTCACCCCGTCGAAGATGGTCGGTTCGACATAGGTGCCGCCGGTCTCCTCCATCACCCGCTTGCCGCCGGCCACCAGCTTGGCGCCGTCGTCATGGCCGGCCTGGATGTAGTTCAGCACCTGGTTCATCTGGGTGGTGTCGACCAGCGCACCGACATTGGTTGCCGGGTCCAGCGGGTTGCCCGGTTTCCAGGCCTTGATCGCCTCGACCACCATGGGCACGAACTTGTCCTTGATCGAGTTCTCCACCAGCAGGCGCGAACCGGCGGTGCAGACCTCGCCCTGGTTGAAGGCAATGGCGCTGGCAGCCGCTTCGGCAGCGGCCTGCAGGTCCGGCGCGTCAGCGAAGACGATGTTCGGGCTCTTGCCGCCTGCTTCCAGCCAGACGCGCTTCATGTTCGACTCGCCAGCGTAGATCATCAGCTGCTTGGCGATCTTGGTCGAACCGGTGAACACCAGGGTGTCGACGTCCATGTGCAGAGCAAGGGCCTTGCCAACGGTGTGGCCGAAGCCTGGCAGCACGTTGAACACGCCCGCCGGAATGCCGGCCTCGATGGCCAACTGGGCGATGCGGATACCGGTCAGCGGCGACTTCTCGGACGGTTTGAGAATGACCGAGTTACCGGTGGCCAACGCCGGACCGAGCTTCCAGCAGGACATCAGCAGCGGGAAGTTCCACGGTACGATGGCGGCGACCACACCCACCGGCTCGCGGGTGACCAGGCCGAGCTGGTCGTGAGGCGTGGCCGCGACCTCGTCATAGACCTTGTCGATGGCCTCGCCGCTCCAGCGGATGGCGTTGGCGGCGCTGCCGACGTCGATGCTCAGCGAGTCGCTGATCGGCTTGCCCATGTCGAGGGTTTCCAACAGGGCCAACTCCTGACCGTGCTCTTCGATCAGCTCGGCGAAGCGGATCATCACCTTCTTGCGCTTGGCCGGGGCCAGACGCGACCACACACCGGATTCAAACGTAGCGCGGGCATCCTTGACCGCCACGTCAGCGTCAGCCTGGTCACAACTGGCCACCATGCCAAGCAGGCGGCCGTCGACCGGGCTGATGCATTCGAAGGTAGCGCCAGACTCGGCGGAGCGGTACTCGCCGTGTACGAACGCACGGGTTTCGATGGTCAGGGTCTTGGCACGCTGTTCCCAGTCGGCACGAGTCAGGCTAGTCATTCCGGCATCCTCTCAATGGGTGGAAGCGGCGCCCGCGAGGGCGCGCACTGTCAATAATTCTGCAAGGCCAGATCGCTGGCCAGATCCTGGCTGACACACTAAACCAGGGGACTGCGGCTTTTCAATATTTTTGACACGGACCGGCAAAAGCCCTTGTCATGTGCGTTTTTTAAAACATAGACTGCTGCCACGACTTTCCCGCGAAGGCCCTGCTGGTCGCGCGGTTGCCGCCACCGAAACCATGGAACAGCCAGATGAACATCGAACAGATCGTCGACTTCGCCCAGGCTGGCACGGCCGCCGAACACTATCGCCCAGCGCCGGAAAAAGTGCTCAAGGGCGATCCGGAGCAAAGCGTGCGCAACCACTACAGCAGCCCCTGCGGCCAGTTCAGCAGTGGCATCTGGGAAGGCGCCGTGGGCCAGTGGACGGTGCACTACACCGAGCACGAATACTGCGAGATTCTTCAGGGCGTGTCCGTGCTGCGTGACGCCGACGGCAACGCCAAGACCGTACGCGCCGGCGACCGTTTCGTGATTCCTGCTGGCTTTTCCGGCACCTGGGAAGTGCTCGAAGCCTGCCGCAAGGTGTATGTGATCTTCGAGCCCAAGTAAGTTCCCGAACTCCTGTTGCTTGTCACCCTTTGGCCCGCCTTGCGCGGGCCTTTTTCTGCGCACCCCATGCCCAGCGGCAGTGGAGCGCGCGTCGTGTAGGGCGGGTGCAACCCGCCTTGAAGGAACTGGCGGGTTTCACCCGCCCTACCCCAGCCGGCAGGCAAAAAAAGACCCGCACGCGGCGGGTCTCAGGTGCGCCCGGCCTGGTGAGCCACGGGCGCAGGTACAGCAGGAACGACTCAGGCCAGCTCGTCGAAGCACTCGGCGACGATGGCGATGCCTTTTTCCAGTTGCGCGTCAGGGATGGTGACAGGCATCAGGAAACGGATGACGTTGTAGTAGGTGCCGCACGACAGCAGGATCAAGCCCTTGTCGCGAGCACGGGCGACGATCTTGCCGACCAGCTCGGCAGCCGGCTTGCTGTGGTCACCGCCCTCGAACAGCTCGATGGCGACCATCGAACCCAGGCCACGTACGTCACCGATCACCTTGTGCTTCTCGGCGATCTTGTTCAGGCCGGCTTTGAGCTTCTCGCCGACGGCGTTGGAGCGCGCCAGCAGGTTCTCTTCGTCGAACACCTTGAGTACGGCCAGGGCCGCGGCGCAGGCGATCGGGCTGCCGGCATAGGTGCCGCCCAGGCCACCGGGGGCGATCTTGTCCATGATCTCGGCCTTGCCGCACACGCCGGAGATCGGGAAGCCGCCGCCAACGGACTTGGCGAAGGTGGTCAGATCCGGCACCACGCCCAGTTGCTCGGTGGCGAAGAAGGTACCGGTGCGGCCAGCGCCGGTCTGCACTTCGTCAGCGATCAAGAGGATGCCGTGCTGGTCGCACAGGGCACGCAGGCGCTGCATGAAGGCCGGGGAGTTGACGTAGAAACCACCCTCGCCCTGCACCGGTTCGATGATGATCGCGGCAATGTCCTGCGGCTGTGCGTCGTTCTTGAACACGCGCTCGATGCTGGCGATGGACTCGTCCTCACTCACGCCATGCAGCGGGCACGGCGCCTGGGCGCGGTACACACCAGCGGGCATCAGGCCCATACCGGCGGAATACGGTACGACCTTGCCGGTCAGCGACAGGGTCATCATGGTACGACCGTGGTAGGCGCCGGTGAAGGCGATCACGCCGGCGCGGCCGGTGGCGGCACGGGCGATCTTCACCGCGTTCTCCACGGCTTCGGAGCCGGAGGTGACCAGCAGGGTTTTCTTGGCGAAGTCGCCCGGGACGCGCTTGGCGATCTCTTCGCACAGCTCGATGTAGGGCTCGTAGGCCAGCACCTGGAAGCAGGTGTGGGTCAGCTTGGTCAGTTGCTCCTGAACAGCGGCGATCACCTTCGGATGCAGGTGGCCGGTGTTCAGTACGGCGATGCCGCCGGCGAAGTCGATGTACTCGCGGCCTTCGACGTCCCACACAGTGGCGTTCTCGGCGCGCTCGGCGACAATCGGGTGGATCTGGCCAACACCGCGCGGAACAGCGGCGGCACGGCGTTGCAGCAGGGATTCGTTGGTCTTGCTCATGGTGTCCTCATGGTCGCCCCCGGCGGGTGGTCGGTTCAGCATGCGATGATCGACTGAACCGAGCCCGCGAGGGACTCAATAGGGTTACGGCTTACAACCGGGGCGCCGCACGCTCTTTCGCACCTTGCCCCGTCTTGGAAATCAGCGGATTTCCGAATCAGATTCCACCGAGGCACATGTACTTGATCTCGAGGTAGTCCTCGATCCCATACTTGGAACCTTCACGACCCAGGCCGGACGCCTTCACGCCGCCGAACGGCGCGACTTCGTTGGAGATCAGGCCGGTGTTGATACCCACCATGCCGTACTCCAGCGCTTCGGCCACGCGGAACACGCGGCCCAGGTCGCGGGCATAGAAGTAGGACGCCAGGCCGAACTCGGTATCGTTGGCCATGGCGACCACTTCGGCCTCGTCCCTGAAGCGGAACAGCGGCGCCAGCGGGCCGAAGGTCTCTTCTTTAGCAACGGCGGCGGTTTTCGGTACGTCGAGCAGGATGGTCGGCTCGAAGAAGGTGCCACCCAGGGCGTGCGGCTTGCCGCCCAGGGCCAGCTTGGCGCCTTTGCCCACGGCGTCCTCGATGTGCTCCTGAACCTTGGCCACGGCCTTCTCGTCGATCAGCGGACCGGTGGTGGTACCGTCTTCCAGACCGTTGCCAATCTTCAGCTTGCCCACTGCCGCGATCAGTTTCTCGGCAAAGGCATCGTAGACGCCGTCCTGCACGTAGATGCGGTTGGCGCAGACGCAGGTCTGGCCGTTGTTGCGGTACTTGGAGATCAGTGCACCTTCCACGGCAGCATCCAGGTCAGCGTCATCGAAGACGATGAACGGCGCGTTGCCGCCCAACTCCAGCGACACCTTCTTGATGTCCTGGGCGCATTCGGCCATCAGTTGGCGGCCAATTTCGGTCGAGCCGGTGAAGGACAGCTTGCGCACGATCGGGTTGCTGGTCAGCTCGCCACCCACTTCGCCGGCGCTGCCGGTGACCACGCTCAGCACACCTTTAGGGATGCCGGCACGCTCGGCCAGCTCGACCAGGGCCAGGGCAGAGAACGGGGTTTGCGAAGCCGGCTTGATCACCATGGTGCAACCGGCAGCCAGCGCCGGGCCGGCCTTGCGGGTGATCATCGCGGCGGGGAAGTTCCACGGAGTAATGGCTGCGGTGACGCCGATCGGCTGCTTGATCACGATCAGGCGCTTGTCCGGCTGGTGGCCGGGGATCACGTCACCGTAGACGCGCTTGGCTTCCTCGGCGAACCACTCGATAAAGGAGGCGGCATAGGCGATCTCGCCCTTGGCTTCGGCCAGCGGCTTGCCCTGCTCCAGGGTCATCAGGCGACCCAGGTCGTCCTGATTTTCCATCAGCAGCTCGAACCAGCGACGCAGCTTGTTCGCACGCTCCTTGGCGGTGAGCGCACGCCAGGCCGGCAACGCCTTCTCGGCGGCCTCGATGGCGCGGCGGGTTTCAGCACGGCCCATCTTCGGAACATGGCCGATGATCTCGCCAGTCGCCGGGTTGTTCACGGCAATGGTCTGACCGCTGTCGGCGTCCAGCCACTGGCCATCGATATAGGCCTGTTGGCGCAGCAGCTGGGGGTCTTTCAGTTGCATGGCAGTCTCCTTCAGTTCCGACACCCGGGCGTCGGCGTAAGTCGTTGGAGTCACGGACAGAACCCGCAGGCTGAACATGAGCCGTGCGGGGCCTGGTAATGGATTCAGAGCCGTTGAACGTGCGAGGGTTCAGAATGACCGAACACGCCGTTTGAAATCTCAAACGAATCCTAGGATCGGGCGGGGTAAAGGGCAATAGGCGGCAAGGCAAAAACCGCAAAATAATGACAAAAACTTCCAAAACAGCCTTTGAAACGGCTCAAAAGTGTAAAGCGCGTTCTGAATAATGCACGCCCATGCAGAATGGACGCTAACCGCCGAGATGCGTATGATTGCGCCCCGCAACTCACTCGTAGCTCAGCAGGATAGAGTACTGCCCTCCGAAGGCAATACTCGTCGAGTTGAGAAGGGTGTTAGCTAATGGTCAAATAGACCGCCGCAACACATACGCACCAGTAGCTCAGCTGGATAGAGTACCGCCCTCCGAAGGCGGGGGTCGTGGGTTCGAATCCCGCCTGGTGCGCCATATCTCATTGATTTATCGATCTTTTTTAGAAGACCGAATCTTCAGCTCGCCCCACCTCCCAAAGAAACTCTGAAATTAAATCAACTGCGTTTGAAGCGGCCAATGAGTACTGCCCGAACGGCTCGTTTTAGGCTGATTTTCGGGCTGTGCCAATTCTGTGCCTAAACCGTGCCTTATCGCTGCGCACGATGTATGTCCCGCGCGTTGCGCTGAGTACTAGCCATACAGGCCGCATGCGCAGAAAAACGCACCTAGCCCGGCAGCTATCTCAGCCCAGCATGCCCCTCATGCTCTGCTGCAACGACGACTTGAGCGCCGCATCACTGGCCACCAGCCGGTAAAGCTCCAGATCCTGACGCCGGCGTATCAGCATCACTTCTTCAAATATCTTCTCGAACGCCAGTGCGCGGTGATCTTCGTCCTGACTTTTCTGATACTTCGGCTCAAAGTCTGGGTGTTCCTGAATACCCTTGAGAATGCTCAGGAACTTCACGCGCTTTTCTTCCGTGGTCACGCCCCAACCCTGGAACCAGCGCTCGTTGAAGCTCTGGATGATCTGGTCCAGCGGGTCTTTTTCCCGCTCGCCGCCATGTACCCCGCGGGGGTTTGGGTTGGCGGGGTCCAGCTCGGTTTCTGCGTCATCCAAGGCAATGCTGTGGTTCAGCTTGACCCGTTCCAGCCCATAGGACGCCAGGTCAACCGAGTTGAGCAGCGCGTCGATTTCGTCGGCGTCTTTGTCTTTGACCTTGAGTTTCGGGATCAGGAACTTGAGGAACCAGAACAGTTTTTCCCAGGCCACAATCTCGTACGGCATGATCGAAGCCATCTGCCCGTAGATCTTCACGAACTGCTTGGCCTTGATCTTGAAATCGACCTTGGCCTCATCCTCCAACTCCAGTTCCACGTCGAAGCGCTCAACGGCGATATCGATCAGCACCGCCAGCTGTTCGGCATCGACGTTGTCGAAGTACTGCGTGGCGAATGCCTCCACTTCCGGCCATTCATAGACGCCGACCTCGTCGAGTTGGTCCTTGAGTTCGTGCAGCACATTGATGTCCGTTGCGCCGGACAGGCTGGTGGCCGTGTAGAACGGGTCGAAGGAGGCTTTGATGTCCTCCACCTGATTGAAGAAGTCCAGAACGAATAGGTCTTCGGTCTTCTTGCCCCACTTCGGCGCGGCGCGATTGAGGCGCGACAGCGCCTGCACGGCGAGTACGTACTGCAGCTTCTTGTCCACGTACATGGCACACAGCTTGGGCTGATCGAAGCCAGTCAGGTACTTGTTGGCCACCACCAACAGGCGGTACTCATCGGTGTCGAACTTGTCCCGCGTATCCGCTTCGGCAAAGCCGTTGATGCCCGCTTCGGTGTACTCGATGCCATCAACCAGTTTCTCCCCGGAGAAGGCGATCAGCACCTTGAACGGGTTGCCGCGCGCCGCCAGCAAACGGCTGATGGCCTTGTGATAACGGATGGCGGCTTCGATGTTCTGGGTGATGACCATGCCCTTGGCTTGGCCCTTGAGCTTTTTCGGCGTCACCACCTGCTCGATAAAATGCTCCAGCATCACCTCAGCTTTGACATCAATGGTCTGCTGGTCGCGTTCGACATAGGCGCGCAGTTTCTTCTGCGCCTTCAACGTGTCGAACAGCGGGTTGTCCTCGATGGACTTCTGAATCTCGTAGTAGCTGCGGTAAGTGGTGTAGTTGGCCAGCACATCGAGGATAAAGCCCTCCTCAATGGCCTGTTTCATCGAGTACAGGTGGAAGGGCGCGAAGCGGCCATCGGCCTGCTGCTCACCGAACTTTTCCAACGTGCTGTTCTTCGGCGTGGCAGTGAAGGCGAAGTACGAGGCATTGCCGCGCATCTTGCTGTTCTTGATCGCGCTGAGGATCTTCTCCTGCGTATCGTCCTGCTCGTCACCACCCATCACCTTGTTCATCGTGCCGTGGCTGCTGCCATCCTGCGAGCTGTGCGCCTCGTCGATGATCACGGCAAAGCGTTTACCGGCCATGTCGTCGATGCCATCGACGATCACCGGGAATTTCTGGATGGTGGTGATGATGATCTTTTTGCCCTGCTCCAGCGCCTGCTGGAGGTCGGAGGACTTCAACGCCGGGGCGATGATGTTTTTCACCTCGGAGAACTCGCGCAGGTTCTCGCGCAACTGCTTGTCCAGCAGGCGGCGGTCGGTCACCACAATCACCGAGTCGAACAGCGGTACATCCAGACCACGCGCGCCAGCAACCGTCAGTGAAGCCGGGTAGGTTTCGATCAGCTGATAGGCCGCCCAGGTGATGGAGTTGGACTTGCCCGAGCCGGCCGAGTGCTGGATCAGGTAGCGCTGCCCCACGCCGTGCTGGCTGGCATGGGCCACCAGACGGCGCACCACATCCAGCTGGTGATAACGCGGGAAGAACAGCGTGCGCTTGGCCAGTGGCGTTTTGCTGCTGCCATCCAGGCGCACAAAATGCTGGATGATGTTGGCCACACTTTCGCGGCTGAAAACCTCCTGCCACAGGTAGGCGCTCTTGTGCCCGGCCGGGTTGGGCGGGTTGCCGGCCCCATGGTTATGGCCCTTGTTGAAGGGCAGGAAGAAGGTCGCGGCACCGGCCAACTTGGTGGTCATGTAGACCTCGTCGGTGTCCACCGTCATATGCACCAGGCAGCGACCAAATTGCAGCAGCGGCTGGCCTGTGTCGCGGTCCTGCTTGTACTGCTTTTGTCCGTGATAGCGGGCGTTCTGGCCGGTCCAGGGGTTCTTCAGCTCTAGCGTGGCGAAGGGCAAGCCATTGATAAACAGCACCAGGTCGATCTCTTCCAGCGGGTTACTCAGGGAGTAACGCACCTGACGGGTGCTGCTAAAGATATTCGCCGCAAACTGCTGTTTGACCCGCGCCGAACTGCTGGCCAGCGGCGCGGGGTACATCAGGTTGAGGTGCACATCGTCGATTGCCAGGCCGCGCTTAAGCAGGTGCAGCACGCCGTACTTCTTCGCCAGCCGGTCGAAGCGTTCGAGGATGCGCAAATCCCAATCGTCATAGCGCTGCTTGAGGCGCTCCAGCTCATCGCCCTGGCTGGCCTCAAGAAACTGCCACAAGCAACGGCTATCCACGGCATAGCGGGCATTGAAATCCGAGGCGCGACCTAGTTGATAGCCGTGGTTGGGGCCTGCAGACACCTGCGCGGCGCTGTCGCGAATCGCCGCCAACTCCTCCAGGCAGGTGCCGGTCAGGTATTTCTCGATACTCGCTTCCAGCGCCTGTTCGTTGGTCTTGCTTACCATGCCGGCTTCCTTATGCCTGACCCTTCGTGTCGCTGCCAGGCGAGCCCGGCGCGCAGTACGAATGTCTAGAAATGTCTAAAGCTATCCAGCCAAAGGGGGGCTAGACATTCGTCGTCACCCACCTGAATCACCACTAACCTATTGATTTGCCTGACATCATCGCCATGAGCCGAGCGGGCTAACACGCTGCTGAATGTCTAACGGCTCGGCTTATTCGTCTAGCATGCGTTGTTCAGTCAAATGAGCATTAATTCCAACACCTTGAATCTACGGGTTTTTAGCAGCTTACCCGACGCCACTGGCCGTCTCAGTCAAATGGCCGGCAAATGAGCGGCGCGCCGGCAAGCGCCTGAAACGGGGCCTTTACCCTGATTGACCCGCGGCTAAGGGCGGGCCAGTCAAATGACCGTCAAATGAGATCAGGCCCAACTCGGTACATAGCGATAGGTCTTGCGATTGGCATTGGGGTCGTAGAGACGGATCAGCCCGGCCTCGATGGTCTGCTTGATGATTCGGCTGGCCATGGCGCTATTACCTTCCTCAATCTGGAAACGCTCGCGCAGCGAGGTGTTGTTCATCGGCTCGCGGTTTACGTATTTCAGACAGCAATGCTGGTAGCAGGCGCGCACGCGGTCTTCCTGCTCCATGTCCCGGTAGTCCTTGTGGGCGAACAGCACCACGCGGGTGTGCTCGTCGGTCTGCTCGAAGATCGGTGCCGGCAGCTGATACAGCTCGGTCTGGGCGATCACCTTGTCGATGCCGCTGCCGCGCTCTTCGCAGATGCCGATACGACGCATAAAAGAAGCCAGCACCTCGTTGCGGCTGCGCGGCGGGCTGTCGAGAAAACGCTGCGGGTCGACCAGCGGCACGCCGGGGTTAGTGATCTCCATGCGCCGCTCGAACAGCTCGATCATCGGCCCGGTGCCGCTCAGGTTGAAGTCCTGGTGGATGATGGCGTTGGCTACCAGCTCACGCAGGGCCAGTTCCGGGTACATCGGCACGTCCTGGCGGAAGGCCTTGCCGATCTCCTCGTTGGCCGGCAGCAGGGTTTTCAGGGTGTCGATCAGCCCCTCGAAGCCCAGGGCATAACCCTTGTTGCCGGTGAGTTCGCGCAGGGTTTCCAGCTTGCCGTTGCCCTTGTAATGGATCAGGCGCACGGCCTTGCGCCCCAGGGCGGGGAAGTCCTGCAGGCGCTTGGCGAACAGAATCGCGCCCAGGTTGCTGATATGCCATTGCCCGCTGTCGCTGCGCTGGATCATACGGTCTGCCGCCAGCGCGGCGAGAATCGCCTCGCGCCCTTCCGGCAGGGGCTGGTGAGTCAGGTCGAAGTAGGCCGGGTAGTCGAGCAACTTGAGTACCTGATCGACACCGAGGTTCTGCGCGGCCAGTTGCTGTTCGAAGGGCACGCGGTCGAACACGCGCCAGAGCGCCCGCTCCTTTTCCGGAAACTCGCGCAGCTTCTTCTTGTAGGAACCGACGCGGATATATTCCACGCCATCGAACTGCACCGGGGTATGGCTGGCCGCCTGGACTTCCAGAATCACCACCGGCTGGCCGTCAGCGGCGGCAAACTCGAAAAAGCGAAAGTGAATCTTCGGTGCGGTTTTCTGCAGCAACCAGCTTTCCAGCTCCTGCTGTTTGTAACGGGTGGTCGAGGGCTTGAAGGCCGTGCCGGTCACCGCATGGCTGGCATTGTCGATACCCCAGACCAGGTAGCCATACTGCTTGCCGAGCAGGGCGGCGGCATTGGCCAGCGCCGAGATATATTCGCCAATCAGCGGCGCGTCATCGTTGCTCTGCTTGAACTCCACCCACTCGGTTTCCTGCGGCAGCGCGCACAGCTCCCGCAGCAGCGATTGCAGATAACTCAGGTCGCGCTCCACGCTCATCAGGCGAACTCCCGTTCCTGAATCTCGGCAGGCTCCACCACGCCTGGCACCTTGATCTTGCCGGTGACGGCGCTATTGATCAGGGTGGCTTTGTATTCTTTAAGTTTGGTGATTTGTTGTTCAAACACTGCGCAGGTGTTATCGAGTCGCTCCGAAGTCGAGTCTATGAATTTCAGGATTTCTAACTGCTCACCCAAAGGAGGAACAGCAACCTTTATATCTCCAAAGTTTTCAGTGTAGAGCCGCATAAACCCTGAAGAGCCAGTGCCTAATCCTTTTGAACCAAGGCGAAACTGAGTACCTAGCAAAGGAAGCTTAAACAGCCTGAGAAAAAAGGATGAATTGGCGCGCTCTTTAATATCAAAAACAGCGTAGTCAGGGCTCACCAAACCGAATCGAGAGGAAACACCAAATATCCCGATTGCCGCCCTCATACGATTCATAACCATCTGACCAGGACGAACCAGTTTGTAATCTACTAGGCTCTCATTGGAAATTGCCTTATCCGATACGTCGTCATGGGGCACAAGCCCAAGCTCCATTCTCAAGGACAGTAAAGTTTCTTCACCCGTTTTGGTTCGCTCATTGATTTCTTTGAAAAGATACTTAAGCCTAACTGTTTCCCAATGCGCCGGAATTTCGCCAATCCATTCGATACCGGAATCCCGCATAGGTGCATCAGGATCAAGGCCGCGGGTTACAGCCTGCTGGATCAGAATCTGCTTGCGCTCTTTAAGCAGTTCTATCTGGCGCTCCTTAATCTGGACTGCCAGGTCAATTTGCATTGTTCTGCCATCGAGAAAATCAGCTATCGCGACTTGCTCAGAGACAGGGGGCAGATAGACGACTGCGCGTTTGAGGTGCGCCCAGTAGAGATTGCGCTGAATGGTGCCAACTCCCTTGGAGCTGATTAAATACTGGCTAACCATCGAGCAATCTCTGAACAGATAGTTGGCAAATCGAAAATCTAACCTTTTATCTAGTTCAAATACTAAATATGCAGGACTGACGATTCCTCTGAATTTCGAGACGCCAACAGAACCTCGCCAAGCCTGCTGGTTATTCAGAACAAAATCGCCAACTTCTACAAGTTGATAGCTTGATAAATCTGCGCTTGTTGCATTTGTGCGCTTTTCATCGATGTCATCAAACTTAACAACACCCAACTCAAGATAGACAGATAGCAAGTCCTCATCTTTCTGATTGGCAATGGATTTGATTCTAGCTATTGCGCACAAGGGGAGCTGGATCCAGTTTTTAGGGACTGCTCCAAACCACTCCCATCCCGTTGATGGGGACTTTTGCTGCTTCAACGGTAGTGGAGACTGATCAGGCATGTTCAGCTCCTAGCAATTCATTAAGGGAAACACCCAAAATCTCCGCAATCAACCCCTCCGCCTGCTGTTCCAGCGCCACAATCTCCCGCGCTACCTCGTCCATACTGCGCAGCGGCTGGTGCTTATAGAAGTATTTGTTAAAGCTGATCTCGTAGCCGATCTTCACCGACTCCAGATTGATCCAGGCTTCTGCCACATGGGGCTGCACTTCGGCCTTGAAGAAGCGGTGGATGGCATCGGCCAGCGGGATGCTTTCGCTGTCGCGCAGGTCGCTGTTGGATTCGTAGGTAATAAATTCGCCAGCCTTACCGTTGGGGTAGTAACCAAAGTCGGGCAGGTCGGCCACGCTGCAAGCCAGCCTCTCAAGCAGGGCAGCCAACTCGGCGCGGTCGAATTTCTCCACCTTGCGGATGACCTTGGCGGCGTTTTCGTCGTACCAACTTACGGCGTTGAGCACCTGATTGCGCTCGCTGGCACCGAGCTTGATGCCGGCCTCCTTGCCCAGTTGCTTAAGCACCTTATCGACCATCTTGCTGAACAGATTGAAGTCGTCGTATTCCTCTTGGCCAATGGCCTGCATCAGGTAGTTGGCCACGGTGACCAGCAGCGACTGCTTGGCCCAGGTTTCCAGGCTCAGCAGCTTTTTACGCTGCTTGGCGTTGAGCTCCAGGCCCTGCTCTTCGCACCAGGCGAGAATGGCCTTCTCGTGCTGGGCTAGGGTTGCATCCTGATACACCGCCTCGCCCCACTGCTGGTAGACCCACTGCATGGGTTCGCGCAGGGCCTTGTCGAAGCGCAGGGTTTCGATGCGCTCGGCGCTGAACTGCGCCTTGCGCCGGTCCGGCCGTTCGATGCTGACCTTGTGGTAGCCGAAGTCGCGGTTATCGAACACCTGGGCGGCGATGCCGTCGCCACCGGCCGGGCGGTCGATGCTGGCGAGGTCGAGGTAGGTCTGGGTGATCAGCTCGATATGCTCGGGGGCGAATTCGCAGTTCTTGTTGCCAAGGTTTTTGCGCAGCTTGCGGTACAGCAGGCTGGCGTCGATCAGTTGCACCTTGCCGCGGCGCTGCGCCGGCTTGTTGCTGGAGAGCAGCCAGATATAGGTGGTGATACCGGTGTTGTAGAACAGGTTGTTGGGCAGCTGGATGATGGCGTCGAGCAGGTCGTTCTCGATCAGGTGGCGGCGGATATTGCTCTCGCCGCCGCCGGCGTCACCGGTAAACAGGCTGGAGCCGTTGTGCACCGAGGCAATGCGCGAGCCGAGGCCGCTTTCCCCAGGGGCCTTCATCTTGCTGACCATTTCCATCAGGAACAGCAGCTGGCCGTCGCTGGAGCGCGGGGTGGCGTCCTGCATCTCCAGGTTGCCCCAGTAGTCCGCGAGGCTGACCTTGAAGCGCGGGTCGATCACATCGCCGCCGTCTTTGATGAACTTCTGCTCGCTGGCCCAGCTTTTACCGTAGGGCGGGTTGGACAGCATAAAGTCGAAGCGGCTGCCGGCAAATTCGTCTACCGAGAGGGTGGAGCCGGGGCGGATGTGGGCGGGGTTGTTGCCCTTGATCATCATGTCCGACTTGCAGATGGCATAGGTCTCGTCGTTGATTTCCTTGCCGTACAGGTGGATATCGCGCTGGGTGGTCGGGTCCGGGTATTTCTCTTCAATAAAGTTTTGCGACTCGGTGAGCATGCCGCCGCTGCCGCAGGCCGGGTCATAGATGGTCATGACCGGGGGCAAGCGGTCTTTGATCGGGTCGAAGACCAGGTGGGTCATCAGTTCGATCACTTCGCGCGGGGTGAAGTGCTCACCGGCTTCCTCGTTGTTCTCCTCGTTGAACTTGCGGATCAGCTCTTCGAATACATAACCCATGCCCAGGTTGCTCAGGGCCGGCAGGCGGTTGCCTTGCGGGTCTTCGCTGTCGTGTGGGGTGAGGTTGATGGTGGGCGAGGTGAACTTTTCCAACACGTCGAGCAGCACGTCCTTGCTGGCCATATGGCGCATCTGCGCCTTGAGGTTGAAGCGGCGGATGATGTCTTTGACGTTATCGCTAAAGCCGTCGAGGTATTCCTCGACGTTGCTTAGGAGGATTTGCTGGTTATTGGTGGCCGTCTTTTGCAGCTGGCTGAGCGTCCACTTGCTGGTGTTATAGAACACATAGCCGGCGGCCGCGCGCAGGGCGTTGTCGTCCAGTTCGGTCTGGCTCATTTCGCGTTGCTGAAAGGTCAGCTCGTCCATCACCTTGGCCTTGCTCGGCTCCAGCAGGGCATCCAGGCGGCGCAGCACCACCATGGGCAGGATGACGTCGCGGTATTTGCCGCGCACATACACGTCGCGCAGGCAGTCGTCGGCAATCGACCAGATAAACGAAACCAGTTTGTTGTGGACCGCGTGGTTCAACTGCAAATACTCCCAAATCAACGCGCTGGCTGGCAGCGCTGCCAGGGTGGCTGTAGCGCCCCCAGTGCAAGCTAAGGATCGCATCTTAACCAATGCAGCCGCACTGGCGGTGCAATCGCTGTTTGTTTGGCAGCAAATACAGCAAAGGGGCCTTTCGGCCCCTTCGAACTCAGTTACCCAACAGGCTCTCAAGCTTCTCGATCAGGTAATCCAGCGGGCTACGCCCCTCCAGGCGTTTTTCGAAAACTTCGTTGCGGTGGTAGGCGACCCAGGTTTCGAGGGCATGCCGGTTATCCTTCTCGTAGCCAGAGCCCAGGATGCAAACAAGCTCAGTGCCATGGGGGTTCTCGAGGTAGTGACTCATGGCTGAAGCCAGATGCTTGAGGTACTTATGCTCGCGAGCCTCCATTGATGGATGCCGAGGAGTCACGTTGTCACGTTTGATCAGTTTCATGGTGGAACTCCTCAGGCCTTGAGATTGGCTTTAATCAGGTTGTCGAAGGCGCTGCCATCACGCCGGGTAAGGTTGGGGACATAGCGCGAATAGACACGGAACAGCATCTCGGTGGTGGTGTGTCCCATCTGCCTGGCGATCCACTCCGGGTTTTCACCAGCCGCCAGCCAGAGGGTCGCGGCTGTATGACGGGTTTGGTAGGGACGCCGCCGCCGCAACCCCAGGTGCCGCAGCAGGGGGTACCAAACCCGGTCGTTGATGTTGCGGTATGCGTGCGGCGTACCTTCGCGGGTGCAGAAGACGAACTGTCCGCTGCCGGTTTTCTCCCGCTGGCCGAGGAGCGCCTGGTAGACCGGCTCGGACATGTCGATTTCACGCTGTGAGCCGTCGTTCTTGGTGTAATCGAGCTTGCCGCCCACCCAGGTTTCACGGATCAGAATCTGCCGCCGCTGAAAGTCGACATACTTCCATTGCAGACCATCAACTTCGGCTGTGCGCATGCCTGTGAAAAAGCGCACGGTGTAGTAGTTGCGGAAGTCCTCACGCACTGTGCTGAGGATCTGCAGCACCTCATCCAAGGTGAAGGGTTCCACGTCTGTCTTGGGGACTTTCAGTGATTTGATGTTGAGATATGGCGAGGTAAACTCGAAGCGGTCAGCTGCCTCACTAAGGATCATGCGCAATGGCGTCATGATGTGGTTGATTCGCGTCGCTGTCAGACTCTGACCTTTCTGCCCGGGGACTTTGCCGAGTGCCGAGCGGAATGACAGAAGTTCTGCTTTGGTGATGGCGCTGACCTCTTTTTTGCCGAACTCAGGCAGCAAATGCTTATCGAGAGTAAGGCGTACGGTTTTGGCGTGCGTATCACGCCACTCGACCCTCATCTCCTCAAACCACAGTTCGGCAAAATCCCTGAACAGTGGTGTTTTCAGCAATGCACAGCCAGCCTGCAGCCGATTGATCTCTTGCACTTTGCTGCTTTGAGGGAAGTAAGTGGCGTAGTCGAAGCAGCCGAGGGTGATTTCCGCCTCTATGCGCTCAAGGATCTTCTCCAGTTTTTTCCGGTTAGCAGGCGTATCAGGCAGCGTGGTCTGCTCACGGCAGCGTTTGTCCAGATAAGTGAAGTCGAAGAACAACTTCTCGTTGTCAGCGCGGGCGCGAACCTTACCCATGGCAGATACCTCCGCCAGCCATCGGAACCAGCCCAGAAGCCCGCGAGAATTTTTGCATGTCTTCTTCGACGGCTTCCCAGATGAAAAGGATCTTGCGGCCGCCAAAGGGACGGAAGTAGTGAATCCCTTCGAGCAGGACTGAATCTTTCAAGCGATTACGGATGGTGCGCGCGTCGTACTTCATGCGCGTGGCCAGCTCTTCGGTAGTCAGGTATGTGTGAGACATGGATATGCCCTCTCTGCTAAATTGATCGACAGTGGATTCTTATGAGCTTGTGAGTGCTCATAATGACCTCCTACAGATCAATATAACGCTCATTTTGAGCGTTGCAAGGACAAAATGATCTTCTGTAGATCATTTTTGGGGGTTTAGATGGTCAAGTGCCATTTGTCTCGCTTACTGGGCGAGCGGAAACTGAAGATCAGTGAAGTGGTCAGGGACACGGGGATCAACCGCGGAACCCTTACACGGCTCTATCACGAGACCGCACAGAGGGTGGAGCTCAAGGATCTGGAAATAATCTGCCAGTACCTGAACTGCCAGGTGGGCGATTTGCTGGAACTGCAGGATGATCCGGAGGGCTGAAAGCCCTCCGGACTGGGTCAGGCGCGGAAATGCCAGTCAATGGAAGCCATCAACATCAGGTAGCGCAAGGCCGCGCCGGAGTGATGGTTCTCCTTAGCCTGATCCTTTAACTCAAGCTTCGCCCTTATACCCAAATGTAGATTCGCTACATCGTTGTTCTCAGGCGCGTGCTGAATGAACGGGCGGCGAGTGTTTCCGAGTTGTTGACGCCAGTAAGACTTGGTTGTCTTCGGCTTGTTGGTGTCGTAGACGATCAGCTCTATAGACCGAGCCGGAACACCTATAACACTGAGAAACCACAGATAGTCCTGAGCATGTTCCTCGTCACGGTCGCGCTGGAATCGCAGCGTGGTTTCCGTCTTCCAGCAGCGCTCAACAAAATCATCAATCACGCGTTGGGCGCGTTCACTGTCAGGGCCTTCGAGCAGCTCATACATGCGCTGTGCGTATTCGGTCACGGCCTCCCGTCCGCCATGTCTCGGAGGCGAGGGCAGCAGCGACAGACATGATGGGGCGTCTGTATGAAGTGCTGGTTGCAGCCTATGTTTCGGCCTTGGGTCGTTTGTTCCAGGACGCTGATGCATGCCGCGGATATAGCGTGCCCGCTCCAGCATCATTTCGCGCTCCTCAGCAGAAAACTCGACCCAGTCGAGATTGACCTCTCGACCTGTCTGTTCGGCATATGAGGCATAGGCGAGCATCGACTCGATTGCCTGAATTCGTCCGATCGCCCAGTTCTGCTCCACCTGTTGAGCCTGGCCTGGACACGCCTTCTTCCGAGTACGCTTGAGCTCTTTCAGTGGGGCTATACGACCGATGATGTCGAGTAGCACGCCGCACTCAACCGAAATGCTGTCAACGGGCTCAGCTTTTTTGGTGGGCTGGCTGACGCCGCCTATCTGGGCGACATTTGCGGCGTTGAATATCCAGTTCTGGGGATTCCATTGCCACATCATGGCCATGACCTGCGGCAGGCTATGGATGTAGTGCAGCAGCGTAGTTTTTGGGCTGCCATGACCAAGGATGGCACTGACGATATGGACGATTTTCCGGGTAGGTCCCTCCAGAGGCAACAATGCTTTACGCAACCTGAGGTCATCCCTGAGCCAGCGCGTGGTTAGGGGTAGGTTTCGAAAAATCAGCTCTGGTGAAAGCTCATTATTTGCTCCCATGAGCTTGAGCAGAAGCCACGTGGCACAGGAATGGCGCAGGTGATGGTAGTGCATGAACTCTGAGCCAGTGACTGCCCGCATGCAGTTATGCAAGGCCGGGAACAGGCAGCTTTCGCTGATCCACTGAGTTTTTAGCTGCGGGATGCAGAAAAGGAATTCCGAAGTTGGACTTTGTTGCTCCTCGGATTGCCGCTCCCGATACCAGTCGATCAGCATCTTTAGCTCATCCGGCTCCAGCAGCTCGCGCAGCGCCAAGCGTCGAACGGCATTCTGTGTTTTCAACCCGCGCTGTGCGTGGGGGCGAATAAGCAGATCGACGGGCAGTTCTAGCTCGGCTTGTTCATCACTCGAGAGCCTACGCATGTTCGGCTGGCGTGCCTGAATACGTGCTGCTTCCTTTGTCGAATATTCGGGTAAGTGAAAATCGCATAGGCGCAGCTTTAAAGCCTCGTTACGCCGTAATCCCAACCGAAACCCAAGTATCAATACCAGCCTCGCTGCTGTGACTAGGCGTGGTGTACGCAGCTCCAGCCCGCAGGTGCCAAGCGCCTGCAGAACCAATTGGTACTGATCCTCGCTGATAATCCGGGCGTCAACGCGGGTCACGCCTTTACCGATGCCTAGCAGTGAGTAAGGGCTGATAGGCGGGTAACTGTATCGGCGCTGCAGGAACGTGTGAAATTCGTGGATGGCTTTGGCCAGGGTGCGCCGTTTGCTATCTGTGGCCTGAGTATCCAGTGAGGATTCATACACGATTTCCAGCGCGTCAATTTCGAGCTCAAAAATACTTATGCCATCTAACTGCGACGCCAGTGCTGCGCCAAGAGCGCGTGTGTATCGATCTATGGTTTTGCGTCCGAGACCGTCACCATGGCCGTATGCTGACGCCCCACGCAGCATGTAGGCAACCCAGCTCTGTATTAGCCGGGGAAGCTCGCCCAGGGACTCTGCCAGCAATGGAGCTTCGATTGGCAGATCATCGCTAACCCGGGCGCGTATTTCTAGCAACCATGCGGGCGGGTCAGGGCTATCCTCAGGCTTATCCGAAACGGATTCATAGTCATATGTGCCCGGCGGATCCACTAGCTCTACTTGGTCGAAGATGTTGCCCCAGCATGACGGGCGCAGGGACTGAGCAACAAACTCTTGTCGGCAGGCAAAGTTCACCAGCATTTGTGGCAGACGTAATTGCATTTGCATCCGTAAAAGATCCAGCAATTCAGTCAGGCTCTGTGGCTGATCCTGTGCAGAAAATCCAGTCCTCCTCAGAAATGAGCCCACGCAGCGTATGTGCCCATTTCTACGCTTAAGTTTGTCGATGCTTTTATGAACATCATCCGCGCAGCGTATCAACAGCGCCAGCGTTGCCGGATCAGGGAACCACTGTCGAAACTCAGCGACGGCATTGCCTCGAATCGATAGAGGCAGACGTATTTCAGGAATTCCCGCCACCCACTCAATGCTGTCCAGAGATAAACCGAGCATGGCATTCAGCTGAGCCACATCCAGCAATCCGCCGCTGTAGGCTGCGCTCAGCAGCAGTAGACCGATACGCTCTTCTCTACTCAGCGCGTCTAGATCCATTTTCAGGCCCTGTTGCAGAGCTTGGACCAGTTGGCCGCTGCGTTGAATTCTCTCGGCGGTGTAGACGTCCGGATTGATTGGGTTCGCTGCCCGCTTGATGGCAATAGCAATTCGCGCTAACGGGAACCCTGGAATTTGATCTCTGATTCGTTGGGTGATGCTACGCAATACGTTACGCAGCGTGTGATTCGTGCCGAGCCACGCCTCAAATTCACGTACGTGCGCCTTCGAAATCCCGGATATGCCACTTTCACTCAGTAGCCATCTTCCGAACGCTGTGCCTGACTCCGCAGCCTTCGATTTCAGAAGTGCCCGCATCTCAGGCATCCATTCCGGCTCATGAAGCCGAGCCGACCATATGACACTGCTCTGCTGATCGTTTAGGCGGGGCAGGTTCATTCGGTCACCCACTGGCTGCTCAGGGCTGACCAGCCAAGTTCCCGCAGTAGCGGGGTAATCCATTCATCGAGAACATTGGCATATGCCGCTGGGCAGAACGACGAATAGGCGTCTTGCGGCTCTTCGCCCCTTAGCCAGTGCCCCATGAGCGCAGTCAGAGCCTCGGGAGGGCAGCCCCGCTCAGTGAGCTCCGTACGTAGGAACTTCCGGTAACTATTGACTCGATGGCCGGTATAACCGGCTACCTGCACCATCTGTTGAACAATTGTGTCCGGGGCAATTTCAGCACGACGTATTCCAGTCGGACTAATCCACAGGAAAAAACCTCGTGACCATCTATCGCGATCATCATCCCGTGACAGATAGCCGATCAATTGCCTACTGATAGATGCGCAGTGCTCGATGTAATTTGTTATTTGCCGCCTCAACATCGGAGGCATGCAAATCAGCCGACTCATATGACGATCATCGGCATCCTTGTCTGACAGCGCGCCCATACCCAACACAGAATCAAACTCGTCGATGAGCATCAGAGGGTTGCGGATCGCCCTACAGGCTGTAATCAGCGAAAACATCTGCACTGACCATAGGGTGTAACAGTTGTGCCAAGCGAGCATATCGCTGAGACGCCCCTTCGCTTTCTTCCGCAAAACCGCGGCCATTGCACTTACATTGTACGCAATGGTTTCGGGCAGCAGGCAGTGAGTTGCTCCCAGCCCGCCCTCTTGATCAGGATTGAGGCCGGCAGGTTCATACGCCAGACCAGCACATGCATAAACCTGCGTCAGCACTCGCACCAGTGAGGTCGTATAAATGTTGCGGAGGTGGTTGGCATCGAGCTGCAGATAATAGCGCGGGGTTTGCGCCGAGGGGATTTCAACGCCTGACAGCATGGATGCCGCTGCTACGTCCTGAGTGTCAGTGACTATTTGGTGAAACAAATAACTGCGCAGTTTGGTTCGCGTATAGCGTCGGTCGTCTTCACCCAATTCCAGCAGGAGTGCTTTGATCTCGGCGTCCAGCTGCTCAGTTTGATAAGTGAATACCTGGTTGGCAGAGTGAGGAAATGCCTTGAGCAGCTGCTTTACCAACTGGGCACTACCAGCGAGATCGGGCAATAGAATTCGCAGCAACGATAGTCGGACACCAGAAGAGGCCTGCCAACGATCGTCGCCAGCCAGGTCTGGGCGCCTGACGACCATACTGAACAGCGCCGAATCCCCTAGGATCAATGCCAGACCATCGGCGTCATCTGTTTCATCATCAACGACGGATAACTGGACGACCTGCGTCATCGACTGCCCCAGCCACAGGCTGATATGCAGAGCAACAATCGCCTCCATTCGGAGCTGGATCCGAGCTGGGTCTTTTGTGCAGGACAGTTCTTGCAGACACGAGTGGAATAGGTCGCTGGCGCCAAACAACAAATTCCGCAACTCCACCAAGGTGAGCTGGTTGTACGAAAATGGCAGGAACTGTCTGCTTCGTACTATATGCGCCTCAACATTTTGTTGGCCTAGGAGATCAGCAACATACGGACGCTCGCAACCATCATCATCGAGCACCCAAATCTCAGTTGATGGGCTGATCTCACCGGGTGCCAGATCACTATCAACGGTGTCTGTATGCCCCACTAGGATGTCGTAGTGACCAGGTAGCTGGTCAGGATCATCGGGATCACCCAGCACAAATCCCCGGGGATCCTCTGTTATGAAGTTGATCAGTTCTGGTCGACTCTGCTCCTTACGCTGGCCTCTATGTCCGCCTCCGCCGCCACCCACACGTGGCGACTCGCCGTTGCAGTAACGGACAAATCGGGCGATTGCAGCAAAACTCTCGGCATTCTCTGATCTCGACTTTCCAGGCAAAAATCCTCTACAGCTCACCACAAACTTCTCGGTGGTGTCCCAGACCTTTAACTCAGGTGGGATGAAGAAGTTTCGCTGTTCGCATAAGTTGCCGAGCACTTTGTAAACCTCGTAGCGCTGACTGATCAGGCGATCGGTGCCTGTTTTATGAGATGCAATGAGCAACTGCGCGAGCAGTCGCTCGTAGTCCTGAGCATTTTCGTAGTCTCTGAATATGTGCAGAAAAGAGGCATAGGGAAATCCAAAAATTTTTACACCGCGCTGGTGGACAGGATTCCTTGCCGACCTGTTGTTCCCCAGCCAAAACTGCTCGCCCAAAAGCACTCGGATGTTGGGTTGGCGGGATAGGGAGATAAGCCATTCGCAGGCCTCATGTAAAACGATGTCATCAGAGTTTTCTAGACCAATCGGCACACCAACACTGCATGTGCGGAGCACTCGTACGAGCTGATCAATCGCACGTGGCAGGTCAATTAGTTCGGGGTGAGAACCTAGCAAATTGAGAATTTCACTGACGATCCAGGGAGACTGTCCCTGTTCAGAGGCGAGCCTCAACAGGATTTCGCGCTTGCTCATTTCTCACCCTCAGAGCCCTTGAGCGGTTTTACCCCGACCAGCCGAGCTAGGTGGGCGTGACTTCGATATTCGTGAGGCCACTGCTCCTTTGCAGATCCGATGTTGGCGTATAAATCTCGTACCTGTTGCCGCGTAATCTGAGCCAGGGCAGGTGCAACCAAGCGCTCAATCAGCACGAGTTGGTAGGCAAACTGCTTGATTCGCCCCTTCGGCCACTCAATACAGCGCACTGGTGTTTCGGGATCCGTGTGCGCCTTGAGCCATCGATATAGCGTCGTCTGGCCGATACACAGTGCATCTGGGCCACAGATCACCAATGGGTAAACCTCATTGATCCGAGTGGCCAACGCCTTGGGTATCAGAGCTGGATCAGGAAGGCCTATCGGGGCCAGATCCAGCTCGCACTCGACACGAGAAAAATCGGGATGAATTCCGTGGATGTCGCCTAATTTGATCGTCAGCATGACGCCTCTCGCTAGTGTGGGAACTACTAGACAATGCGAGGCGTTAGTACCCTGTTTGAGGGGTGAATTGATGGACACGTGAGTTTGGGTTCGGCCGGATGGCGTGAAATACCCACTCTATGCCAATAGCCGCATCTACTGATTCCGCGCATGCGCGGAAAATTCTCATGTTCTGACCGGGAAACCACCCTGGCGCGATGGAAGCCTGAGCGACGAATTCAGCCAGGACGGGTTTCTTGACCAAACGGGGCATCAACCAGCCAACCAACCATCACCACCTTGCTCAAGCTGGCTAAACCCTTGGGCTACACGGCAGCAGAAATCATCGACGAGGTAGAGCAACTCGTTGCACACCATCCCTGAGCATCAATGCCCTTCGGCTGACCACACACCAACTGAAACGGACGGCTTGGTGGCCTATTTCCTGAGCCCTCTCTACCCCCGTCCACCCTTGAGAAATTCCGCGCATGCGCGGAATGTCCTCCGCCGTCCCGCAAGCAATTTCATTATTAGCGCTGTTTCCTTGGCAGGACTTGGAACCGAAAGCTATGTCAATGCGATCTGGTAATCAGGGGTATTTCAAGGGGCACTCTTAATACAAGGCCGTATGCAAATCGAGCGAGACCAGCCTCGGATTAGGAGCGAGCACAATGAGTGACTGGAAATCATACGCAGGGGAAATGAGCGATCGTGAAGTGGCCAGGCGTTTTGGTATCGGCGCCAGCACTGTTCGGCGCTTCCGCCATTCCAGCGACATTCCAAAGTTCTTCCCCGGAAGGGCCGAGCTTCCCGCGGCGCTGGTTACGCGACTGGCGATGGAAACCAATCATCGACTTGCGAAAGGATTCGGTGTTTCCATCAAACGTATCGAACAAGCCAGAGCAGAGCTTAAGATCCCAGAGCCAAAGACAATTCGAGAGCGCTTCAAGCCTCTCGAGGACATTTGGACCAGCGAGGCAATAGCACTGCTAGGAAGAATGCCGGACACAGAGGTTGCTGACCGGCTCGGCGTCAGCAATTTCCCGGTCAAGAAAAAGCGCAAGGAGCTTGGAATAAAGTCTTACAAACGACCGCTGCCAGAAATAACCCCCGAAATTGCATCGGAGTTCAGGCGCGTTTCTGATGCAGAGCTTGCGCGTCGGTTCAATGTGTCGGTGAGCTTTATACGCAGGGCGCGGATAAATATGGAGAAGGGCAGCCAGCAATAGATGCAGGTCCGACACTGATAGAGGGATAGGCAGCCAAACGGAGTGTCTGGCTGCTTCTTACCGGCTCATGTTGTCTCCAGCGCTGCGCGCATCCATTTCGGCATTCTGCAGGCCACTAATTTGCTCAGGTCTTCGGGGCTGAGAGCTTTTTTGATTACAGCAACATGTTCCGGAGTAGTACCACCTTTGCCGAGATAAAACAGTGCGCTGATGGCCACCCCCACCCTGGTCCCTGCATGCTGCATCAGCATTGGGGCGGCATGCACGAGCCTGATCTCGGCTTTCCCCACAAATAGAGATCGACTGGAGCCGCTCGTGTAATAGATCGGGATGACCGGCATCTGTGTACTCAGCCCGAAACGTCTCACGGCATCAGCGCCATGGATCTGCAGTTTCCAACGGTTCTGCCTGGCAATCAGATTCACCAAGTCCAAAGGCCCAGGACGACGAACCCGGCCGGTGTATTGGCTGTATTTCGGCCGCATGTAGATGCCACGGTACACACGCTCAAGCTCACCGCGACGAACCAGTTGGGCGACTGCCTTGGAGATGGCCGAGCTCGAACCAAGCTCTGCAAGACACCTGATGCTGAAAAGCCTCCCCTTGCGCAGATGCTTCAGCCTCTGCGCGACGAGGTGAGACACCGGCAGTTCAAAATCTGGGAGGGACATCGCTAGCGAGTCGACTCCAGCGACGAGCAGAGCAGCGGCTGGTGGAAGGCGATCACCCGCCGTCGGTATTCATCTTCAAGCGCTTCGTTTACCAGACATTCCTCAAGGCGCCCCAGCGAGAAAATCTGGTCGGCAGATGGATAGTGCCTGAGCAGGCTTTTCGCATAGCTGCGGATATCCTGCGGTAGCCCCGAATGATGGGAGAGCTCACGCAGGAACTCCTCTGTTTTGACGATGGCGCGTGTTCTTTCATAAGGAAGAGTCAATCTCGTTATCTCCTGGTCATGAACTCAAAGTCCCGGATAGCTGGCTCACCATCGTCCACCATACAGCGCGTAGTTCAGCGCTGCGGCCATTGGGAGTCCCATACGGCCCAATCCTGATCAGCACCTGCGATCATGATCGCGCTCCGTCTCGGCCTCCTGTTGTTCCATCCACTTGGCCAGGCCCCACATCGTGGTTCCCAGCGCCAGCAGGAGCCAAAGAAACCATTGCGGAATTTGATATTGGGCGCTTAGCAAGAGGCCAGCACCACCGCAAAGCATCACCACGAAAAACCATCTCATCAGCGTGCGCTCCCGATTACTTAAGAGACACGGTAACTCGATGTTCCGCTGCGCTAACGCAGATGCCGCAAATTTCGTCAGCTCCCAGATTGGGAAATGAGGATGAAAAATTTATGGATTTCCGACGCAGCCGTCCTACTGCCGTAAAATCTGGCCTGGCCACTTGGGAATAGCGTGAGCATGGCTGAATGACGCGTCCTTGCTCCGCTGCTCGTAGTGGAGGGGACAGCGATGAGCACCCACAATGTTCATCGCCACTACGGGTCACCAACGTACAGGGGAGCCCCAGGAGGGACTATGGATTGCCAGCCATCTGTCTAGCGTAATGGCGATCGCTGAGGTCTTTCTTGGGGTCAGCTTTGACCCAGCGCTCAGATCTATTGCAGTTCGTGCAGGTCAGTATCTGCTTATCTGGGCTGAGGCTGTATAGGAGAGTCTCGGAGCCGACTTTCACCTTCAATCCAACATCTGAGACCTCAAACCCTGGTACTTCTTGCCCGATACGGTCCATGGATTCAAATCGAAACGACCAGCGTTTAATATGGCTCTTGCGCCAGATAGTCATGATGATCAGGGGATCTTGTTTCGATGTCCTTTGATAAACCCAATCCCCTTCATATGGACCTAGTTTGGTTGCTTCTTCGTCTCGCTTGGCCTGCTCATAAATTTGCTCCTGCATCTTGAGCAGTTCGGCATTTAATGCTTCTTCATCCTTAAGTGCTTGGTCTTTCAGCATCCGCTCTACGTCATAGGGCCCTTGAGGGTCATATTTCCAAACCGCTGCGTCATTGATGCCAAGCACCTTGCAGTTGAGACAATCGACACTTTGTTCATCTACATTTCGCGTGAGGGCCAAGCGCTCGGAACTATTAACATCGTCAAGGAGAAGCTTTTTATCTTTTACTGAAACTTTCATTTTGACCAGCGGCTTGATGCGACCGTCTCTCACATCCTCTCCAAATATCTCGGCCTCATCACCGTGAACGTTGAGAACCATTGCCCTCTCGCCACCAGGTATTTTATAACGATATGCACCTGTGAAATCCTCGCTGCCGCAACCAGCAAGAATGGAGCTAGCAAGAGCTAATGAAATGAACCTAGAGAAGTTCCGCATAAAATCCTTTACGGTAAATCGCATAATAAATGACGTACGACTAGACTGACGACCGTGAAAAAGCTAATCAGCCGCACTGCCCTGCTATTAATCGAATCTTAATACTGTAGTCCATATGGCGTTCAGTTTCATGTAGATCCTTTGGCTTGAAGTCTCGCCGAGAAAAATTAACGATCTCCGAATCAGAGAACCCATACTCCTGCATTCTTTCCAACGTGCACGAACAGAGTGCAGGTGAGGATCCGTGCGCCTTGGAAGCAGCCTCGCATCTTTTAACAAGTTGCTGGACTCCAGTTTCGCCAGCGAAGGCTCCTGACTGCAAAAGCAGTGCAAATGACACGAAAGCAGCTATGCCAATAGTCCTCATATACTTTTAACATCCTTCTATTTAACTGCTTACTTATCGGCAATTAATCGTTTGCACTGAATTACAGCCGATGACGAAGACGGCATGTAGGAAGGCAGCCCTGCAATTCGCTGGGGCGACGCCATGCCATGAGGTCACGTTTTACCAAATTCACAATATACTGTGAAGACCAGAGATGACGCCGCCCAGATAGTCCTCCCTTTTGGGGAGTCATCTGTGGAAGTCGGATTGGCGTTCGGAAAGGTCCTGCGCAGACGGCGTGTCGAAGCAGGATTCACCCAGGAGCAATTGGCCCATGAGGCGGAATTGCAGCGTAACTACGTCAGCCTGATGGAACGGGGCATCAACCAGCCAACGATCACCACCCTGATCAAGCTAGCTAACCCCCTGGGCTGCACCGCAGCTGAGATCGTCTACGAGGTGGAAAGACTCGTTGCAGACTAACGCTGAAAACCGGCCGCCTAAAGCGATCAACGTTGGAAATGTCAGAGAAGGCATATCTGAAGACTGTGGTTTAAGGGTAGGCGGTCTCAGGATTACAGGGCTATTGAGCCCACCGCCAGCCGCTCTATACAGGGATCTTTCGAGCCCACTGCTCGATAGCGCGCTCAACTTGTTTCTTTGGCAGGTACTCCTGCTCAAGACGTCCTCGTTCTTGCACCAGCAGATACCGATAGAAGTCCGCTTCGTCAGCCAGCAAACCAGGTGGGGCCGACTCCTGAGCTTTGGTCGGCTCGACGACTGCGCTCACCGGTGAGTGCTGTTCAAACAGCTCTTGCTCCATCAATAGTGCTTCGACTGCTGGTTGATGGAGCCTCGCTCGCCCAAGCATCAGCAGGCCCCAGGTATCCATGTCGCCCCAGTATGCGATCTGTTTCCCGGTCAGTTGCGCAGACGCCAACCACTGCAAATCGAGTCCTGAGCCCAGCACAGCCAGGGTGTCCGGTAATTTCTCAGGCAGCAAGTGAATGCATTGCTCATTTTCCACCACGAGCAATCGCGAACCGGGAAGTGGGGTTTCGGCCAGTTCCGCAGTGGTGAGTCTGAGCCGCTTGAAGGGCAACAGCTCAGGCTGAAGGGGAACGACCAGAACCCAGTGGCTGCTTTCTTCAAAGGCATCCAGAAAAGTCGTCAGGCCTTGCTCGGACGCCGCGCCTTCGAAACGCTCGTCGAGGAGCCGGGTCAGCAAGCTGGCGTTACGCTCGAAAAATTTGGTGTCTACGCCGTGCTCGGCAAGCAGGCGCAGTGGACGGCCTCGGGCACAGCCTGGCGACAAGCGGGTGGCGAGTTGCGCCGTGGCGACGACTTCTTCAGACGGCTTCGTCAACCACAGGCTGCGTTGAGCCACGAGCAGCGCATGAAAGGCACTGTCTACCTGCTCGACCAGATATTCGAGTTGAGCGTACTCCCGGCTGACCGTTGGATCATTGGCCGCGGCAATCCATTCGGAGGGACTACGCAAGTGCCAGCGCATCGGCAAGGAAATTGGGGCCAGCCCAGCTCGATAGCTGACTGACTCCCAGTCGACCTTCCCCACTTTCACGCTCCGCCAGTTCTCCACATGCTGGAGCACCGCATGGATGTTTTCAGCGAAGACTCGTGCCGAAGGCTTACCGATGTTGAAGCATTGCGGCCAGCTGCCGGGATTGAGCAAGCGCTCCAACCGAACACTGGAGCGATGCCATTGCCTGGCCAAGCTGCGACCGATGTCAGTGGGCGACTTCATGCATGGCCTTGATGCGCTGTTGATGATGCTCATCCAAAGCTTCCCAGCTCAGAGAAACCAAACTGGATTCCACGCCGCGCCGGTGAACGACGACGGCCGAACGCGTATGGTGGCGCAGCAGGCGCATTTCTTTGTTGGGCGTGATGAAAACAGCGTGCAGGCCGAATTCCCTCAGCGCCGCGATGATACGACCGGCAACCGCATGGGAGCTGCGCGAGAACGCCTCGTCGAGCACGATGGTGCCGAACAACGGCCGGCTGCTGCCATCGGGACAGAGCGCATAGCTCAGGGAAGCGGTCAGTACATAGGAGGCGATGATTTCCTTCTCTCCACCGCTGCCGCCCTGAGAACCTGTCCGGGTTTCGATGAGATTATTGCCTTCCCGATCGATCACCGATACCGCGAACTCCAGGCGGAAGCGTGGATCCAGAAGCGCCTTGGCGCCCTGATTCCTGCTGTGTTCGCAGGCATCCTTGAGCAGGCCAACGAGCGCCTGCAATGCCTTGTAATGGCTCTCGCCTTCATCATCGATGAAGCGCGCCGAGTTCAGTTGGCGCTGAGCCTGTTGCAAGGTGCGCAGGCTTTCATGGATGACCTTTTTCGCCACCAGGCGCAGATAGCGTCCGGGCTGAAAGTCGACACGCTGCATCGTACTGTTCAGGTCATCCAGGCGCTCCTCGATCATCGAGACCTCATGGTCGATATAGCTGAGCAGCTGGGTGACGCCGTCATCCGAGGAGCGATTGAGGTATTCCAGGAAGCGCTTGAGTTTCTCAGGCAGGGCTTCCTCGGTCAGCACACGGAGACGCTCCAGATACCTGGGTACATCCACCAGTTCTCGCCCGACCTCGGCAAGCGCCCCGGTGTCTACCTTCAGGGCGTCGGACATACGTTTGGCAAGCTCTGTTTTCTGGTCGCCCAGTTTCTCGCTGAGCGTTTTGAGCTGCCCTTGAAGCTCACGCGTATGCTTGCGTTCCAGCTCGACAATATCGTCGAGGTCATCTGCCGTCAGGGTCGGGAAATGCATTTGCGCCAGTTCACGCTGCGTGTCGCTCAGCCCCTTCTCGGCACCGTGATAGGCCCTACGGGTAGCGGATGCGGCCTGATCAAACTGAGTTTTCAACTGAACGCACTGCTTGATCCGTTGTTGCAGCTGTTGATCCAGCGACTCCTGCAGGTCCTCAGCTTCATCCAGCTCGGCCTTGATCATGGCAAGGTCAGAATCGGGGCGCGTCAAGGTGTCCATCTGAGCACGCAGTGACGCCAGCTGGCGCTCGGCGCCCGGCCGATCAATCTCCTCGAACTGCAGTTCTTCGACGCGTTGCAGCAGCGAAGCTTGACTCTCCAACTGACCGACATCGCCCTGGGCAGCATCCAGGGCCAGTTTGGCGGGCACGAGCTGTTCATTGACCTCGCGAATCTGCTCAGTCAGGAAGGCCAGACGATCGCGGTTGTCGAAGCCGGTCAGCCAGTCTTCATCCAGGCGCTTCTGATCCTGCTTGTCGAAGAAGCGTTCTTTGCCCGACATCAGCCCCTGAGCTGTCATGGCGTAAGGGGTATGACGCAATTGCTCCGGGCTTTCGACGCAGTGGCGGTCATTATCCGCCAGTAGAGCCTTCACAGCTTCTCGGTACGGATGCTCCTTGAAGGTCAGTTTGCGGGTAAAACCATCGTCGAAGAACACAGGGCGCGACGACGGCTCCTTGACCTCCAACAAGCGCACATGCAAGCGGTTGTGCCGTTGGTTCACCCAACGCAGTGCGGCCTGGGATGAACTCTGCGGCACTAGGATACGCAGCCGGTGGCTACCGATTGCCCGTTCGATGGCACCCCGCCAGGCCAGCTCCTCGGGCTTGACCTGCACCAGCTCGGCAACGAAAGGCAGGGCCGACTCATCGACACCAAGCGCCTGTGCCAGATCGCTTCGAAAAGCATGAAAATTCCCGGGCAGGTTCGAGCCTGGCCGCCTCTCAACCTCAGCACGCTCCTGCTGTAAGCTCTGCAGGCAGCCATTGAGCTCTTGCTGGACGAGACCTGCGTCGAACGCTTTCTGGCGCGCGCCTGTAGTTTGCTGGGCCAGTATTTCCAGGCGTGCCGCGATCTGCTGCTGATTTTCTTCGAGCGCAGCGGCCGATAACTCATCCGCGAGTCCAAGCCCCTTGGCCAAGCGTTGGTATTGCTCGGCTTTCAGGCGCCGTTTATCAAACTCCCGAACCCAATCCGCGATGCGCGCGCGCAATAGATCTATCTCTGCACCGCCTAGTGACCCATAACCTGCATGCGCTGCGCCGGCGCTGAGGTGGCCATGTACGCCCTGGTCGATTGCAATAACTTCTATGTCAGCTGCGAACGCCTCTTTCGGCCCGAGCTACACGGCCTGCCGGTCGTGGTGCTCAGCAACAACGATGGCTGTGTGGTGAGCCGCAGCAATGAAGCCAAAGCGCTGGGCATCAAGATGGGCGAACCATTCTTCCAGGTGCGCCATCACGTCCTGGAGAACGGGCTGGAGGTGTGCAGCTCGAACTACGCGCTGTACGACAACCTATCGGCCCGCGTGATGCGCCTGCTGCGCGGTATGGCTCCGCTGCCACGCGGTGCCGGGCAACCTGCTCCGCCTTGACGGTTTTCGGGCAGCTGTCTGCCGCCTATGGCGGCAAGCTCTCAAGCGGCGCAGCCAGCGTAACCGACTCCAGTGGTCACGCTTTGGTCGTCTCGCAGACATCTACATACCGAAGCCCAGAACTGCACATCCCTATCCGGAGGAACGCTTCGCGTCACGAACCTGAGGCAGGAGCCGTATGCGGTAGTTCCGCACGTACGGATCTGTGCGGGGGGTGGCAGGTAACTGCCATCCCTACCGCGACCTCCGAATGGACTTGCGCGAGACTAGTTCATGGCAGGTCATCACTGGTGGTCCGCTCACGAGCTGAAATCTATTAGAGAAACGGTATGGCGGGAGAAATGCAGAAAGGCGAATGGCACTTGCGGTTTCTGGTTCACAATGCAATCATATTTGTCTGACAATCAGACGATGATTCTATGATCCAACTTGTCCGCCCAGATTCCCTTGTAGATCGCGTAGTGGCTGCTATCCGCGCCGAAATTAGCTCGGGCCGCTTGTCAGCAGACTCAAGACTCCCCACTGAGCATCAGCTTTCTGAACAGCTGAATGTTAGTCGATCGGTTGTGCGAGAGGCAGTTTCCCAGTTAAAGGCGGACGGCATTCTTGTGAGCCAGCGAGGGAACGGCTCTTTCATCTCGAGAACCCCGACCGGTACTGTGTTTCGCTTGCCTGGCACATCAAGGGGGGCAACTGACCTGGCCCAATTGTTCGAAATGCGATTGTGGATCGAAATTCAGGCAGCAAGCGTTGCCGCGGCTCGTCGGAACGCGGGTGATCTATTGAAGATGCGCAACGCGCTTGAGGTGATGCAAGAGCACCCTAACGACTTTACCAAGTCGTCTGCGGCTGATGTCGACTTTCACCAAGCCATAGTCGCCGCTTGTAAAAACGATTATTTCATGGCTTTCCATGATTTCTTAGGCGGGCAGCTTGCTCAGGGTAGGCTTATAGCATGGCAAAACTCCGCGCGGCTTCCGGGTGGCGCGCGCCCTGCCAGCAATGAACACACAATGATGTATCAAGCGATTGAGGCGGGGGACTCCCAGGCCGCTGCAGATTGCGCGCGCGCGCATTTAGAGTCTGCTGCCTTGCGGTTCGGGATCAAGCTGGGATAAGCCAAGCGCAGGCGCGCCAAGCTGTGGGTACGTAGGTCTGACAACCTGATTTATAATTTTATTTGTCTGACAACCTGATAATGGATGTAGATGTGACATACGACTATTGCGTGATCGGGGGCGGCATCGTTGGTTTGGCAACCGCGCTGGAATTGCTAAAAGCTCGGCCGGCGTCATCACTGGTACTGGTTGAAAAAGAAAATGAGCTTGCACGGCATCAGACAGGGCATAACAGCGGGGTAATACACGCCGGTGTTTATTACGCCCCAGGCAGTCTCAAATCAATGCTTTGCAAACTCGGTGCGCAAGCGACCAAAGAGTTTTGCGAAGCGCACGACATACATTACGAGACATGCGGAAAACTTCTCGTCGCCACAGATGCCGTTGAGCTGGCTCGCCTGGACGCGCTTGAGGAACGGTCACGTCTGAACCAGCTGGAGGTTGAGCGACTTAACGCACGCCAACTGCGGGAACGCGAGCCGAACATCGTTGGTCTGGGCGGTCTATTTGTCCCGAGTACGGGCATAGTCGACTATCGCCAAGTTTGCAGAGGCATGGCCAATGCCATCACTGCTGCGGGAGGAGAAATCCACTTGGGTCATACGATCATGTCGATCCAAGAGACACCCCTTCACGTCAATGTCAGCTCCGAACGCAGTAGCTGGACAGCATCGAAGCTAATCGTATGCGCGGGCTTGCAGTCTGACCGACTTGCATTACTCGCAGGACTGAAAATCGACCACCAGATCGTACCGTTTCGCGGTGAGTACTATCGCCTGCCAGCAAGCAAGAATGACATTGTCAATCACCTGATCTACCCCGTGCCAGACCCTGATCTTCCTTTTCTAGGTATTCACCTTACGCGGATGGCTGACGGCGGCGTCACCGTTGGCCCTAATGCTGTTCTGGGTTTTTCCAGAGAGGGGTACGAAAAATATTCCGTGAACATTCGCGACGTCACTACGTTCGCAGGCTTCCCCGGCTTTTGGAGAACGATCAGAGCCAACTTGGGATCCGGCCTGAAAGAGATGAGGAACTCTATCTTCAAAAAAGGCTACCTGGAGCAATGCCGGAAGTACTGTCCGTCGCTGACCATTGAAGACTTGCAACCTTGTGAAGCAGGCATCCGCGCCCAAGCAGTGATGCGCGATGGCACGCTCGTTCACGACTTCCTATTTCTGCAAACCGCCCGAATGCTACATGTCTGCAATGCCCCTTCGCCTGCCGCTACCTCCGCCATCCCCATCGGGGAAATGATCGCGAGGAAGCTGCTGAGCGCCTGATTTTTGTGCAGTAAGCACATGACAACAACAAGGAGCTTTCCAATGAATACAACTAGCGCTCTGACCCACAAAGAAACCAATGCTCATGGTTAGGCATTCACGTTCTGGATGTGGAAAGCACCATCAACCCGTCGATTCTGGCTCGGGTTAATCGGTCGGTGAGTGATGCCTTCAACCTTGGCGAAATGGGCGTAGACACCTGCGCTGTCAGTACAGAGAATCGCATCCGCGTCTATCAGCGGGCGTAGCCGCTCCCCTATGTGCTGTGCATCCAGCTTTTCCAACTTGAAGTCTGCCTGCTGACCACTGCGATCTCTTACCACCAGCACAGGAATTTGCTCGGCAGACAGTCCGCGTCGTTTGGCGCTGCCACCGCGCCGACGAGGCGGTCGAGGCAGTTCGCGTTGCCCCTTGAAGGACTCCAGGAAGAAGGTTTCATCTGTTTCAACAATGCCTGACGCGTGCTGGGTGCGGATTCCACGCCATTCGGACACTCAGCCCACGCTGATCCGGACACCTGTTCCACGGCCATTCGGACAGGCATTCGGAGCGCAGCGACGCAGGGGTTGCATTGTTAGTCTGAGGCGCTCGGCGCCGTCAATGTCTTCGCCTTCCGGCGCATCGATTCCCCCTTCAGATTGATCCGGTAGGCGTTGTGCACCAGGCGGTCGAGGATGGCGTCGGCCAGAGTCGGATCACCGATCAGTTCGTGCCAGTTGTCCACTGGCATTTGGCTGGTCGCGATGGTCGAGCGCTGGCCGTAGCGGTCGTCCAGTAGCTCCAGCATGTCGCGGCGCTGTTCAACGGTGAACGGGGCCAGGCCCCAGTCGTCGAGGATCAGCAGGTCGGTCTTGGCGTAGCTGCTCATCAGCTTGGCGAAGCGCCCGTCGCCATGGGCCAAGCCCAACTCTTCCAACAGGCGCGGCAGACGCAGGTAGCGCACGCTGTAGCCGTCCCGGCAGGCCTGGTGTGCCAGGGCGCAGGCCAGCCAGGTTTTACCCACGCCGGTGGGCCCGTTGATAATCAGGTTGAGCCCGTCGCGCAGCCACTGGCAGCTACCCAGTTGCAGGATCAGCGCTTTGTCCAGCCCGCGCGGGCTGCGGTAGTCGATGTCTTCGAGGCAGGCGCTGTGCTTGAGCCGGGCCTGACGCAGGCGGCTGCTGAGGCGCTTGTCGTCGCGTTCGGTCAGTTCGCGGTCGACCAACAGGCCGAGGCGTTCTTCGAAGCTCAGGCTGTCGATGTCGGGGGTTTTCAGTTGCTCGGCGAGTGCCTTGAGCATGCCGGTCAGGCGCAGGGTCTGGAGTTTGTCCAAGGTCGGATGGGGCAGCATGGTGGGATTCCTTGGGGTCAGTGGTAGTAGCCGGGGCCGCGCAGGTTGGCGTGGTCGTCCGGCAGCAGGGGCAGGTGCTGCAGGGCCAGCGGCAGGTTTTCCAGCCCCTGGCGCAGGATCGATTCGAGGCTCTTGTAGCTGCACGCGCCGAGGCTGAGGGCGCGTCGGCAGGCCAGCTCCAAGCGCACTTCGCCATGGGTCTTGCCCAGGCGCAGGATGCCCAGGCAGGCCCGGTAGCCGTGAGTCGGGTGGATGCGCCGTTCGAGGATGTGGCTGATCACGCCGGCCGTGTTCGGCCCGGTCTGCTCAGCCCAGCGGATCAGCCGTTGTGGCGTCCACTCGGCGTGCTCGCGATGGCTCTTGGGCATGTGCTCGGCCTGTGTGCCCGATGTCGTGGCCGTATGCTGATGCTCCATTAAGCATGAATGCGGTCCAGCCTTGGACGAGATCGGCAAGCTCTGCGTGGGTCTCGGCCTGCAGTGGTGTTTCAACCGGCTGGCCTGCCCGGATCCGTTGACAGAGATCCAGCAGCCATTCGGGTACATCGGGGCTATCAGTGGCGGTATCCGAGCGTTGGTTATCCCCATAGGCCCCGGCGGGGTCTTCCAGATCGATATGACCGAATATGTCGCCCCAGCTTGACGGGCGTATCGATTGGGAGACGAACGCTTGGCGGCAAGCGAAATTCACCAGTATCTGGGGCAGGCGCAGTTGCATCTGCATTCGCAGCAGATCTAGCAGCTCGGTCAGGCTGTGCGGTAGATCCTGTTCAGGTACGTCCCTGACCAAAGCGCCACGGTGATTGCCATGTACGAATCTTTGATGAAGGGGTTGAGCCAGTGCATCAGCCCCGGCCTGAGCAACGTGGCCGACCAGCTCGGCATGAGTCGGCGCAGCCTGCAGCATGGTCTGGTGCGTGACGAGGCGAACTTCACCTTGCTGCTCGACCAGGCACGTCAACGACAGGCTGCGAGCTTTCTGCGCAATACCACGCGCAGCCTCAAGTACATTTCGGCGCAACTGGGCTTTCGCGATCAGAGCAGTTTCCACAAGGCCTGCGTACGCTGGTTCGGTATTTGCCCAATCAGTACCGATTGATGCATGGTGATGGCGGAGCGACTTCCTGATTTTTTGCTTACCTCGTGATCCTTTCTGCTATGAGGTTTCGCTCACGACCGGGACAAGCCATTACACTCCAGTGGTCTTTTCCGGCCATGGGAGGGCGGTGTTAAGGTACATTGCGTGCAAAGTGATAATTAGACTGCGCGCATACCCGTGGAGCTGCAAGACGAGTGCCCGTAACACCGACAAGGTGACCAATTCGAAAACAATAATGATGAAAAAGCACCTCAACGATCAGCTATTCGAAATCATCGCGACGAGCATCAAGAGCAAGCGACTGAAAGCCGGCACCTTGTTGCTGGAGGGACCCTTGGCGGAGCTTTTCGGCGTCAGTCGGTCACCCGTGCGCCAGGCGCTGCTCAACCTGCATCAGGCAGGTCTGGTCTGCAAGTTCGACGGCCGTGGTTATCTGGTCGGGGCGCAGCCTGGCAAGGTGCTGCGGCGCAAGCTGGAGGCGAGCGATTTCAAACTGACGGATGATCGCGCTCAGGCTCCGCGCAAGACGGAAACCTGGAAGTCCGTCTACGATCAGATCGAACGTGACTTGCTGCACCAGTCGCTGTTCGGTACCTATCGCATCAACGAGCTCGAACTGTCCCGCCATTACGCCATTAGCCGCACGGTCTCCAGCCAGGTGCTCACGCGCTTTTCGCTGATGGGGTTGGTCGAGCGCGACGAGCGCTCCCGTTGGCAGCTCGGGCAGTGGGACGAGGCGCGTTTGGCTGAACTGTACGAAGTGCGTCGGCGCCTGGAGCCCTATGTGCTGGTGCGCGCAGCGGAGTTCATCAAGCCCGAGCGGATCGAGGGGTACATCGAGCGTCTGCACCAGGCCATGGCGCTCTACCCAGACATGGACAGTCGCCAGTTCGACGATCTGGAAAGCGACCTGCACATCGAAACGCTCGGCTGCTGCCCCAACCGGCAGATGTTGCAGATCCTGCGGCGTACCCACTCGTTGCTGCTGTCGGGTAAGCACATCCTGCTGGACAAGAGCTACTTCCCCGATGAAGAACCCTTCTTCCGTGAGCACCTAAGCATCTTCGAGAATCTGCACGCCGGGCGGGCCGACCTGGCGGCGCGGAGCATGGAGGAGCACCTGGTTACCGCCGAGCGCAAGGTCAAGCAACGCGTGGCGTACTTCCGCGAGCACAACCGCATCGCGGCCGTGCCCTACCTGGAGTTGCAGGACTGAGGGGCGGTCAGGTGATCGCACCCACCTGCCACGGCACGAACTCGTTGTCACCGTAGTTGTACAGCTCGCTCTTGGACGGCTCGCCCGAGGCGATCTCGATGATGATGTCGAAGATCTTCTGCCCGGCTTCGGCGATGCTCAGTTCGCCGTCGACGATACCGCCGCAGTTGATGTCCATGTCCTCTTCCAGCTTGCGATACATCTCGGTGTTGGTCGCCAGCTTGATGCACGGTGCGGGCTTGAAGCCGGACACCGAACCGCGCCCGGTGGTGAAGCAGATCATGTTGGCGCCGGAGGCCACCTGGCCGGTCACCGACACCGGATCGTAGCCGGGGCTGTCCATGAACACGAAGCCGCGCTCGGTGATCGGTTCACCCCACTCATACACGCCGTTGAGCGAGCTGGTACCGCCCTTGGCCGCAGCGCCCAGGGATTTTTCCAGGATGGTGGTGAGGCCGCCGGCCTTGTTGCCGGGCGAGGGGTTGTTGTTCAGCTCGGCGCCGTTGATGCGCGTGTACTCCTCCCACCAGCTCAGGCGGTCGAGCAGTTTCTGGCCGACTTCATGACTGATCGCTCGGGCGATCAACAGGTGCTCGGCGCCGTAGATTTCCGGCGTTTCGCTGAGAATCGCGGTACCACCGTGCTGGGCTAGCAGGTCGGCGGCGTAGCCCAGCGCCGGGTTGGCGGTGATGCCGGAGTAGCCGTCCGAGCCGCCGCACTGCATGCCGACCATGATGTGCTCGACGCTTTCCGAGGTGCGTTCCAGGCGGCCGATGGCCTCGAGCATATCGGTCACCTGCTCGATGGCGCGCTGGATGCTGGCACGGGTGCCGCCAGCGTTCTGGATGTTGAAGACGCGGAAGTTCGGCCCTTCGCTGATGTTGTAGCGCTTCATCAGCGAGGAAATCTGGTTGGTCTCGCAGCCCAGGCCGATCACCAGCGCGCCGGCGATGTTGGGGTTGCAGGCGTAACCCCAGATGCTGCGCTCGAGGAACTTGAAGCCTTCCGACTCGGTGTTGATCGCGCAGCCGCTGCCGTGGGTCAGCGCCACCACGCCATCGATGTTGTAGCGCTTGAGCAGCTCCGAGCCGTTGAAGTGCGCGGCCACCGCGCGTGACACGGTCGCTGAGCAGTTCACTGTCGACAGAATGCCGATGTAGTTGCGCGTGCCGACGCGGCCGTCCGGGCGGCGATAGCCCATGAAGCGGCGGCGTTGTTCCGGCGGCAGCACTGGCGTGCGTTCGATGGTCGGTGGCAGTTCACTGCTGGCGTGGCTTTGCGGCATCGACACGTTGTGTGTGTGCACGTGGGCGCCGGCGGCAATGTCCTGGCTGGCGGTGCCGATGACCTGGCCGTACTTGAGCACGGCCTCGCCGGCGGCGATGGCGCGGCGGGCAATCTTGTGCCCGGCGGGGATGTCGTCCTGGGCCTCTAGGCCAAGGCTCTCGACACGACTGCCGCGAGCCAGGGCGCGGCGTGCGACGGCCACGGAATCGATGTCGCTGAGGATAACCACGGTCGGGCTATTGGTGATGAGTTGCATGGCTCGTTCTCATTGTTGTTGTGATCGACTGCTGACGATACTGACAAAAATGAACATTGCACGCAATAATTTCTGGTGTTAGTGTCAGCGTCACACAGCTGCTCGACAGCACACAAAAACAACAATGTGAGGCCTACCTGATGGATCGTTCCCATCGCTCGGGGCGCGTCGGCGCCCAGCCGCTTCCCTGTTCATCCGCCCCTGCCGCCTACCTCTGGGGCGCGCGCCATGCATAAACTCATCGAGGGTTACTTCACCCTGCTCAAGGTGCTGGGCATCATCTGCCTGGTGACCATGGTGGTGCTGGTGTTCGGCAACGTCGTGCTGCGTTATGCCTTCAACGAAAGCATCCTGGTGTCCGAAGAGGTTTCACGCTGGGCCTTCGTCTGGCTGACCTTCATCGGCGCGGTGATTCTGCTGCGCGAGCGTGGCCACATGGGCGTCGACCTTGCCTTGCGTGCCTTGCCGAGCTGGGGCGAGCGTGGCTGCCTGATCCTCTCGCAGTTGCTCATGCTGGCGTGCTCGGGGCTGTTCTTCTGGGGCAGCTGGCAGCAGGTCGAGATCAACTGGAACATGCCGTCACCCGTCACCGGCTGGTCGATGGGGATGTTCTATGCCACGGGCGTGTTCTTCGGCCTGTCGGCCTGCCTCATTCATCTCTACGAGATCGCACGGTTGGCCGTCGGCGGCGAAATCCATCGCCCGGACATTTCCGCCGAGATCCATCAGTAGTACGCCCGCTGGCCTGCGCCTGCCACGGGTGGGCGCGCCACATAATAAGAACGGAGTGGTGTGATGATCATCATCGCGATTTTCGTGTTTTCCCTGCTGGGCGCCATGGCGATTGGCGTACCGATTTCCTATGCGCTGATCCTCTGCGCGCTGGCCATGATGTATCACCTCGATCTGTTCGACGCGCAGATCGTGGCACAAGGACTGATCAATGGTGCTGACAGCTTTCCGCTGATGGCGGTGCCGTTCTTCATGCTGGCCGGCGAGCTGATGAATGCCGGTGGTTTGTCCAAGCGGATCGTTACCATGGCCGTTGCCCTGGTTGGCCACATCAAGGGTGGCCTGGGTTACGTGACCATCCTGGCCGCCTGTGTGTTGGCCAGCCTGTCCGGCTCGGCCGCTGCCGATGCCGCCGCGCTTGCTGCGCTACTGGTACCGATGATGGTCAAGGTCGGCCATGACCGCGCCACTTCGGCTGGCCTGGTCGCCGCCTCCGGGATCATCGCGCCGGTGCTGCCGCCGTCGATTGGCCTGATTCTGTTCGGCGTTGCCGCCAACGTGTCGATCACCAAGCTGTTCCTCGCCGGCATCGCTCCGGGTCTGATGATGGGCCTGTCGCTGTGCGTTGCCTGGTACCTGGTTTCCAACCGCGAGACGCTGATCACCCGCCCGCGTGCGCCGTTCAAGGAAGTGCTCAAGGCGTTCTATGAAGGCGTCTGGGCGCTGCTGTTGCCGGTGATCATTCTGGTCGGTCTGCGTGCCGGCATCTTCACCCCGACCGAGGCCGGGGTGGTCGCGGCGGTGTATGCGCTGTTCGTGTCGCTGGTGATCTACCGTGAGTTGACCTGGAAGAGCATGTATCAGGTTCTGCTGTCGTCGGTGCTGACCACTGCGATGGTGATGTTCCTGGTGGCCTCGGCGATGGTCGCGGCCTGGATGATCACCGTCGCCGACCTGCCAAGCTCGGTGGTCGCGGCGCTGGAACCGCTGATGGACAGCCCGCGCCTGCTGATGCTGCTGATCGTGGCGATCATCGTGCTGATCGGCATGGCCATGGATATGTCGCCGATCATCCTGATCCTGGCGCCGGTGATGATGCCGGTGGCGGTGGAAGCGGGCATCGACCCGATTTACTTCGGCGTGATCTTCGTCATGACCTGTGCGATTGGCCTGATCACGCCACCGGTCGGTCTGGTGCTCAACGTGGTCGCCGGGGTTTCCAAGATCGACTTCCTGGCCACGGCGCGCGGTGTGCTGCCGTTCCTGCTGGCCGAGCTGCTGATCATTGGCCTGCTACTGCTCTTCCCGCAGCTACTGCTGGTACCGGCGCAGTGGTTGTACTGATGACCTATCACCCTGCACCGGGCCGCCTCTGGCGACCGGTGCAGGCGGGCTTCTGCCCATCTTTCTGCCTATCAAGCCGTCATAAAAACAAGAGGACGTAGTCATGAAATTCATTCCCAAAGCCCTGACCGCACTGCTGTGCTCGTCTGCCATGCTGTTGAGCGCTGCCGTACACGCCGAGGAAATCAACCGCCACAACTTCAAGGTCGCCTTCGTCATGGCCAAGGATCACCCGCACGGGCTGGGGGCGAACAAGTTCGCCGAGATCCTCAAGGAGAAGAGCGACGGCAAGATGAAGGTGATGGTGTTCGCCAGCGGTACCCTGGGTGGCGATGCGCAGGTGATTTCCTCTGTGCAGGGCGGCACCGTCGACATGACCATGGTGACCCCCGGCCTGCTCACGGGCATTGAGAAGAGCTTCGGTCTTTACGGTATGCCGTTCCTCTTCAAGAACTCTGCCGAAGTCGACGCGGTACTCGACAGCTCGGTCGGGCAGAGCCTGCTGACCAAGCTGGAGCCGCATGGCCTGATCGGCCTGGGCTACTGGGATCACGGTTTCCGCCATGTCACCAACAGCAGGCGTCCGGTGCAGACAGTGGAAGACATCAAGGGCCTGAAGCTGCGCCTGATGCAGATTCCCTCCGCCATCGAGTCGTTCAGGGCCTTGGGCGCCAACGTGGTGCCGCTGTCGTACACCGAGCTGTACACGGCGATGGAAACCCGCACCGTCGACGGCCAGGAAAACCCGCTGGCGGCCATCGAGGCCTCGAAGTTCTATGAAGTGCAGAAGTACCTGTCGCTGACCGGCCACTTCTACGACCCGCTGGTCGTAATCTTCAGCAAGCGTACCTGGGACAAGCTCAACGAAACCGAGCGTGAGCTGGTTCGCAGCGCGTCCCTGGAAGCCCAGGCTTACGAGCGCAAGGTATCCCGCGACATGGCGGTGAGCTCCCTTGAAGCACTGGCCAAGCATGGTATGCAGATCAACGAAGTCGCCCCGGCAGAAATCGAGCGCATGCGTGAAGTGGTGCGTCCGACCGTCGAGAAGCTGGTGGCCGAATATGGCCCAGAGCTGATGGCGGAAATGAATGCCGAGATCGCCAAGGTCCGCAACGCCCAGTAACCCTTTACGCCTGTGCTCGGCACGGCTGGTGCCGGGCACAGGCGCTACATGCAAGGTGGGGTCTCATGACCGCTATCAATGTTGGGTTCATCGGCCTCGGGTTGATGGGCCATGCCATGGCCAGCAACATCCAGAACAAGGGCTTCAGCCTCGGAGTCACGGCGCACCGCAACCGTCAGCCGGTCGAGGATCTGGTCAGCAAGGGCGCCCGCGAGTTCGCCAATGCCGCCGAGCTGACCCGCGCCGTCGACGTGGTGCTGCTGTGCCTGCCGGGCACGGCCGAAGTCAGTCGCACCCTGGCTGGCGAGCAGGGCGTGCTGGCCGGTCTGCGTCCGGGGCAGATCGTGGTCGACTGCAGCACGGGCGACCCGAATCGCACCGCGGAGGTGGCGGCGCAGGTCGCCGCACAGGGCGGTCACTACCTCGACGCGCCGGTCAATCGCACGCCCAAGGATGCCCAGGCCGGGCGCCTCAACGTGCTCGCCGGAGGCGATGCCGAGGTGCTCGACAAAGTGCGTCCGGTGCTCGAGTGCTTCTCCGAGACCATCCATCACCTCGGCCCGCTGGGCTCGGGCCACAAGGCCAAGGTGATCCACAACTTCATCTCTCAGGGCAACGCCACCATCCTCGCCGAGGCGTTCTGCACGGCGGCGAAGAATGGCATCGACCTGGCCGCATTCGCCGAGATCTGCAGCATGAGCGGCGGCTACAGCCGCACCTTCGAGCGGATCATCCCCTACGTCCTGCACGGCGATGACTCCGGGCAGCAGTTCGCCCTGGCCAACTGCGAGAAGGACATGCGCTATTACACCGAGCTGACCAAGCTGACGCCGACCACCGGCATCGTTTCCGACGCGGTGTACCAGACCTTCATGCTGGCCAAGGTGCTCGGCCACGGCGACAAGTACGTGCCGCGCCTGTTCGACGTGCTGGGCGAAATCAATGGTGTACGGGTCAGCGCCCGTCAGGAGGACAAGGTATGAAACTGCTGCGTTACGGCCCGTCGGGCCAGGAAAAACCGGCTCTGGTCGCGGCCGATGGCAGCCTGCGTGACCTGAGCCAGCACGTGCTCGACATCAACCCGCGGACACTGGAGCGCAAGGCGCTCGACGAACTGCGCGCACTCGACCCACTCAGCTTGCCGCGAGTCGAGGATGGCGTGCGCATCGGTACGCCCATCGCCAACATCGGCAAGCTGATCTGCGTCGGGCTGAACTACGCCGACCACGCCAAGGAATCCAACCTGCCGGTGCCCAGTGAGCCGGTGCTGTTCATGAAGGCTACCAGCGCCATCTGTGGTCCCAACGACGCCGTGATTATTCCGCGTGGCTCGGAAAAGACCGACTGGGAAGTGGAGCTGGGCATCGTCATCGGGCGCAAGGCGCAGTACGTCGAGCGCGAGCAGGCGCTGGAGCATGTCGCCGGCTACTGCATCGTCAACGACGTGTCCGAGCGTGCCTATCAGCTCGAAAGGGGCGGCACCTGGGACAAGGGGAAAGGCTGCGACACCTTCGCTCCCATCGGTCCCTGGTTGGTGACAGCGGATGAAATCACCGACCTGCGCAACCTGGACCTGCGCCTGAGCGTCAACGGCGAGCTGCGTCAGCAGGGCAACACTCGCACGATGATCTTCTCCATCGACGAGATCGTCAGCTACATCAGCCAGTTCATGACGCTCAACCCGGGTGACGTGATCTGCACCGGCACGCCTCCGGGCGTCGGCGCGGGCATGCAGCCGCCGCAGTTCCTCAAGCCCGGCGACCGCATGCGCCTGAGCATCAGTGGCCTGGGTGAGCAGCGCCAGAACGTGGTGGCCTGGCAGCGTTAAACATTGGGCGGCGCCTGTCGCCCCGTACCTGAACGAGATGAGGTTTGAATATGCAACGACGCCTGTACCCAGGGCGCGATTTTCGCCGTGCGCAGAATATTGACGAGTTGCGCGAGATGGCTCGTCGCCGGTTGCCGAACTTTTCCTTCGAGTATGTCGAGGGCGGCGCCGACGATGAGGTGACGCTCAGGCGTAACCGCAGCGTATTCGAGGGCATCACCCTGCAGCCGCGCACACTGGTCGATGTTGGCCAGCGCGATCTGGGGTGTCATTTCTTCGATCGTCCATCGAGCATGCCTTGTTTGATCGGCCCGACTGGTTTCAACGGCCTGCTGACCGATCGTGGTGATTGGCACCTGGCCCAGGCGGCCACCCGTGCCGGTATTCCCTTCGTGCTGAGCAATGCTTCCACCGTCGCCATCGAAGAGATCGCTGCCATCGACGGGGTGCGTGCCTGGATGCAAATTTACCTGTACCGCACCCGCCAGCACGTTGCCGATCTGGTGACCCGCTGCAAGGCACTGGAATTGGAGGCCATAGTGGTCACCACCGACAGTGCGATTCTTGGCAATCGTGAATGGGATCGGCGCAACTACCGCCGGCCGCTGAAGCTCGACCTGCGCAATACCTTGGACGTCGCGGCCCATCCTGGCTGGGTCTGGGATGTGCTGGTACCTCATGGCGTGCCGCGCTTCAAGAACCTGGGCAATCTGTTGAAGCCAGGACAAGACTCGGTGAAAGGCGCGGCCAGTGCCATCGGCCAGGAGCTGGACGCCACCCTGAGCTGGCAGGACATCGCCTGGTTGCGCGACCTGTGGCCCGGAAAACTCATCATCAAGGGCCTGATGCATCCGGACGATGCGCCCCATGCACTCAAGTACGGCGTCGATGGCGTGGTGCTGTCCAATCATGGCGGTCGCCAGCTCGATGGCGCAGTGTCGGCCATGGAGGTGCTGCCGCTCATCGCGCGGCAGCTCAAGGGGCGTGTCAGCGTATTCCTAGATGGTGGCTTCCGCCGCGGCACGGACATTCTCAAGGCCCGCCTGTTGGGCGCCGATGGGGTGTTCCTGGGGCGTGCGGGTCTGTATGGCCTGGCCGCGGGCAAAGGCCCGGGGGCCAGTCACGCGATCGAGATCCTGCGTAGCGAGATGGACCGTTCCCTGGGGCTGCTGGGCTGCCGCAGCCTGGAGGAACTGACACCCGATCTGATCCACGATCCCGTATGGCGCGGCTTGGCCGAAGCCATTCGTCGCTAGTTTTCCAACTGCCTCGCACCCACCCACGAATCTTCAGGTGCGAGGCAGCTTTTTATGACCTGCCATCCTTGGTAGCCACCCTTTCGGGGGCTTCGCACGCCACGTTGAAAATGGCTCCCGGCTATTTTTTAGGCTCTGTCTGAGTTAGCTGTTGCAGTGGTCTAAACTGAATCGTGATCTTTCCCAGCATGAGGGATCTATCATGAAAGCGGTTCAGTTTTCGCGGTGGATGGCACAGCTCTCCAGCCTCAACCCAGAGCAACGCGACCAGTTGAGATCCAAGCTCTTGCCAGCTGCCAGGCACTCGCAGGACGCAATCAAGGCCCCAAGTCATTGCCCGCATTGTCAATCGCGGGAACTGCGCCCCTGGGCTTCCAGTGGTGACTTGCCGCGATACCGCTGCAAGGTTTGCGGTAAAACCAGCAATGCCCTGACAGGCCCCCCAATGGCGCGACTGAGAAAGCGCCATCTCTGGCAAGACTATGCGGACGCACTGACCCAGAGCCTGAGCGTGCGCAAGGCCGCCGTTCATTGTGGCGTCAGCAAAAACACAGCTTTCCTGTGGCGACATAGGTTTCTTTCGCGGATTGCCGATCACCAGGCCCAGCACGCGTCAGGCATTGTTGAAGCAGATGAAACCTTCTTCCTGGAGTCCTTCAAGGGGCAACGCGAACTGCCTCGACCGCCTCGTCGGCGCGGTGGCAGCGCCAAACGACGCGGACTGTCTGCCGAGCAAATCCCTGTGCTGGTGGTAAGAGATCGCAGTGGTCAGCAGGCAGACTTCAAGTTGGAAAAGCTGGATGCACAGCACATAGGGGAGCGGCTACGCCCGCTGATAGACGCGGATGCGATTCTCTGTACTGACAGCGCAGGTGTCTACGCCCATTTCGCCAAGGTTGAAGGCATCACTCACCGACCGATTAACCCGAGCCAGAATCGACGGGTTGATGGTGCTTTCCACATCCAGAACGTGAATGCCTACGACAGCCGACTCAAGAGCTGGATGATTCCTTTTCATGGTGTAGCCACCAAGTACCTAAAGAACTATCTGGGCTGGCGCCGCCTGCTTGAGCGCTACAAAACACAGCTCAACCCATTGATTTGCTTGAAAGAGGCGTTGGGGTATAGGGATATGCAACAGCTAACTCAGACAGAGCCTTTTCGTTTATCTGCGTAAGCTTGCAGCTGGCTACATGCTGGGTCAGTAATGACCTTCAATATAGGCATAAGCCTTTTCAAACAGACTTTTGTCCTTGCTCAAACCAAACTGCGCCAGGGTCAGCATCAGAGCCTTCTGGATTTCACGCGGGCCGCTGTTGGAGTTCTGCCAGCCTTCAAAACGAGTGACTTTCACGATTTTGTCGATCTGCTCGACCACATCGCCAATCAGTTTCGGCGTGGTTTCCGGACGGGTCTCCAGGAAGAGCTTGGTCAGCGCCTGGTTACCCCACCGCGCCGGGTTCGAGCCAGATCGCTGCGGACAAGAATGGCTTCCTCTACCTGACACCGCAGGGCATGGCCGCCGACTTCGCCCAGGACCTGCCAGCCGCGCAGACGGCGGTGATGACCACCACGCAAGGCCCGATACGCGCGGCAGCGTTCGATGAGCGCACCAGCGTCGCGGCCTGGAAGCAGAAGCCGTCCTGGTACCTCGTCGCCAGCGATGACCGCATGATCGTGCCGCAGATGCAACGCGACTTCACCAAGAAGATCGGCGCGCAGACCACCGAGATCGCAGCCAGCCACGTACCGCAGCAGTCGCGCCCAAGCGATGTAGCCAAGGTGATCATTCAGGCGGTGGAGAAGACGCAGGCAGCGCGTTGAACGAGGGAGTGAGCGCAGGGCGAGCGGTTGCTCGCCCTGCGCTCGTCTTACAGGATCGACAGCGGGTAGTTGATGATCAGACGGTTCTCGTGCAGATCCTGGCCCACGTCGCGGCGCACGTCGGAGTTGCGCCAGCGGATGCTCAGGTTCTTCAGCGTGCCTTCCTGGATGGTGTAGGCCAGCTCGGATTCGCGGCCCCACTCTTCGGCGTTGTCACGGTTGGCGGTCTTGATGTTATCGCCGCTGACGTAACGGTTCATCAGGGTCAGACCGGGGATGCCGAGGCCGGCGAAGTTGTAGTCATGGCGAACCTGCCAGGAGCGCTCTTCCGGGTTGTCATAGCTGTTGGTGAAACCGTCGTTGACCAGAGTGCCGCCGCTGGTGCCGTCGACACGCATGAACTTGGTATCACCGCTGAGCTTCTGGTAAGCAACCATGAAGGTGTTGTTGCCGGTCTTGGCAGTGAACGCCCCCTGATAGACCTTGTTGTCCAGGTTGCCGGCCTTGGCCGAGCCTTCTTCCTTGCCGGTGACGTAACCCAGGTTGGCACCGAGTACCCAGTCACCAACCTGCTGGCTGTGGGTCAGTTGCACGTAGCTCTGCTGATAGACGTTTTCCAGGCGGGCATGCCAGGCGCCGACCATGGTGTTGTTGCCGTTGAAACGGTACTCACCACCGGCGAAGTTGAAGTCATCGCCCTCGACGAGACCAAAGGGAGTGCCCGAGTTGAACGCCATCTCTTCGCGGCTGGCATCGTTACGCTGGCTGTTCTTCCAGAACTGGCCGCCGTACAGGGTCAGGCCATCGATCTCGTTGGACGTCAGCTGTGCGCCCTGGAAGGTTTGCGGCAGCGAGCGGCCGTCGTCGGCACGCAGCATCGGCAGCACGGCGAACCACTCGCCGACCTTCAGTTCGGTCTTGGAGAGCTTGGCTTTGGCGGCCACAGCAGTACGGCCGAACTGATCAGCCGCCTGGCCGTCATCGTGGATCGGCATCAGCTGGGTATTGGCGGCGCCACGGTTGCCGTCCAGCTTGATGCTGTACAGGCCCAGCACGTCGAGGCCGAAGCCGACGGTGCCTTGGGTGTAGCCGGAGCGGGCATCGAGGATGAAGCTCTGCGTCCAGCCTTCGGCCTGGCCCTGGAGTTCGCCCTGAATTCGCGGGTCGGTGCCGTTGAGGTAATTGCGGTTGAAGTAGTAGTTGCGCAGGCCGAGGGTGACCTTGGCATCTTCGACGAAGCCGGCGGCGTGGACATTGCCAAAAGGTAGAGCAGCGATGGCGCTGACCAGGCTACAGGCGGCAAACAGTGGGGTACGGCAGAAAGTAGGTGTCATATCTTGTTGTTCTCTTCGACAGGTTAAAAAAAGCGGTGCCAAAGCACCGCGAGGGATAACGCTGCGCCGGGACGGGCGCAGCATCATGGGGTCGAGCTGAAAGACTCAGCTCAGGGCATCACGGGTGTGCACACCGTCAACCAGACGCTGGATACCCAGCGGGTTGGCGTTCTGCAGCGCCTCCGGCAGTACCTCGTCCGGGTAGTTCTGGTAGCAGACCGGACGCAGGAAGCGGTGGATCGCCAGGGTACCGACCGAAGTGCCGCGAGCGTCGGAAGTCGCCGGGTACGGGCCGCCATGCACCATGGCGTCGCAGACTTCAACGCCAGTCGGGTAGCCATTGAGCAGCACACGACCGGCTTTGACTTCCAGCAGCGGCAGCAAGTCGCGGAAGGCGCTCAGGTCTGCACGCTCGGCGATCAGGGTCGCGGTCAGCTGGCCGTGCATGCTCTGCAGGGCACGGGTCAGCTCGGCGCTGTCGGCCACTTCGACGACGATGCTGGTCGGACCGAAGACTTCTTCCTGCAGCAGATGGTCGCCTTCGAGCAGCATGCTCACGTCAGCCTTGAACAGTTGCGGTTGCGCCTGGTTGCCGGCCTGCTCGTTGCCCGCCAGGTGGCTGACTTTTGCATGGCCTTTGAGCTGCGCCACACCGTTGGCGTAGCTGCGCAGGGTGCCGGCGTTGAGCATGGTCTGTGCCGGTTGTGCGCCGATGGCATCGGCCAGGCCGGCGACGAACTCGCTGAACTCGGCGCTGCGAATGCCGATGATCAGGCCAGGATTGGTGCAGAACTGACCGCAGCCCAGTACCACGGAGCCCGCCAGCTCCTTGGCGACAGTGGCACCACGCGCTTTCAGGGCGCCCGGCAGGACGATCACCGGGTTGACGCTGGACATCTCGGCGAATACCGGAATCGGCTGTGGACGGGCAGCGGCCATATCACACAGGGCGCGGCCGCCTTTCAGCGAACCGGTGAAGCCGACAGCCTGGATGGCCGGGTGCTTGACCAGGATCTCGCCGACGCCGCCACCGAAGATCATGTTGAACACGCCCTTGGGCATGCCGGTTTTCTCGGCGGCGCGAATCACTGCGTCGGCCACGCACTCAGCGGTGGCCATGTGGCCGCTGTGCGCCTTGAACACCACCGGGCAACCGGCAGCCAGCGCAGAGGCGGTATCGCCACCCGCGGTGGAGAAGGCCAGCGGGAAGTTGCTGGCACCGAACACGGCAACCGGGCCAACACCGATCTGGTACTGACGCAGATCCGGACGCGGTAGCGGCTGGCGATCCGGCAGGGCGCGGTCGATGCGCGCACCGTAGAAGTCACCACGACGCAGCACCTTGGCGAACAGACGCATCTGGCCACTTGTACGACCACGTTCGCCCTGGATACGGGCCGCCGGCAGTGCGGTTTCGCGGGTGACCAGAGCGACGAATTCATCACCGAGGGCATCGAGTTCGTCAGCGATGGCGTCGAGGAACTCGGCGCGGCGCTCGGCCGAGAGGTTGCGGTAAATCGGGTAAGCGGCGGCGGCAGCCTGGGCAGCAGCGTCGACTTCTTCGGCTGTGGCCTGGATGAAGGTGTAGGGCAGCGCTTCACCGCTGCTGGCGTCGAGGCTCTTGTGCACGACGGTGCCGGCAGCGCGGCGCTCACCGCCAATGTAATTGTGGCCAGTCAGACTCAGCATGGCGTTCTCCTGTCAGGTGGGGCGACGGGGTCGCCGCCAGGGACAATGAAAATGAATGAGGCCCCGGCTTTTTGGGCCAGGGATTGGCAACTGGCTATACAGTTGTCAGACGTATGATAAGTGATAACTTCGGCATTCGTCCCCTTGTGAGGGCGCAATCCGAATCCGCCGAGCGGAATTTCGACCCGACAGCAGTGCTGCCGGGCCTGGCAGATCCTTACAGCTGACGTACACCGCCGACCTTCACCGCTGGCGCATGCACGCTGATCCCGTTGCGCAGCGGCTCGCCCAGCGCATCCAGGCTGACTTCGAAGGTATCCCCAGGTTGCGCCTTGATGCCGTCGGCGAACGACAGGGTCGCAGTGCCGAAGAAGTGCACGTGCACGTCACCCGGACGCAGGAACTGGCGATACTTGAAGTGGTGGTACTCGAGGTTCTCCAGGCTGTGGCACATGTTGTCCTCGCCGGAGAGGAACTCCTTCTCCCACAGCACCTGGTCGCCACGACGGATGCGGCTGATACCGGACAGGTGACGCGGCAGCTCGCCGATCAGCATTTCCGGGCCGAAGGAGCAGAAGCGCAGCTTCGAGTGAGCCAGGTACAGGTAGTTCTTGCGCTCGACCACGTGATCGGAGAACTCGTTGCCCAGCGCGAAGCCGATGCGATAGGGCTGGCCATCGTCGCCAATCACGTAGAGGCCTGTCAGCTCGGGCTCCTCACCGAAGTCTTCGGCGAAGTCCGGCACCGGGAAGTCCTCACCGGGGCGAACCACGATGCTGCCGTCCCCCTTGTAGAACCACTCCGGCTGTGCGCCTTCGCTGCCTGCAGCCGGGCGACCGCCGGCCATGCCCCACTGGAACATCTGCATGGTGTCGGTGAGCTTGCCTTCGGCCTGCTGCGCTTCCACCTGCTGGTGCATCTTGTCGCGCGTGGAGGCGCTACCCAGATGGGTCAGACCGGTACCGGAGATCAGGCAGTGAGCCGGATCGCTGTGATCCAGCGGAGCCAGCAGACGCTTCTGCTCGATCAACTCGGCGTAGACCGGGCCCTGTTCGACGCCCAAACGCTCGATCTCGGCGATCAGGCCGTGACCGTTACGGATCGCCTGCAGCGCCAGCTCACGAGTGCTGCTGACGCCCTTGACCACGCTGATGCGTGAGTCACCGACGACGCCGACCTGGCGCTGGCCCTGTTCGTTCTCAAACTGAATCAACCGCATCGCTGTGCTCCTGTTGTTCTTGTCCGGTTGTTCTTGCGCCGACCCTGCGGCGTTGCTTGGCCAGCACTTTAAAAATTGCCCGCAGTGCTGCCTAATGAAAGCTTCTGATTAGGTGATAACTTTTCGTCATCCCCCTATGTTGCAGCCACTGAACTACATCGTTTCACGCCTGCGTATTCGCCAGTTGCGTCTGCTGATCGCCCTCGACGAGCTGGGCACCCTGCACCGTGCCGCCGAGCGCATCGCCATCAGCCAGCCGGGTGCGACCAAGGCGCTGCACGAGATCGAAACCACCTTCGGCACGCCCCTGTTCATACGCACGGCCCAGGGCCTGCAGGCCAATGACATGGGCCGCTGCGTGATCCGCTACGCGCGCCTTATCCACAACGACCTGGCACACCTGCACGACGAGATGCAGGGCATCCTCCAGGGCCATGGTGGTCACCTGGCAGTGGGCACCATCGCCGGCTCGGTGCCGCTGGTCCTGCGCGCCCTCACCCGGCTGCGCCAGGCGCAGCCGGATATTTCCGTGCAGATCGTCGAGGAGATCAGCCCGCGACTGCTCAAGCTGCTCGATGAAGGCCGCCTGGATCTGGCCATCGCCCGCACCAGTGGCAGCCAGCATCCGGACGCCTACGAGTGTCTGAGCCTGCACGCCGAGCGCCTGACGCTGGTGGCCGCCCCGCAGCATCGGCAACAGGGCAACCCCGCGCTGAGCCTGGCCGATCTGCGCGACTGCAGCTGGGTGGTCTACCCCACCGGCACGCCGATGCGCACGGTGCTGGAGCGCGAATTCGGCGAGGCCGGCCTGGAGTTTCCCCGCTACCCGCTGGAAACCTCGTCGACCTTCACCATGCTCAGCCTGCTGCAGGAGGACCCACAGCTGGTGGCGGTGATGCCCTACTCCATCGCCTGCTCCAGCGAAGGCTTCGGCCTGCTGCGTCGACTGCCGCTGGAACTGCAGTCGCGCAACGAGCCATGCTCGATCATCCATCGCCGCGGCAGCAGCCTGTCACCACTGGCGAGTCTGCTGCTGGAACACCTGCGCAGCGAGCAGGACGCCCTCTACGAAGGCGCATAGACCGCCCCTCACATGGACTGGCGCAGCAACTCGGCGTAGTCCTCAGCACTCGCCAGACGCGGGTTGGTCTTGTGGCTATGGTCGGCCAGCGCCCCTTCGATGATCGCCGGGAACATCGACTCATCCACGCCCATCTCTGCCAGACCCGCCGGCATGCCGAGGCGACGATTCATCTCGCGGATTGCCGGAATGATTTCCTCGGTGCTACCCAAGCCCATGGCCTGCGCGATGCGCTGCAGCTTCTGCTCGTCGCGTACCGAATCGGACTGCGCGTTGAAGGCGATCACCGCCGGCAGGAATACCGCGTTGAGGGTGCCATGGTGCAGCCTCGGGTTGATGCCACCGAGGGAGTGGCTGAGGCTGTGCACGCAACCCAGGCCCTTCTGGAAGGCCAGGGCGCCCTGCATCGAGGCGCTCATCATGTTCAGCCGCGCCTCGCGATCTCCGGGGGTACGGGTTGCACGCTCGATGTGCCGCCAGGCGCGCCACAAACCATCCAGGGCGATGCCGTCGGCGGGTGGGTTGAACGCCGGCGCCATGAAGGTTTCCAGGCAGTGGGCGATGGCATCCATGCCCGTGGCAGCGGTCAGTTGCGCCGGCAAGCCGAGGGTCAGTTCGGGATCGCAGATCGCCGAACGCGGGATCAGGTAGGGCGAGATGACACCGACCTTGCGCCCATCATCGAGAATCAGGATGGCGCCACGACCGACTTCGCTGCCGGTGCCGGCGGTGGTGGGGATGGCGATTACCGGCGCGGTGGCGGCGGTGATGCGGGTCAGCCCACCTTCGATGACGGCGAACTGCTTCAGCGGGCCTTCATGGGTGCCGCATACGGCAACACCCTTGGCCAGGTCGATGGAAGAACCGCCACCGACCGCGATGATGCCGTCGAAGCCGCCATCGCGATAACGCGCAGCCGCAGCACGCACCACACCTTCATTCGGGTTCGGCGGCGTCTGGTCGAATACCTCGGCAACGGCAGGCTCGGCCAGTTGCGCCAGCACCTTGTCGACGATACCTGCAGCACGCACCCCGGTATCGGTGACGATAAAGGGCCGAGTGATACCAATGCGCTGACACTCGGCAGCCAACTGGCCGAGGGCGTCGTAGCCGAACTGGACTTGGGTGAGGTAGTTAATAAGTGCCATGGGAAGCCTCTGCTTTGTTTTTTGTATTAGCAGGCAGCGGAAAACGTCGAGTAAGATCACTCGGACACTCTCACGGATAGCCTTGCCACCCTGACAAACTATGAGATAGAGGCGCCCCTGACTAATGAGAGGCGCTGATACTGCTATAAGGGAAAGCTATATATGCTGCCATCGGTGTCCTCCATTTTTTCCCGCCTGCGCTTCCGCCAACTGCGTCTACTGATCGCCCTTGGCGAGCAGGGCTCGTTGATCAAAGCCGCGGAACTGGTCTCGATCAGCCAACCCGGGGCAACCAAGGCGCTGCAGGAAATAGAGACCACGCTGGGCGCGCCGCTTTTCGTACGCACCAACCGCGGCCTGGAGGCCAACGAGCTGGGGCATTGCGCAATTCGCTATGCCAAGCTGATCCAGACCGACCTGACCCATCTGCGCGAGGAAATGCTGGGTATTCTCCAGGGCCACGGCGGACGGCTGTCGGTCGGCGTGATCATGGGCGCAGTGCCGTTCATGACGGATGCGCTGACCCGGCTGCTGGAGGAGCACCCGGATCTTTCAGTGGAAATCGTCGAAGACACCAGTGCGCGCCTGCTCAGCCTGCTCGACCAGGGTCGTCTGGATTTGGCGATCTGTCGTACCAGCATCAGCCGCCAGCCGGAGCAATACGACTGCGTCGACGTGCGTGACGAAACCCTGGCCGTGGTCGCCAACCGTGATCATCCGCTGGCCGGCCGCGCGCAACTGGAACTGGCCGAGCTGGCTGACAGCCGCTGGGTGGTCTACTCGGCCAACATGCCGATGCGCCTTTCACTGGAGCGGGAATTCCAGCAGGCGGGGCTACGCTTCCCGTTGCACCTGCTGGAAACCACCTCGGCCTTCACCACCCTGTCGCTGCTGCAGAAGAACCCGGAACTGGTCGCCCTGCTGTCGACAGACGTGGCGCGCTTCTGCACCGGTTTCGGCATGACCTGCATCCTGCCGCTGCAACTGAAGAGCCGCAGCGAGCCGTATCAGCTGATCACCCGGCGCGGTGTCAGCCTGTCTTCGATCAGCCGCCTGTTCATCGAGCAGCTCACACCGGCGCAGGGCAACACCTGAGCATCAGACCAGGCCGCGTGCCGCCAGGTTGTTGATCAGCGCGTTGAGACCGAATTGCCAGACCGGCGCCTTGTCGCTGTGGTTGACGCTGTTGTGCAGGGCGCCCAGTTGCTCACTGCTGATGATCACCCGATCGGCGAGCTTGTGGGTGAAGCCGCCACCCGGCGCATCACGATCCTCGGTCGGCGCGAACAGGGTGCCGAGAAACAACAGGAAGCCATCCGGATACTGGTGATTGCGGTTGAGCGCCTGGCCGACCAGATCCAGCGGATCGCGGCTGATCTTGTCCATGGAGCTGGTGCCTTCTAGCACATAGCCGTCAGTGCCCTCGACGCGCAGGCGAACCACCGTGTTGCGCACATCATCGAGGCTGAAGGTATCGTCGAACAGGCGGATGAACGGGCCGATGGCGCATGAGGCATTGTTGTCCTTGGCCTTGCTCAGCAACAGGGCACTGCGGCCTTCGAAATCCCGCAGGTTGACGTCGTTGCCCAGGGTTGCACCCAGCACCTCGCCCCGGCTGTTGACGGCCAGCACGACCTCCGGCTCCGGATTGTTCCACACCGAGCCGGGATGAATGCCGATCTCCGCCCCGCTGCCAACGGCAGCCAGTACCGGTGCCTTGGTGAAAATCTCGGCATCCGGGCCGATGCCGACTTCCAGGTACTGCGACCACAGGCCCTGTTCCTGCAATAGCGCCTTGACCTGCTGGGCCTTCTCCGAGCCCGGCTTGATGCTGGCGAAATCGTCGCCCAGTACCTGCCTGACCTTGGCTCGCACACCTTCGGCCAGGCTGGCGTCACCACCGGCGCGCTCCTCAATCACACGCTCGACCATGCTGGACGCGAAGGTGACGCCGGCAGCCTTGAGCACTTGCAGATCGGCCGGCGCCAGCAGGCTGGGCAGCTGTGGATTGAAATCAGCACCGCTGTTGCACAGCAATGCCTCGACGCTGCACAACGGGCTGCCGCCAACGCTCGCCAGACTGGCCAACAACTGCTCGCGCTCGAACAGCCCGCTGAGGGTCGGCGCGAGAGTGGAAAGATCGTAGACGCCATCTTCACGCAGCAGGATAGGCGCAGGCCCCGCGTGCTCTCCGGGCAGCCAGGCCCGGCCGACGAGGGTTCCGCGCAGGCCGTCGGATGGCAAAGTGTTACTGGTCGAAAGGCTGAGAGCATGTGACATGGCAGTGTCCGTCTTGTTATGCGAAGGGGATGCCTGCAGGGGCACCCAGTGGTGCAGTCAGGCCGGCCGACCTTATCCCCCCAATCGCGATAACCACCAATGACTATTAGTCAGTACGCGATATGATCCGGTTATCGAGTCTTTCTGAGCACATCCGTCATGAGCCAAACCGGCAATCTCCCGACGCTTCACAACTGGCTGCGCTATCGCCACCTGGCCTTGATCGACAGCCTGGCCCGCACCGGCAACATGCACAGCAGCGCCCAGCAGCTGGGGCTGAGCCAGCCTGCGGTGAGCAAGATGCTGCGCGACATCGAGAACCAGTTCGGCTTCACCCTGTTCGAACGTCTCAACCGCGAACTGCCGGCAACCGAGCTGGGCGCGGAAGTGATCGCCTATGCACAGCGCGCCCTGAATGATTGCCAGACCTTCAGCTATCGCCTGGAAAGCCTGCGCCAGGGCGGCCATGGCTACCTCAAGGTGGGCGCCATCTTCGCCGCCACTGCCCACGCCCTGCCTGAAACCCTGTTGCGCCTGAAAGGCAGGCGCCCGCTGCTGACCATCGAACTGCTGGAGGACACCAGTGACCATCTGCTCAAGTTGCTGGAGCACAAGCAGCTGGACCTGGTGGTCGGGCGCTTCACCGATCATCCGCAGCGCCAGCGCTTCGATTTCACCGCGCTGGCCGAAGAACCCTTCCTGCTCATCGCCCGCCCCGAACACCCGCTCTGCGCGCGGCAACGCGTCAGCCCGGCGCAACTGACCGAATGGCCCTGGGTGCTCTACCCACTCAACACCCCGCTGCGTCAATCGCTGGAGCAGTCGTTCAGCGACGCCGGGGTCAACCCGCCAGCGAACAGCATCGAAACCACCTCCGTGCAAACCACGCTGAAACTGCTGTGCAACAGCGACACCCTGGCCCTGCTGCCAGAAGCCGTGGTGCGACAGAACCTGCTCGACGGCAGCCTGAAACAGGTACAGACAAACCTGGCGCCGCCGCCACTGGCCTACGGTGTGCTGCTGCGCAAGGACGAGCCCATATCCTCCGCAGTCCGCGACTTCATAGAGGCATTGCGGGCAGCCATTCGCGACGAATCATCAGCGAATAACCCCTAGTTATGATTCGATGAGAAAGCCTCATTAGACACCTCCACCAGAGTTGCCTAGTTTCGGCCTGGCTTTGATTCCACGCCGTGCCATCTGCCTGGCCGACTCGTTCAAGCGGAACCTAGCTGCACCTCACTCAAAATAACTTCAATAGGTGACCTTTCATGATCAAGCTAAGCACTCTGCTTCGCCCGCTCAGCCTCGCCCTCGGCTTTTCCCTTCTAGGCGCCCCAGTGGCAGCCATGGCCGAATACCCGAACAAACCCATCCAGCTGATCGTGCCGTGGGCCGCCGGTGGCGGCAGCGACTCTGCCGCACGCGGTATCGCCACGGCGCTGGAGAAGGAGTTGGGCGTCACCATCAACGTGGTCAACCGTCCCGGCGGTGGCAGCGTGGTGGGCCACACGGTAATGGCCAGCGCCAAACCCGACGGCTACACCCTGGGATTCGTGACCGGTGAGCTGAACATGATGCACTGGCAGGGGCTGACCAAGATCACCCACGAGGACTTCACGCCCCTGGCCATGACCAACTACGACTACCCGGGCGTACAGGTCAGCGCCGATGCGCCGTACAGCAACGTCGAAGAGCTCCTGAAGGACATCGCCGACAAGCCGAAGGGTACCTTCAAGGCTTCCGGTACCGGCCTGGGCGGCATCTGGCATGTGGCCTTCGCCGGCCTGCTGATGGATCGCGGCATCGAGCCCAACAAGGTCACCTGGATTCCCAGCCAGGGCGCGGCTCCGGCCATGGTCGAACTGGCCGCTGGCAGCATCGAACTCGTCCCGTCCTCAGTACCCGAAGCCCGCTCGATGATCGAAGCCGGCAAGGCCAAGGGCCTGGCGATTCTCTCCCCCGAGCGCAACCCGGCCTTCCCAGATATCCCGACGATCAAGGAGAGCATCGGCAGCGACTACTCGCTGGGTGAGTGGCGCGGTGTCGCCGGCCCCAAAGGCATGGACCCGGCCGTGGTGGCCAAGCTCGAGGACGCCCTGGAGAAGGCCTACAACAGCGAGTTCTACCAGGACTTCATGAAGCGCCAGGGTTTCGGCGTCGAATGGCACAAGGGCGAGGACTTCAAGAAATTCCTGGTCGACAACAACGCGTACATGGGCGGCATCATCGAAAAGATCGGCATGAAGAAGTGACTTCATCCGATGCGACGCCCCGTCGGGGCGTCGCATGCTTTTGTTCCAGCAGTTCGAGAACGCACCATGAAAGACCTTCTGTTCGGCATCATTTTCATCGCCCTTGGCATCACCGTATGGCTGCTCGCGCGTGAGTTCCCCGCCGTACCGGGCATGCAGTACGGGGCCGACCTGTTTCCTTCCCTGATTGCCATCGGCATGACCGTAGGCGGTCTGCTGCTAAGCATCAGCGCCCTGCGCCAGCTGCGCGCCAGTGGGCCGGACCAAAGCACACCCCGCCTGCCCCTGCCCAGCTTCGCGGTGATTCTGCCGGGCATCCTGGTGGTGGCCTACATCTACCTCAGCGACGTGCTGGGCGCGGCCACGATGATGCTGCTGATCATGCTGGTGCTGCTTGTGCAACGCGGTGTTCGCGTACTGCCCGCCATCGTCATCGCTGCGCTGGCCACGGCGGTGATCAGCCTGTCCTTCGGCCACCTGCTCAAGGTCCCTTTGCCCGTCGGCCCTCTGGGTTTCTGAGGAAACACGCATGAACGAACTACTCGACGGCATCTTGCTCGTTTTCAATTTCCAGACGCTGTTTGTGATCATCATTGCAGCGCTGTTCGGCGTTTTCGTCGGCGCCATTCCAGGCCTTTCGGCCACCATGGCCGTTGCGTTGCTGGTGCCCATCACCTTCGCCATGGAGCCCACTGCCGCCATCGCCGCGATCATCACCACTGCGGCCATGGCGATCTTCGCCGGCGACATCCCCGGCACCTACCTGAACATCCCCGGCACACCGGCATCAGCGGCCTACGTCGCCGACTCGGCCGCGCTCGGGCGTATGGGTCGTGCCCGCGAAGCATTGGGGGTAAACGTCACCTGCTCGGTGATCGGCGGTCTGACCGGCACCCTGGTGCTGGTGATGATTGCGCCTTCGCTGGCCGAGTTCGCGCTGAATTTCAGCTCCTTCGAATACTTCTGGCTGGCCGTGCTTGGCCTCGGCAGCGCGGTGTTCATCTCCACCGGTTCGGCGATCAAGGGATTCCTGTCACTGCTGGTCGGATTGCTGCTGGCCACCGTCGGCCTGGACCTGGTCACCGGTGCGCCGCGCTTCACCTTCGACGTGCCGGACCTGATGGCCGGGATCAACTTCATTCCGGTGATGATCGGCTTCTTCGCCATGTACGAGGTCATGAAGCTCTACGCTCAACCGAGGGACAAGGCCAATGACAACGGCTCGGCCCAGGACATCGCCCCCCAGAGCGGCAGCGTCTTCGGCCTGGTGCCGATGCACCTCAAGCGCTACTGGAAGAACGTGATCCGCGGCAGCAGCCTGGGCGCCTTCATCGGCGCACTGCCGGGTGCCGGCGCGGACATCGCCGCCTGGATCTGCTACGCCGTCAGCAAGAAACGCTCGAAGACACCCGAAGCCTATGGCAAAGGTCATATCGAGGGTCTGGTCGACGCCGGCTCGGCGAACAACGCTGCGGTAGCGGGTGCCTGGGTGCCTGCTCTGGTGTTCGGCATTCCAGGCGACTCGATCACCGCCATCGTGATCGGCGTGCTGTACATGAAGGGCATGAACCCCGGCCCGACCATCTTCATGGACAACAGCGCCATGGCCTACGGTCTGTTCACCGCATTCTTCGTCGCCAACCTGATCCTGATCCCCATCGGCTACCTGGCGATTCGCAGCGCCCACGTCTTTGCCATCACGCCAACCCGTGTGCTGATGCCGATCATCCTGTGCTTCTGCATCGTCGGCGCCTTTGCCATCAACAACAGCATCACCGACGTGTGGATCATGTTGATCTGCGGCGTGGTCGCCTACCTGATCGCCAGCGCCGACTTCCCCATCGCCCCGGCGATCCTGGGTCTGGTGCTGGGCAATATTCTGGAAAGCAATTTCATGACCTCGATGATCAAGGCCAACGGCAATCTGCTGGCCTTCGTCGAGCGCCCGATCAGCATCGGCCTGGCCTCGCTCGTACTGCTGGTGGCCCTGTTCCCGTTGCTCGCCAAGTACTGGCGCATGCGCTACCCACGCGCCCTGCCCTCGTCCAAGGAAGCTATCGAATGAGCCGCATCGCCCCTGAACAACTGGAACATTTCATCCAGCAACTCTTTCTCGGCGCTGACGTAAGCCCCGAGGTCGCCAGCGTGGTCAGCCGTGTACTGGTCGAAGGTGACCTGCTCGGTCATCACACCCACGGTGTGAAACTGGCCCAGGGCTACCTCAAGGATTTGCGCAGCGGCCAGGCCAAAGGTAACGCCGACAGCCTGCAGATCATGCGCCAGACGCCGGCAGCGCGGCTCTACGACGCTGACTACCTGCTCGGCCCCTACTGCGTCGAGCAAGCACTGGACTTCACCGCCCAAGCCGCCCGCACCTTCGGTATCGGTGTGGCGACCATCCGTCGCTCGCACCATATCGCCTGCCTGGCGGCCTACCTGCAGCGCTACACCGAGCAGAACCTGATTCCGCTGGTACTCACTTCCGACCCGGCCGTGGCCTCGGTGGCACCGCATGGCGGCCTCGACCCGGTGTACACGCCCAACCCCTTGGGCATCGGCATTCCCACCGGCGAGAAGCCGATCCTCATCGACGTCAGCATGTCGACCATCACCAATGGCCTGTTGAACAAGACCCACCAGGCCGGCGGCAAGCTGGAACATGCCGCGCTGATCGGCCAGGATGGCCAGCCGACCCGCGACACAGCGGCCTACTTCAGCACGCCGCCGGGCGCGATCTTGCCACTGGGCAGCCTGGAGTTCGGCCACAAGGGCTTCGCCCTTGGCACCATGGTCGAGGCGCTGACTGCCGGTTTGGGCGGTTTCGGGCGCAAGGACGGGGTCAAGCAATGGGGCGCTGCGGTGACCGTGCTGACCTTCGACCCAGCGTTCTTCGGTGGCGTCGATGAGCTGAAAGCAGAGATGGATCACTTCGTCGCGGCCTGTCTGGAAAGCCGCCCGCGCGTGGCGCAGAGCCCGGTGCGTATGCCGGGTCATGCCGGTATCGCGCGCCGGGCCAAGGCCTTCGAGCAGGGGCTGGAGCTGCCGGAGGATGTGCTGGCGGCGTTGCGCACCGCGGCCAACGAGGCCGGCAGCGATTGGCCGTTCTGATTGCTCCGATCGGTTAAACAAGGCTATGTCTGAGTTAACTGTTGCATATCCCTATACCCCAACGCCTCTTTCAAGCAACTCAACAACCACCGACTGAAGTCGGTGGGTTAGTGACTTACGGACTGAAAGTCCGGATACGCGTCGACTGAACGACGCGTCGGATCAGTCAGGCTCCATCCTGAAATTATCGTTCGGGCTCGGCTCAAAATGATGCTCCAGATACTGCTTGATCATCTCTTCCGTCATCTACCCAACCGTCGCGCAAAAGTACCCGCGAGCCCAAAAATGCTGCCCCCAATAGCGCTTTTTCAGATGGGGAAACTCCTCGAAAAGCTTGCTCGCCGTACGCCCCTTGATCCGCCTCATGATCTCACTCGGCGCCAAATTCGGCGGACTGCTCACCAGAATATGCACGTGATCCTTGCTCACCACACCTTTCACAATCAGAATTTCAAATGCTTCGCACGTCTGTCTCACCAGCTCTCGCACTCGCTCAGCAACCTCACCGCTGAGCACCTTGTATCGGTACTTAGTCACCCAAACAAAGTGATACTCGATCTGGTAGACCGTATGACTGCCGTATCTGTAATCCATGCGCTTGCCCTCCAGCCCCGCATGGTGGCGCTAAAGCTCACCGGCTGAAAGCCGGTGGTTTTAACCTTTCGATGGAAAATCAATGGGTTGAGCTGTGTTTTGTAGCGCTCAAGCAGGCGACGCCAGCCCACTGGAGTCCTTCAAGGGGCAACGCGAACTGCCTCGACCGCCTCGTCGGCGCGATGGCAGCGCCAAACGACGCGGACTGTCTGCCGAGCAAATTCCTGTGCTGGTGGTAAGAGATCGCAGTGGTCAGCAGGCAGACTTCAAGTTGGAAAAGCTGGATGCACAGCACATAGGGGAGCGGCTACGCCCGCTGATAGACGCGGATGCGATTCTCTGTACTGACAGCGCAGGTGTCTACGCCCATTTCGCCAAGGTTGAAGGCATCACTCACCGACCGATTAACCCGAGCCAGAATCGACGGGTTGATGGTGCTTTCCACATCCAGAACGTGAATGCCTACGACAGCCGACTCAAGAGCTGGATGATTCCTTTTCATGGTGTGGCCACCAAGTACCTAACGAACTATCTGGGCTGGCGCCGCCTGCTTGAGCGCTACAAAACACAGCTCAACCCATTGATTTGCTTGAAAGAGGCGTTGGGGTATAGGGATATGCAACAGTTAACTCAGACATAGCCTTTTTGTTTATACCCCGGGGTTACACCGGGGTTACATTTCCGGCAATTTGACCAGCTCCCCGAGCCCCCTCGATTCTCCGGTCAAAACTCAATCTGCCTCAACCGTACTCGACGTAAATTGCCACTCTGCCGCGAAACGGATCCCATGCCTCGGCACCTGCTCGGTACAGGCTGGCCGGGGCTGGTCTATAGCGCAGGCACGATCAGGGATCTGTCGAGTTCAGCTCCAGCGCTAGCCACCCAGTCATATTCCTGCGTCAGTGCGTCAGTGCGTCAGTGCTGCGTCGGTACTTATTGACGCACAAGCCAGCGCCTAGGCGCGCTGCGTTGCTGCGCAGGGGGGGGTATGGGGGGGTAGACCCAGCACCAAAGCCTGAAGTTGCTCGGTGTCGAGTTCGACTTCCGAGCCGTGCCGGATGCCTGGCCAATGAAACTTGCCCTGGTGCAAGCGCCGTGCGGCGAGCCAGATACCCACGCCGTCATGCACCAGCACTTTCATGCGGTTGGCGCGGCGATTGGCGAAGAGATAGGCGCAGTGCGGCTTCGCCGCACCGAATACAGCCACCACGCGGGCCAACGCGGTTTCAGTACCCGCACGCATATCCATGGGTTCGGTGGCGAGCCAGATACTATCCACGCGGATCACTGGGCGAGCCCACGGACAAAGCGGGCGCAACCTTCAGGATCGGAGGCTGGCCATTTCACCGTGACCGATTGCGCGCCCAGCGGTAGCTCGATAATCACCGCTGCTTCAGCTGGTCGTTTGGGCGTAACCCTCGCAGGAACGAACGCCGGCAACGCCGCTGGCAGTTGATCCCGATAAAGCGGTAGCCACTTGCGAATGACGTTGGCGTTGATGCCATGGCGTATGGCCACGCTGGAGACGGTCGCACCAGGTTGCAGGCACTCCTGAACAACCTGGGCCTTGAACGGTTTGGGCTCCGTTTAATGGTCCGCAGGGGCGGTGTCATTTGAATAGAGTGAGTGAAAGGCCAGGCCAGTCGAGGTTTAACGATTTATTCCGGGGGCGCATGCTAGATATTGGCGATTCGGTGGAGGGTTCTGTCGTCACGAGGGTGTATTTGGCTAGTTCGGCGAAGAGATCCCTGTGAGCGTATGTGGCAGCTCAGTGGTTTTTGCGGGACTGACATTGGCATGCAGCGGCAATCCAGTGCAACCACGGTGGCTATAGAGCGAAGTCTCGATGACCTATCAGTGAGCTGCTGGTGGATTAGCTGGGTGCGGCATGGGGATAGTGAATTTCCCCGGTGGTATTGCGGGATTTCCTGCCCATTAAGGGCGATGGTGCCTGGCAGGCTCGGAGCGAGTTCAAATGTCAGAAGCTGCGGCTGAGGTGAGGGGGGCGTCGTTACAACGCTCTGAGCCCGAGAGCTTTTTGCTATTCTGTCGACCTGCGCCACGGGACTTCGTTGGCATCGGCTCGCCGTTGCCTCCCCCTGCGGACGCTTCATTCAGCCGCTGCCTGAGGTCGAGATGCGGAATCATGTAGTGATTGAGGACTGGGACGGCGACGGTGCTATTCGCCTACCCGACGACGTTCTGCAAGAGATGGGCGTCGACGTCGGAGATACGCTCTACCTCCTTGAGGAGTATGTGGGCACGACCCGCTGCCTAGTGCTCAGTAAGTCACCGCGCATTCCTGATCGCGTGGATGAGCTGGTTGGCCATTGGGAGTCGTTTGGAAAAGTCTCCGCCGAGATAAAAGCCAAGGACAAGTGAGCTAGCTGCGGTATTAATCTCGACTCATGTTGCACGGCATTGGCCCCCGCGAGGGCAGAGTCTTCCACCAGAAAAGCATCGCTAAATTTGGTAGCCTGCGCACTCTTGGGTTGCGGGGGAACAATAATGACCAACCAAGAAAGAGCCAACAGAATCAATAACGCGCTGCCTGCACTGCATGCATATCTCTTGTACGCGCTTTACTTCGCTCTCGAAGGGACAGGACAGGCGTAGATTCAGCGAGAGTGTTCTCGTTGGTCAGCGATAAAGAGTGGCGGCGAGGAAAAGCTCCTCGCTTGTGAGCTTGCCTTCGAGCGCGAGACCGAAATATTTGGTTCTTCGCGGGATCGTGGGGAAGAGCGGATTGACAGACAGGGAAGCAGGTAAATTGGCAGTCGCCAAACACACCCTTCACCTGTCCCTGCTGTCGCCGTGCATCCTATTGATCTTGCTGCCTTCTGGCCAGGCTACGACGTCGTAGCCTGCAGCCATTCCGCCGAAAAAACCCTCACGCTGACTCTTGAGCCCCGAGCAGCCGAGCTTCCATGCTGTGGACGCTGTCAGCAGCCCTGCCCTCTGATCCATGACCGACGCATTCGCCTCGTTCGTGACCGGGATCTGTTCGATCAGCGCGTCCAGTTGCGACTCCCTGTACGCCGAGTGGATTGCCTGACGTGTGGGCGAGTGACCGAGCACATTTCCTGGCTGGCCCCGGCCTCACGGATGACCCGCCGGCTGTGCACCTGGATCGAAAGCCTGCTGCAGCTGCTAACCATCAGCCATGTCAGCCAGCTCACCGGGCTGCACTGGCACACCATCAAGACGCTGGACAAGCGGCGTCTCCAGGCCGCATTTGGCACCTTCGAGCCAGGCGATGTGCGCCGCCTGGTGATGGACGAGTTTGCCCTGCACAAAGGCCATCGTTACGCGACGGTGATCATGGATGCCGAGCGTACCCGTGTTCTGTGGGTTGGCCTGGGCAACAGCCGAAAGCCATACGCCCCTTCTTCGAGCAGCTCGGCAAACACTGCCAACAGATCGAGGCTGTAGCGATGGACATGAACACGGTCTTCGACTTGGAAGTAAAGCAGCACTGTCCACAGGCGGAAGTCGTGTACGACCTGTTCCACGTGGTCGCCCGCTACGGGCGCGATGTAATCGACCGTATCCGGGTAGACCAGGCCAATGCCTTGCGTCATGACAAGCCCGCTCGCCAAGTAGTCAAGCAAAGCCGTTGGCTGCTGCTGCGCAATCGAGACAACCTGAAGGAGGATCATGCTGTTCGGCTGCAGGAATTGCTGGCGGCCAACCAGCCACTGGCTACGGTCTATGTACTCAAGGATGCACTGAAGGAGGTCTGGTACGCGCCCAGCGTACGGGAGGGCTGGAGGCGCTGGCGAACTTGGCTTAGGCATGCTCAGGAAAGCGACCTGGCGCCGCTACAACGCTTTGCCCGCAACCTCCAGCGTTATGCTCGGGGCATCCTCGCCAGTGCGCGATTCCACATGCACACCAGCCTGCTGGAGGGGGTAAACAACCGGATCAAGGTGATCAAGCGCATGGCCTATGGCTTCAGGGACGTCGATTACTTCTTCCTGAAAATCAAGGCCGCCTTCCCCGGGAAAATGCGATGAACCAAATATTTGGCATGATCAGATCTCAGCTGAGCCGCGCTCTGCTTCAGAAAGATCTCGGTGTTTGAAGCCTGAGCCAGGGCGATCTTAGATCGTCTTTATTTCCAGATTATCGTATTCCACGGGGTTCTACCCCGTTAACACGGACACTTTCGAGTAAGCTCATATTGAGCAGAAGGAGTGTTCATGAAACGCAAGAAATACAGTCCCGAATTCAAGCGGGAAGCCGTTGAACTGGCTCGTCGTTCAGAGACCAGTTGCCGCCAAATTGCCCAAGAGATTGGAGTGGCCCCGAGCTTGCTAAACCGCTGGGTTCGGGAAGCACAACCGGGTATGGAGAAAGCCTTCCCAGGAACGGGAAGTCCGCGGGATGAGGAGCTTGCCCGCCTCAAGCGCGAGCTGGCCCGAGTGACCAAGGAACGTGATTTTTTAAGAGACGCGGCAGCGTACTTTGCCAGGGAGTCATCGAGCGGTACACGGTGATCCAGCGCTGCCGCAACGAGTACCCGGTACGCCTGATGTGCCGTTGCCTTAAGGTTTCTGCCAGTGGCTATTACGCCTGGCAGGATCGTGATCCAAGCCCCCGCGCTCGAGAGAATGCGCGCTTGGTGAAGCGCATTCGAGAGATTCACGAGGACAGTCGTGGTGTGATCGGAGCGCCACGTATGCACGAGGATCTGCTCGACGAGGGCGAAACTGTGAGCCTGAACCGCGTTGCTCGCCTGATAGCGGCTGAGCGAATTCAAGGCTGGCCACGCCGGAAGAGGCGTGGGTTTGGAAGAGCCGCCAGCGGCCGTCCAGCAGGTGTGAAAAATCTGCTGGAGCGCGATTTCACTGCGCAGGAGCCGGAGCGCAAGTGGGTCACGGACATCACGGAAATAGCCACACTGGAAGGCAAACTCTTCCTATGCGTGGTGCTCGACTTGTACAGCAAGCTGGTGATCGGTTGGTCGATGCACCACCGCCAAGATCGGCTGATGGTGATTCGAGCGGTGGAGATGGCGATCTGGCAGCGCCAAGGTGACTGGTCAGTGATCCTGCATTCGGATCGCGGTAGCCAATTCACCAGTGCGGACTATCAGCGCTTTTTGAATCGCAACACGCTGATCTGCAGCATGAGTGCCGTCGGTCATTGCGGCGACAACGCCGCCTGTGAGGGCTTCTTCGGTCAGCTCAAACGGGAGCGTGTTGCTCACCAGTCGTATCGGACTCGCGATGAGGCCCGGGCGGATTTATTCGATTACATCGAGCGGTTTCATAACCCACGTATGCGTCGTAGAGTCGCCCGGCAAGATCTGAAGTTTTCAGCCCTTTTCAAGCCGTCCGTGGAAATGGGGTAGAACCCTGGTCAAATAGACCGCCGCAACACATACGCACCAGTAGCTCAGCTGGATAGAGTACCGCCCTCCGAAGGAGGGGTCGTGGGTTCGAATCCCGCCGAGTGCGCCAGATCATGAAAGGCCCCAGGTGAAAACCTGGGGCCTTTTTCGTTGTGCGCCCATGCTGGGCGCACAACAACAATGCCGCACCCTCAAGGGTGCGGCATTGTTCGTTGCAGCGTTCGGATCAGCTCAGGGCATCACGGGTGTGCACGCCGTCAACCAGACGCTGGATACCCAGCGGGTTGGCGTTCTGCAGCGCCTCCGGCAGTACCTCGTCCGGGTAGTTCTGGTAGCAGACCGGGCGCAGGAAGCGGTTGATCGCCAGGGTGCCGACCGAGGTGCCACGGGCATCGGAGGTCGCCGGGTACGGGCCGCCGTGAACCATGGTGTCGGACACTTCGACGCCGGTCGGGTAGCCGTTGAGCAGCACGCGGCCAGCTTTGACTTCCAACAGCGGCAGCAGGTCGCGGAAGGCCAGCAGGTCGTCACGCTCGGCAATCAGGGTCGCGGTCAGCTGGCCGTGCATGCTTTGCAGCGCGCGGGTCAGCTCGTCACGATCGGCCACTTCGACAACGATGGTGGTCGGGCCGAAGACTTCTTCCTGCAGCAGGTGATCGCCTTCGAGCAGCATGCTCACGTCAGCCTTGAACAGCTGCGGCTGCGCCTGGTTGCCGGACTGCTCGTTACCGGCCAGGTGAGTGACCTTGGCATGGGCGTTGAGCTGGGCCAAGCCACCCACGTAGCTGCGCAGGGTGCCGGCGTTGAGCATGGTCTGCGCCGGTTGAGCGGCAATGGCATCGGCCAGGCCAGCGACGAAGTCATTGAACTCGGCATCACGGATACCGATGACCAGGCCCGGGTTGGTGCAGAACTGACCGCAACCCAGCACCACGGAGGCAGCCAGATCCTTGGCGATGGTGGCGCCACGGGCCTGCAGGGCGCCCGGCAGGATGACCACCGGGTTGACGCTGGACATCTCGGCGAACACCGGGATCGGCTGCGGACGGGCAGCGGCCAGGTCGCACAGGGCACGGCCGCCTTTCAGCGAACCGGTGAAGCCGACGGCCTGGATGGCCGGGTGCTTGACCAGCGCTTCGCCGACACCGGAACCGAAGATCATGTTGAACACGCCTTTCGGCATGCCGGTTTTCTCGGCGGCGCGGATGATCGCATCAGCCACGCACTCAGCGGTGGCCATGTGCCCGCTGTGCGCCTTGAACACCACCGGGCAACCGGCAGCCAGAGCAGAGGCGGTATCGCCACCAGCGGTGGAGAAGGCCAGCGGGAAGTTGCTGGCGCCGAACACGGCAACCGGGCCAACACCGATCTGGTACTGACGCAGATCCGGGCGCGGCAGCGGCTGGCGATCTGGCAGGGCGCGGTCGATACGCGCGCCGTAGAAGTCACCGCGGCGCAGCACCTTGGCGAACAGGCGCATCTGGCCACTTGTACGACCACGTTCGCCCTGGATGCGGCCGGCAGGCAGCGCGGTTTCGCGAGTGACCAGGGCGACAAACTCATCACCGAGGGCATCGAGTTCGTCAGCGATGGCGTCGAGGAACTCGGCGCGGCGCTCGGCCGACAGGTTGCGGTAAATCGGGTAAGCGGCGGCGGCAGCCTGGGCAGCAGCGTCGACTTCTTCCGGCGTGGCCTGGATGAAAGTGTACGGCAGCGCTTCACCGCTGCTGGCGTCGAGGCTCTTGTGCACGACGGTGCCGGCGGCGCGGCGCTCACCGCCGATGTAATTGTGGCCAGTCAGACTCAGCATGGCGTTCTCCTGTCAGTGAATGGCGGGCAAGGCGCCATCGGGACAATGAATGAGGCCCGGCTGCGGTGCCGGGATCCACAACCGCCTGCGCAGTTGTAGGACGTATGATAAGTGACAACTTATCCATTTGTCCTCCCATACGAACGCATAAGCCGGGCTTAAGTTGAAAATCTTTCTCGGAATTTGCGACGGGCCGTTAGAACAGGTGATCGCGTTCATCACGTAGAAGAGCGGCAGGCGCAGCAGACGACGGAGCTGGCCAGCAAGGCGCTGGCTCTGTGCTTGAATCTGCTCAGTCTGCAGATCAGGTATGAATAGGGATCACTCAGTCAATTGACTACTGCGCCAGTCGCCACGGGCGTGTATGGCCGGCGGACCACCAGGAGTAGCAGTACGCACTGCGCCATGATCAAACGGGGGCTTGCGCCGCCGGCTCAGGCGCAAAGCCATACCCAGCCGCCGTCAGCGGCTAAGCATGAAAGTTTCGAACTCGAGATCGTCCAGCGCCTCATTGAGACGATACAACCCCAGGAGCACGCACAGCAGCAGCGACAGGGTGAAGCCATAGCCGAAGAATGTCGGGCCAAGCATCTGGCTGAACAGGGTCAGCGCACCGTTTGCCAGGACGAAGAGAACGCAGAGTTCGAGGACGATGGCACGCTTGTCCAGATAGAAGAAAACGTTGAGCAAGGCCATGAACACCACCTGAATGCTCACGCCGATTACGTCGATGTAGAACAGCGGCAGGTAGTAGTGCGAGATACCCAGCCAGGACAACAACTGCGGCGCGAGCAGAAACAGCAGAACCAGAGTCAGCCCCTGGACCTTGCAGATTTCCATCAGACCCTGGCGAATCGCCAGAATCATCTGCTCCTTGAGCCAGCCGATGTGCTGCAGGGTTTCCCCGCCGCGAATCGCGTCATAGACCCGCTCGTACCACTCGGCGAAGTCGGTTTCGATGCGTACCAGGAACACCGCCATGCCGGGGATGATCGACAGGTAGGCAAGGAAGATCGGTAGGTCATAAAGGATCGATGCCCGCAACGGGCCGATCACGGCTTCGGAAGTCGAAGGGTTGAACCAGAAGATGAACTTGTCGATCCAGATGCCCAGGTTGTAGCACAGCCCCGTCAGCAGCAGGCTGCCGAACACCTGGCGACGCCTGAGGAAATCGAACGCGACCAGGCGCTCGGCCGGGTACTCGCGAAGGATATCGAAGAGAAAGATGAACAGCAGGCTGGAGTGACCGATCAGCAGGCCCAGCAACAGGCCGTCGATATTGAGAAATCGCAGCAGATAGGCCGAGGCGACCATTAGCGAGTAGCCGAGGAACATCACCCCGATAATGCGGTTGTAAGCCTTCATCCCGGACAGGAAGATGATCACCAGCCACAGGTTGCACAGCACCACGAAGTTGGCCATCACCAGCAGGCGATAGGAAAACGACTGATCGAACAGCAGGCCCAGCACACAGATCGCCAGCAGCCCCGAAACGATCGTCACCAGCAGCAGTATGCCCACCAGGTTGGGCAGGATCAGGTCCAGGCGTTTCTCGAACAGCCGGTCGGAGACGAAGCGGGTAAAGAACAGCTGCAGCCCGCCGGTGAGGATCAGCGACGAGGCCATCAGGTAGGTCACCGTAACCAGGAATTGACCGATCAGCGTTTCCGGCAGCACCGCCCCCAGGCTCAGTACGCCGATGAGCATCACGCTGATGATCGACAACACCCAAGGGCCGGAGCTGATCAGGCCGGCATACAGGTAGGCGCGCATCGTCGAGGTGTAGGAGTCCTTGGACAGGATCTTTCTCAGTTCAAAGCCAATACCCGCCATTACGCGCTCTCCGTGCCTTCGCGATACAGCTCACGATAACGCGCGAGCATCAGTTCTTCGGTGTAGTAACGCCGCACACGCTCAAGGCCAACGGCCTGGGCAGCCTTCCAGCGCTCCGGGTTGCGCAACAGCGAGAGAATGGCGCGCGAGGTGGCCTGAGGGTCGGCGATGGCCACCACCTCCCCCGCTGTGCCGAGCTGGCGATCCTCCGGTGTGGAGCCTTCGACCAGCTCGCGGCACGAGCCGACATCACTGGTCACCACCGGCGTTCCGGCGGCCCAGGCTTCGAGCACCACCAGCGGCTGCGCCTCACTGATCGAGGTCAGGACCATGACGCCCAGTTGCGGCACGACTTCGCGCACCTGGCGGAAGCCAAGAAAACGCACCTTGTCCTGCAGCCCCAGACTGGTTACCAGGCTGTGGCACTCGGCGGCGTAATCCGGATCCTCTTCCTCCGGCCCGACGATCCAGCCTTCGGCTTCGGGCATGACGCTGACCACGCCACGAATCGCGCGGATGAAGGTTTTGACGTCCTTGATCGGTACCACACGCCCGACCAGCCCCGCCACCGGCGGCACGCCCTCGGGCCGACTGAGCAGCGCCTGATCCCAACTGGCCAGGTCGATGCCATTGGGGATCACCCGAGTACGCTCCTCGGGAGCGCCATCGAGAACCTGACGCCGCCTGTTACCTTCGTACAGCGCGATGATGGAGTGTGCAGATCGGTAGGTGATCAGCCCAATACGCTCGAAGAAGCGGATCCACAACCTGCGGATATAGCTAACCTCCGCATCGAGGCCGGTGCTCAGGCGCTCGTCGGGGCTTTCGGCGATCCAGGCCGCTTGAGCCAGATCGATCTTGCGTTCCTTGGTGTAGATGCCGTGCTCGCTGAGCAGGTAATAACAGTCCCACCGACGCCGCAGAACGCTGCCCAGAAGGCCGGCATACCCCGTGGAGATGGAGTGCAACATGCGCGCGCGCGGCAGCGTTCTGGAGACTTCCGCCAGCATGAACAGCGGCGCCTGCATGGAGCGCAGTGTCCAGAAGTAATTGACGAATGACGGATCGGCGCAGTGCTGGGTATAGCCGTCGACGATGGCATCCCAGCTGGCTCGACTCTGCAAAAAGGCTTCACGTCCAATGCGGCCCGCTGCCAGGGTATCCACGAAGGCGTTACCCTTCGCCTCGCTGGGCTCGTCCGGACTGTGCAGAAAGCGATGCACGTCGACCATCAGCTCGGCCAGCTCGGCACTCGAACGGGTACTGGTGGTGGGAATTGCACTCCAGGCGTCTTCGAGAAAGTGCTCCTGAATGTGCACCACGTTATCGGGGATGGCGTAGTGGCGCTTGCCGTAGGCCTCCTTCTGACCACCGATGAACAACACCGAGAAGGTCAGTTCAGGCAGCCCCAGGATCAGCTGGTTGATCCAGCTCGACACGCCCCCGCGCACGTAGGGCCAGGTTCCTTCGAGCAACAGGCAGACGTCGACGCTCTGCACGTCGGACACAACGGATTTCTCACTCATAACCAGTATCTAGCCAATGCCGCGAAGGGGGGACGTTGCAACAGCTCGGCCGGCATCGTCGCCAGCATTTGCGGAATTTCTTCATAGCGCTGACGCAGAAACGCGATTTCGGCCCGATACGGTGCCAACTGCACCGCATCCATACCCGTATGGGCAGATAGATCAAACTGCGCCATTGCCTCATCTAGATTGCCCTGCTCCATGGCGATACGCCCGGCAAGCAGGTGCAGCTCACCACTCGCGTTGCCCACCAGAGCAGACGTAACGTGCCCCCAGGCCTGCTGCAGCACATGATCAAGAACACTGCCCTGGACCAGCCCGACATAGGCAAGCTCCCAGTACCAACGCGCCAGCTGCGCATGCAGGGCGAACTTGCGGTCTGTGCTGACGTTTTCCATGTCTGCCAAAGCGTGCTCGATACGCTGATTGATTCGGCTTTCACGTTGATCGAGCATCGAGTAGGCGAGCAGACGCACGTCATCGGACGGATCACGCAGCGCCAGTTTCAGAATCGGAATGGCTTCCTTGCTGCGCATGCGGCGTGTCGCGAAGATCGCCGTCAAGCGCTGATCGGGGTCACGTGCATGACGCAGCACGTCCTGCAGGCCACCATCGCTGAACATCAACTCCTGCTTGCGCTCGCGAGGCTTGAAAGGCAGGTTGGGAACTGCGGTGGCCTCCCAGGGCTGCACCTTGCGCTTGCGCGGCAGGTAGAGCGCGGGAAAAAGTGCCAGCGCCACACCGATCATGCCGATCAGGGGGATGAAGAACGAGACGCTGAAAATGAACAGCGGGCTCCAGGGAAAAGGGTAGCGATAGCGACGCGGCAGCAACAGCCAGATGCCGGCAGCCAGCATGGCGCTGCCCAGGCCATGCGCGGAAGCGTAGAGCAACGCGGCCTGATGCACGGGAAGATCGCTGACCGCACTGGCCCAACTCCCGATCTCAAGCAGCGCGGCGCCGCTAAACAGCCACTTGCTGATCATTCAATGCGCACTCATTGAAGAGGAAATGTCTCAACGCATCACGCTCGTCACCACCCTCGAACAGGAACTGATGCGTCTGTACACCCAAGGACTCCAGCTCTCGGCCCTGGCCAAAACGCTCGGCGAACAGCTGCCGCAAACGCACCAGATAACCCAGCGAACCCTCACCCGAGGTCAGCGGCAGCAGCACCAGCACTAGGCGACGGCCGCGTCCGTTGATCGCCTTAAGCTGTACGTCGAGGCCGCGCTGGCTGCCCTCCAGGAGACGCTGAATCTCTTCGCCGTTTTCCTCGGAGAGCTCGAATGCAAACAGGCTGGCCGGCAGATCGTGGTCCCGTGCGTCGCTGAGCGAGCGCTTGAGCAGTTGCGAGTAGTGCTGGGCGTCGGCGTCCGGCAGTTGCAACGCTTGGGGATCGCTCATCAGCAGATCGGCGATATGTCCGGCCAGAATCGCCAGCAGGCTGAAGCTGCGCTCGTGGAACATGAAGAACGGCATCTGCTGAATCGCCAGAACGGCCAGGATGCGGTCTTCGGTGTCGATCAGCGGCACACAGGCCTGCAACGCGGAATGACGGCCACCCTCGCCACGCTCCAGTACCTCGGAACGGACACTGACCAGCTCTCCACGATGCAGACACTGGCGCAGGAGCACATCGTTGCTGTTCAGCGCCCCCATCTCGCCAAGCGTGGCAAGGGCTGCAGCTCGACCTGCTCGTTGTCCATGACCCGATAGAGCCCTGCAACCCGCAGCGAACCGTATTGTGCAAGCAGCGAGATGACCGTGTCGGCCAGGGTCTTGAGCGCGTCACGATCACCCGGCAAGGCCCGCAGTTGTTCGCGCAGGCTAAGCAGGGAGCTGCGCAGACTCTGGTCGTTGCCCGCTACACGCTGCTCCAGACGATCATGGGAAATGCGTAGGATGTGATGAGAGCGAGTGAACTCGTCGAGCCGCAGCTGGCGGTACTCGTTGGCCAAGCTGAGGCGCTCGAGACGGCGCTCCCAGATATCACGGAACTCGCCTACCAACATGCTGCACAGCAGCATCCCCACGATGAAGGAGGCCGGGATATCCACATAGATTTCGCGACCAACCAGCCGAAATACGAAAAGCGCTGCGATGAACAACACCGCACTGAATAGCCCTTGCAGGAATCCGTAACGAACGCCGAGCAGTATCGGTACGAGAATCATCCAGGGGAACGACGCCACCACGAGCAGGGGATCGTCCGGCGATAGCCAGTAGCCGAAACCTAGGGCGAGGAGGCTCAGCAGACAGGTTTCCCACCAGGAAACACGACCACTGGCCCTCGGCGCAAGAATGAAATCCTTGTGAGCAGACTGCATCGTCATTACTCGAAGTCGAGGTTACCGACCAGCTCACGCAGCACCTTCTGCGCCGCCCCCGCCAGACTCTCGCGCGACCAACCCGCACGGGCGCCGCTCGAGCTCCAAACCACGCGGCCGGTCGCCGGCTCCAGCACCTGCAGGCTGACGCCCACGGCGGGTTCGCCATCGAGGCCATTCTTGTACTGCCACTCCTCGACGCTACCGGTGATCACGTAAGCCAGACGCTGTTGGCGCGCCCAGTCGAGCGCCTTGATCTGGCGCTCACGGTCGTCCTGCAGCAACAGGTCCTGACGCGGCGCCTGAGGATACATCAGCGGACGCACGCCCTCTTCGGCCAGGATGCTGATCAGGATCTGCTCTGCGCGCTCACCGGCCTGCGGAGTCTGGGCGTAGTTGACCAGTGGCGCGACGCCCCAGGCAGCGTTGCGCGGCAGCGTCTGACCACTTTCGCGGGTGAAGCTCGAGCACCCGGTCGCGAGTGCTGCAATGACCACCAGGGTCAGGCAACGGATGATTTGCATCGTCATTCCTCCTTTGAGAATCCTTGCTTAGCGCCCAAAACGGGTGCTGTAGGTAATACCCATGGACCCGCCGGCATCACCCTCTCCACCACGGGGAGCGGATTGATAGCCGAGGGTCACAGCCAACTCGTCATCACCGAACAACTCGACGCCAACCCCCAGGTTGATGCCGTAGTTGAACTGCTTTTCCGTCCACTGCCAGCCGGCAATGGTGTCGACCATCCAGGTGAACTGTGGACGGGTTCTATTCAGTGCGCCGGGGAAGCCTCGGCGCCAGGTGCTGGCGACGTACACCTGGCCGTAACGATCCTGCATGAGCTCCTCGCCCAGGATCGTCGCCCCCGGCGTGGTATCGAAGGGTATGTAGGCGCCTCCGTTGGCGCTCAGAAGCTCACTGGGAACCTCGCTCTCGACACTGTTCTTCTGGTAATCGAGGCCGGTACGCAGCAGCCAGGAAGGATCGTCGAAGAACAGCATGTGCCCCCACTCGACGGATACGCCATTGCCAGTGCCGAGCGCATCGCCGCTTCTCGAACTGTAGCGGCTGTGCGTGATCGACCAGCTCAGCTGGTCATGCGCGGAAAGCCGTGCTGACCTCTCAGGCCCAGGCCGTCACGCATACCCAGGGCGCGCAATAGCCCGGTGTCATCGGCCTGCCGGTGCCAATCCACGGCGATGCCCAGCTCATCTCGCGAACTCAGACGCCAGGTCCGCTCAAGCCCCAGGCCATGGCGGTCATCGTCATCGCGCAGACTACTGTCGAGGTACAGACTCAGATCGCCATCGGAAAGCTCTCGACGGGTATCCAACTTGAGATTGCGCTCATTACCCATCACCGCGCTGTCCAGATTGGCGCTGTCATAGCGCACCTGGTCGAGCTGCAGATCGGCATACCAGTCGTCGCCCAGATTGCGCGCGACGCGCAAGCGAGGTCCGGAGATATCCAAGTCGCCGAAGTCCATCTTCTGCCACCCCAGCTGAATACCCTGCGGTGAGCGCTCCAGCATGCCGGTGGTCTGATAGAGCAGTTGCTGGCGAATGGATACCGGTTGCTCGTCGCCCTGGGCGCTGAGCGCGGTGGCCAATGCCTCGCCGTCATGCCCAAGGCGAGCGAGAACCTCGACCTGATGTGCCACGTCCAGGCCGCCGCGCTGCAGAAGACGCTGCATCTGCTCACGGTTATCGCTGCGTAGCGCCTGCTGAATCTGATCGTAGTTACCTGGCTCAAGGCCACGCGCAGCACCCCACGCCAGCCAGTCGTCCTTGAGCGCCGCCTGGTTGCCCGCGTCCAGCCGCTCGAGGAAATGTTCGAACCAGAGTTGCAACGTCGCCTGCTCGCCGTTCCACAACTGCCTGGCCTGCGCTAGCGAAACCAGCGAGCCCTGGCTACCGGCGAGCAGGCGCAGATACATGGCATAACCTTCGGGTGTAGCGATGATGCGCGAACGGTCCATATCCTTGAGCAATTGGCGACGCAGGCGCCAGGCCAGGTCGGCATAACCAGCAGCCTCGGCAGCATCGGCGTAAGCAGCCAGCGCCAAACGATCAGATGGATTGGACTTGAGGTGCTGACGGAACCAGAGCAAGGCCTCGCGAGTGTTGTTGAGCATCATATGGCCGGTCGCATAGGGCAACCACAGACGACTGTCAGCCACAGCCCGTGAGCGCCATTGCGGCAGCAGCGCTGCAAGGACATCGCGCTGAGCATTGTCGATGTAGAACCAGAGCATGCGCTGACGTACCAGGTTGTCTTCCGGGAACTGGGCCAGAGCCTGCTTGTAGAACGCTTTGGCCTGTTCGTACTGCCCATCCTGGGCGGCGAGCGCAGCACGGGCGAGCCAGTACTGCGAACTGCTACGGCCCGCCGGCGACTGCTCCGCTTCAGCCAGAAGTGCTCTGAGCGTATCCCAGTCACGCAAGATCTCGGCCAGTTGCAATGCCACTGTCAGCCGCGCCACCCTGCCGGTGCGCCGCCAACTTTCAACAAGGACCTGCAGGGCACGGCGCGGCTCTTTGTCCCAGTAGATCCTTATCAGTCGATCTTCATCATCCCGGCCCAACGGCACGTCGAGGCTGACCAGCCGCTCATATGCCGCGCGAACATCGGCATCGCGCTCGAGCTTCCAGGCAAGGTCAGCGCGCAGTTGCCAGTATTCGGGATCATCCACCTTGCCCGCATCCACCGCGGTCAGTACCGCCCAGGCCTGATCCGCCTGAAAGAGGTTCCAATGCACCTTGGCCCAGCGGATACGATCTTCGGTGCTCAGGCTCGTGTGCTCAGCCATGCTGGCCCAGAGCTCAGCCTCCTTGTCGAGCTGCTGGGTGTTCTCCAGCAGCATGCGCAGGCGCTTGCGGGCAAACAGATGATTGGGGTAGCGCTGCAGATAAGCCCGCAGCCAGGACTCTGCGTCTTCAGGAGTGCCGCGGACCTCATGGCTGTATACCAGCGTGTCCACTTCCTGATCCGTCATCTGCCGCTGACGGTCGATGGCCGAGAGCGTACTGACCACCTGATCAAAATCGAACAACTGCAATGCGTAGCGCCAGACACGCTCACGCATGACCGGGTCTTCCTGATGAGCCAGCATCTGTACCCAGTAATTCAATGCCTGCTGGGTATGCCCGGTCCACTCAGCCAGGCGTGCCAGTTCAGCCATCAACTCGAAGTCATCGGGAGCCTGCGCCAGCAGTTGCGGCCCGAGCTGCCAGGCACGCTCGATGGCACCGGATGCCAGACTGAGGCGGAAATCGGCATTGAGTGCCCGATGATCATCGGACTTCAGGTTCAACCAGTGCTGAACGAAGGTCTCGGCAAGATCGAAGCGCTGCGCCGCCTGTGCTGCGTCCACACCTTCGGCAAGCCAATCTAGCGATTCCTGCTCTGCATCCAGCTCACCAAGATGCTCAGCCAGCAGTTCCGCGGCCTGCGCAGAGTGGTCTGCAGCACGCAAAGCGTTGAATGCCTCACGCAAGTGTTCGACTCGCTTTTGCGCATCCGGCTCTGCAGCAGCTAGTTGCAAGTAGAGTTGCGCAGCTCCACTTTGGTCATTGTTCGCCAGGCTCCACAGGGCAGCCTCGCCCAGCCAGTGGGTGCGTCGCTCGGCATCACGCTCGGCAAGCGCCTTGTAGGATTTCACGGCCACATCCAGACCACCGATCTCCAGCGCATAACGCGCAGTGCGCTCCAGCATGGAGTTATCCAGGTCAGCGATGTTCAGCGCCCGCAGTTCATCGATCAGCTGCGCACGCCGCGCGTCGCTGATACCGTCCGGATCGGCCTGAGCCCTGAGGATATCCAGCATCACCACATAGAATGGGGTAATGGCCGAAAGGCGGCCTTGCAGCTGTTCGAGGTACTCGCGGGCACGCTTGAAGTCACCGACCTGAATCAACTGATCGATCAGCCTCAGCCGCAGTTGGTCATCCTCGGGGTGTGCCTTGATCAGCAGCTCGGTATAGCTGATGGCCACAGCATCAGGCGCCGAATCGGCGGCCGGAAGGAATACATCCTCGCTCTTGTAGGACAGGGCCAGCAGCGCAATCACGAAGAGCGCGACAAGCACGATCATCCATGGGTTGAGCAGGCGCGTCTGGCGCTCACGTTTATTAGTTGCAGATAAGCTTTCCATCTCTCACCCGCTTCATTGGCAACTCGAAGTGCCAGATACCCTTGTCAGCCTTCGCCTGAAAGCGACTGCTCCCCACCTGAACCTGACACGCCCTGTCCGAGCGAACGCTGAACGTCAGCGGAAACTCTCCCTCGAAGGAAAACGTGACGTTTCTATCATCGTTGTAACGCCAGGCAGTCAGCGGGATGTTGGCCTCCTCCAGAGACGGACGCGGATCACGCGTTTCGCGCAGCGCCAGCACGGCCTCAGATCCACTGAGGTGCACGTACCGCCCCTGCGGCAGATCTCGCACGCCCGCAACGCCCTCGGAGCGCGACAGGTCTGGCCAGCCCAGAGCCGGGTCGAGACGCAGCGTGCGCATCCCCATGAGCCCCCTGACCAACCACGCGCCATCGCTACGTTTGGCCAGGCTCGCTCGGTAGAGGCCCTCTACCCGCTTGATGTAATCGCTCATCCACAGCGATAGCGGCTGGCTGTCGACCATGGCCTGATAGGTCTGCTTCATCACCCGAATGGAGGCCTCCTTGGTCCCCGAGTAGAAGTGGTAATACAGGTGAAAGCCTCGCAGGCGACGCGGGCTGTCGGTCAACGCGAAGGTTTCCTGTACACCACGGAAACCGTAGTAGGGACCTGTCCATAGATTCGTGTAGACGTTCTCGTTGATTACCGGCGCGTAGAAGTGCAGGCCTCCGTAGGTCGGACGAATCAAAGGATAGAGGCCGGTCAGCGAAGGGTAGGCATTGGTCAGAACCGTATTGCCGCCATTGACGTTGGGCAGACCGCTGTCATACGCCAGCTTGAGCGTCTCGGCACTGGGCATGGCATCACCCGACCAGAAGATCATCTTCACCGGCTTCTCAGGCGTGGTCAGGCGCTGGTTGATGTAGTCACGCGCGCCCACGACCTCGCGCTGCATGTCCAGCGTCTTGTAGCCCGGAATGGCCATCATGTAGCCGTACTGCGCCTCGAAGTCTTCACGTTGCGATGACTTCTCCGGCTGCCAGAAGAACGGGTGACTGAAGGTATGGCTGGCGACCTCGACCTTGGGATCGGCAAAGATCTTGCGGGCGATCGGCTCCAGCTCACGAGCCAGGTGCGGATACATGCCCTTGGGGCCGACCTCGCCTTCGATCACCGACACCGAAGTCAGCAACGGATAGGGGGTAATGAAATCATCCAGTACCTGGGTACCGGAGTAAGGCGTACCGGTTACTTCAGCGCGCGAAACGAAACCATCACCATCGAGGTGAACGGTGGCGATACGTCGACCGTTTTCCGTCGTCGTGTCGGGTCTGGGGATGGAAGGCAAGGCAAAGGCGCGCTGGAGGAAAGCGAAGGGGTCGACGATCCAGCGACGGTGATCCAGCCCTTCCTCGAATACATAGGGAGTCAGCACGTATCCGCCCCAACTGCCCGTAGCGACAGGTACAAAGCGCCTCTCACCACTACGCAGGGCCACAGCGGCCTGGGTCACGTCAGGATTGGTAACCGTCAACGCGGGCAGCTCCCGGGTACGCAAGCGCATGGGCGCCTCGAACCCACCGACCAGCGCCGCATCATGCGATTCCAATACGGCGTCATCGGCAATTGGCTGCGACAGGGTGCGAATACCAAGACGACTGAGCAGGCTGTCATTGTCCAGCGGCAGACCGGAAAAGAAAGCCAGCGGTACCTGCTCATCGAGCCGTTTGTTCAGCCAATCCTCGAAGATGTCGCGCTTCTCCGGGGCGCCACTGGTCATCCAGACCACGACGCCAGCATGCACCCCCTTGAGCGAACGCTGCGGCAGCGAGGCGTCGGCAGGCCAGTAGTCGACGCGATAGCCCAGGTACTCGAGCAACCCACCAAGATAGATATGGCCAGGGTTATCCTCGACCTCGCCTTCCCGAGGATCATAGACCAGACCGATACGACGGGGCTGGACCTCGATGGAACTCATCCCCAATGCATTCAATTCAGGCGATGTGACGTAAGGAATGAAACCCTCATGAACCAGGCGAGCAGCAAGTTCGCGTGACTCCTTGCGCTGCTCTGGGGGCAGGTATTCGATCGCCACGACCGGGATGCCTTTTGACCGCGCGTCATCGAGGTGTGGCAGCAACCAGTCGCGATCACTTTGCGGCACCTGGCGATAACCGCCACCTGCAGCGTCCCACCCTGCATAAAGGGACTCTACGGCTACGGCAGAAGCCACGCCCGGCAGCTCAGGCAGAACATCGAAGCCGCGATTGAAGAACAGCTTGAGTTCGGGCTCGCGGCGATGCATCTGCTGCAGAAGACTTTTCAGCGCCAGGCGCTGCGGCTCCTGAAAAGCTTTGGGTTGGAGATGGAAGCTGTCCAGCGTATCGAGAAAAACGCCGTCGTAACCTTGCTCTTTCAGAGCACTGGCTCGGCCAAGGAGATAGTCGCCCCAGGCGGATGCATCGAGATCCATGACCTGGCTGTTCCAGGCGATGTTTCTGATGGTGCTGGCAGCGCCCTGCAAACCAGCGGCAGTGAGGTCGCCATCGTACTCACCGACCGACAGGTAAGCGAAAACGGTACTACCCTGGGCCTTGAGGTAGGTGAGATCGGAAGGGGAAACATGCCCGGGCTCGACGACCACCCACTCGAACTGCGAAAGCTCTGGCAGCGGCGGCTCGTCGGCGTACCAGAAAGCCACGCTGGAGGGCTGGGCAAGTGCTGTACTAGCGAAAAACGCAACAGCCAGGCTGAAAAGCCCGGCTATTCCCTTTGAGAATTTCAACTGATCAACCCACTGAACTGGAAAAAGCGCTTCATGCGCCTACGCCCTAGTAGAAAAATCTGGCGAGGCGTCCCCCCCGGTCAAATGATTACATTCTAATCAGGTTCAGGACCTTGAACTTAATCGTTACACTTATCTGCATCGGCATTGAATCAGCCCGCCCAGAAAAATGTCAATTTTTCCGATAAAAAATCCAGACTAGCGGTTATATTACAAATAAAAGCCAAATAAATGGCGAATTGAAGCGCAACATCATCGCCAAAATAACAGCTTAATGGCATTACTCCAACTGGAAATACGCCAAAAAAACGACCATTCAATTTTTATTACAGCGTAATGCGACAATATATGGCCACGGCATTACCAAAACGCCTACACCGGCGCACTGCTTTGCATCGAGGGACGCTGGGAAAAGACTTGCTGGAATGCCGCCAGGCCAGGATAAGCGGCGCGCCAGTCGAGATCGGCGAAACGGAAGTCCAAGTAGCCCAGGGCGCAGGCAGCGCCAATCTGTGCCAGGTCGAGCGGCCCCTGCAGTAGGTCGACCTGGCGCTCCTGTTCCACTAGCGCACGCTGCACCTTACCCAACTGGCCGTCGAGCCAGGCCGGCCATTGCAGCTCGGCTGGGCGCACGCCACGCTCGTAGCGCGCCAGCAAGGCCGCGTCCATCAGACCGTCGGCCAGGGCGGCCAGGCGCAGCACCTGCCAGCGCGATGCACCGCTCGGCAGCAACTTCGCACCCTGATGCAGAGTGTCGAGGTATTCGCAGATCACCCGACTGTCGTACAACGCCTCGCCGTCATCAGTGAGCAGCACCGGAATCTTGCCCAACGGGTTGAGGGCGTTGACCCGTTCGTTGAGCGTGGTTGGCAGCACGGCGGTATCAAGCAGTTCGATTCGTTCCAGCAGGCCGGTTTCCGCAGCCAGCACGCGAACCTTGCGCGCGAAGGGTGAGGCAGCAGCGTAGATCAGTTGCATGAGCAGGTTCCTTGGACGGGTGAAGAGAGTCGAAATCGCTTGCACTAAAGCACAGTCCAGGCGCCATGGTCAGCCGGCGTTCCTACTGACCAAGCCGGCTCACACACCACCAAAGTCGCAGGCCCACGGCACCGCTCATTCCTCGATATGCGGCGCAATCGCCTATCGCTGGAAAAGGACAGGCCCATGCTGATCGATGAAGAACTGACCCTGAAGAAGCTGGAGGTCTTTCTCGCCTTCATGCGCAGCGGCAACCTCGCGCGTGCCGCCAGCGAGCTGCAGACCAGCAACGTCAGTGTGCACCGCGCCATCCATTCGCTGGAAAGCGCGCTGAGCTGCCCGCTGTTCAAGCACGAGGGGCGCAACCTGATTCCGCTGGAGAGTGCCTATGTGCTGGAAGAGAAAGCCCAGAAGCTGATCCAGGACGCCCAGGAGATGGTGCGCCTTACCCGCGAGGCGGCGGGCTTCGGCGCCGAGCGCTTCAAGCTCGGTGCGCTTTACTCGCTGACGGTGAAAACCGTGCCGCAACTGATCATGGGCCTGAAGCTGCGGCGCAGCGAGCTGAACTTAGACCTGGTGCTCGGCTCCAACGTCGACCTGCTGTACAAGCTGAAGAACATGGAGCTTGACGCCATCCTGATCGCCCTCGACGACAGCGTCAGCGATCCGGATTGCGAGCAGCTGGCGCTGTTCTCCGACGACATTTTCCTCGCCGCACCGAACGACTCGCCCTTCGCCGATCACGCCGAGGTGGACCTGGCCGATCTGCGCGACTCGACCTTCATCACGCTGACCCAGGGCTACGCCACCTTCCGCGATGGCGAGCGGGTGTTCCAGCAGGCCGGCTTCGAGCCCAAGGTGGCGATGCAGGTGAAGGACATCTTCACCCTGCTCAGCATGGTCAGCTCCGGCGTCGCTGCCGGGGCGCGTGGCTGCGGTTTACGAGAACCGGGTGAAGCTGATCCCGCTGCAGGCCAAGTACCACCTGCAACAGCATATCGGCGTGGTCTTTCTCAAGGCCAAGGAACGCGACCCGAACCTGCTGGCGCTGCTCGCCGAGTGCCGGATGTATAGCAGGCAGTCGTAGGCGCAAGCGTCGCCACTGAAGCGCCTCCCACAGGGCAGCACATTCAGCCCGAATAAAAAGCCCGCCATGGCGGCGGGCAAAGGTCAGCCTAGAAGGCCTCGCATCAGAAAGTAGAGCAGCGATGGGCCGAGCAGGCAGCCCAGTGCGGTGTAGAACGCCGCTGTCAGGCAACCGTATGGCACCAATTTTGGATCGGTTGCTGCCAGGCCACCGGCCACACCACTGGAGGTGCCCATCAGGCCGCCGAAGATCACCGCGCTGCGCGGGTTGTTCAGGCCGATATAGGGCGCGATGAAGGGCGTCGCCACCATCACCAGAATCGCCTTGATCAGGCCGGCGGCAATCGACAGGGCCATCACGTCGGAGCTGGCGCCGATGGCCGCGCCGGTGACCGGGCCAACGATGTAAGTCACCGCGCCGGTGCCGATGGTGGTCAGGCTGACCACATCGGTGTAACCAAAGGCCATGGCCACCCCGACACCCGCGACGAAGGAGGCGAAGACGCCGACGAACAGCGCCAGCACCCCGGCGAAACCGGCACGCTTGAGTTCCTCGACACTGACGCCGAAACCGGTGGCGACGATGGCGAAGTCACGCAGCATCGCACCACCGAGCAGACCGATACCGGCGAACAGCGGAATATCCACCAGGCCTTTCTGGCCGCCGGTGTAGGCACCGCCGATATAGGACAGCAGCAGGCCGAGCAGGATGGCGATAGCCGAACCATGCAGGCGGCCCTTGGTGAATTTGTCGGAAATCCAGTACGACACCCACATGGTGATGCCGATGATGGCGAAGCCGCTGAGCAGGCCGTAGCCGGTAATGACCTTCATCAAAGATTCGTACATGGCAGTCACCGTGGCGCTTTGTTCAGGGAGGGGGCAGCGTCGGTTTCAGGCTGCTTTTGCCCGATGCGGCTCAGTGCGGGGACCAGCGCAAAACCGATAGCAACAGCGGCTGTGCCAGCGAGAATCGCCATCGGGCCGCCTTTGAGGGCACCGTAGACGTTCTGCTGAGCGGCCATGGCGACCACGATGGGAATGTAGATGGCGCTCCAGAACTCCACGCCCTGTTCCGACTTGCCGGTGAACAGACCGCGGTTTTTCAGGTAACTGCCCAGGAAGATCAGCAGGATCATGGCGATACCGACACCGCCAACGTTGGCGGGCACGCCGATGAGTTTGCCTAGCAGTTCACCGATGAAGATGCCTGCCAGGGTGCAGAACGCCAGGAAGGCGACACCGTAGATGATCATTGTTGTTGTCCTCGCTTCGTATCGAAGTTGTTGTTTTTTGTGCTTCGGTAAACGCTACGGCTCAGCGGTCGCGGCTTACCTCCTGACGCAACATGGCGTCGAGTGTATCCAGACGTGCGCCCTCGAAGGCGATTGCCTGGCCGGCGTCGAAGACACGCCGGGCGAGCCCGGTCAGCACGCCGCCGGGTGGCAGTTCCAGGTGCAGGCGCACGCCGCGTTCATAGGCGGTGACGAGCGTGGCCTGCCAGTCGACGACGCGGCTCATGTTGTAAGCCAGGTCGTCGCGCAAGGTTTCGGGATCACGGATCAGGCGCGCCGAGCTGCTGCTCAGGTCGCGCACCTGCGGTGTACGCAGCTCGACCTTGGCGAATGCCGAGGCCAACTCCCGAGCCGTTGCATCGAGCAGTTCGCAGTGCGACGGCACGCTCATGGCCAGGCGTTTGGCCATACCGGCGCCGAGGGCGCGAGCACGCTCGGCCACTGCGGCCATGGCGGCATCGCTGCCGGCGATCACCAGTTGGGTTTCGGCGTTGATATTGCCCAGGTACACCGGGCCTTCGGCTTCGGCCAGCAGGCGTTCGATGCTGCCCTGGTCGAGGCCGAGAATGGCGGTCATGCCGTAGCCACTGGGGTAGGCGCGCTGCATCAGTTCGCCACGCAGGGCGACCAGGCGTAGGGCATCGGCGAAATCCAGCGCGCCGGCCACCACAGCGGCGGCATAGGCGCCGATGGACAGCCCGGCGACATAGTCCGGACGATGCCCACGCTCGCCGAGCAGGCGCGCGGTGGCGACACCGGCAATCAACAGGCAGAGCTGCACGGCACGCGTGCTGTGCAAGGCTTCGGCCGAATCCAGCAGGCGTACGTCCTCGCCCAGCGCAGCGCTGGCCTGCTCGATAGAAGCCTGCACCACCGGCAAGGCGGGCAATGCCTGGAGCATGCCGGGCTGCTGCGCGCCCTGGCCGGGGAAGGCCCAGAGCGTGCTCACGCCGCCACCTGCTGTAACTGCCACGGATCACGTACCAGCAGCGGGCCGTCCTGGGTTTTCAGCAACACGCGCGGCGCCTCGCCGGCCCATTCACGTAGCGCCACAGCGCCGTATGGGGTTTCCAGCTGCAGGTCGATACGCCCGGGGGCCTCGTCCAGCAGGCGGCAAAGCGTGCGTGCCCATTCGCGCTGCAGGTGGTGCGGCGCACGCAGCGACAGATCGAGATCGCTGTCTGGATGCACGGCAGTGATGCCGCTGGCCAACTCGAAGCCCAGGCTACCGGTCACGCCCCAGGCCAGGCAAAGGGCATCGAGATGCGGCGCCAGCTGGCTCAACGCGCGCAACGCCGGCCACTGCGGCTGAGCGTGGCTACGCCAGCGGCCCGCCCGCGCCACCGCCTGCGGGCTGACCAGACGACGTATCTCGCTCACGCGCATCCAGGCGGCATGCCGCTGTTCACGCGCCATGCCACGGATACCGACCGCGACCCAGCCGGCGTCAGCCGGCGCACGGCGCACCACCACCGGCACATGCCCGCCCAGGGCGGCACGAGCCCAGGCCGGCGCCTCCTGTGGCAGGTGCTCGGGGCGCAGGCCCCAAAGCAGATCATGTGGACGGGGTGTGGGGTGCATTGATGCGTTCTCTGTAGGGTGCGCCATGCGCACCGTTTCGATTAATGGTGCGCACGGCGCACCCTACGGTGGCCGTGCGCGACCTGCTCACCACTGCGCGCGCAAGGCCTCACGCACCTGACTGGAAGCCGCGCGGTTGGTGGCGCCCAGGCGGTTGCGCAGGTCACGCGGGCTGGCGGCGATATCGCTCAGGGCACGGTTCAGGGCGTCCTGCACGCGGGCCAGGTCGGCAGCCGATGGCTGCGTCACCTGCTCCACGTCGAGCACCTCAGACAGCAGGCCGAGCGAGGCGTAGCTATCCAGGTCATAGGCCATCGGCGGCACGCTGGCGGCCAGGGCCTCCAGTTCGTCGACGCTGCGCAGGGTGATGCGCGCGGCCGCCGCCTTGCCCATGGCGTGCACCATCACCCCAGCGTCGCGCAGGGCGATCAGGCGGTTGGCCTGGTAGCCGTGGGCGAGGAAGGCGCCGGACATGGCCTTGCCGACCAGCAGACCGATCACCGCATGCCCGGCCAGGCGAGCTCGGGCATAGGCGTCCACCGCGCCGGCCAGCGCCTGATGAATGCCATAGGCTTCCTCGCGGCGACCATAAGCCTGGCTCGGCACGTCGACGATGGCGATCAGTGCGCGCTTGTGCGGGTTATCGCGGTCAGCCTCGATGGCCTCATCGACCGCCTGTGCCAAACCCCAGCCTTCGAGCAGGCCGACTTCGCCGTTGCGGGCGCGGGGGAATGGATTGTTGGCATCGGCGATCACCGCCAGATAGCGCACTGCCTGGCCAGCCAATTCGCCATCGGCCACCCGCAGCGAGGCAGGCAAACCTGGTTGCTGCTGGGCGGCGCCGGCCAGGGCCTGGAACCAGTGCAGGCCGCGTTGTTCCTGTGCAGTTGTCATGTTCATGCTCCCTGGTAGGCGCTGCGTACGGCAGCGGCATCGGCCTGGACGGCGGTGTCGACAGCGCGCAGGCGTTCAAGGAACCAGGCGTGACGACGGCTGCGCTCCTGCGTCGGTTTGCCCTTGGCGAACAGCCCATGCAGCTCGCTGCGAATGGCGTCGACATCATCGGCTACATAGCCATCCACCAGACCGCTGGCGTGACGCTGCTCGCCGCCGGTCAGGCTCCAGACGAAGGGACGGTCGCGCGAGTCGTATTCATCCAGCCCGGCTTCCTGTTCGATCACTTGCGGGCCGTTGAGCCCCAGGCGCGCCTCGCGGGTGACCAGCAGGTAGCTGCATAGTCCGGCAGCGATGGACATGCCGCCGAAGCAGCCGACCGGGCCGGCGACCAGGCCGATCACCGGCTGATACTGACGCAGCTCGACGATGGCAGCCTGGATCTCGGCGATTGCCGCCAGGCCCAGGTTGGCTTCCTGCAGGCGCACGCCACCGGTCTCCAGCAGCAGCACGGCGCGGGTCGGCGTACCGGCCTTATTGTCTTCAGCCGCCAGCTCCAAGGCACCGGCGATATTCGCGCCACCCACTTCGCCGAGGCTGCCACCCTGGAAGGCACCCTCGATGGCGATCACCACCGCAGGCTGGCCGTCGATCAGGCCCTTGGCCACCACCACGCCGTCATCGGCCTGCGGCACGATGCCCTGCTTGGGCAGCCAGGGCGACATCAGCCGGGCGAACGGATCGAGCAGCTCGCGGAAGCTGCCGGCATCGAGCAGTGCGCGAGCTCGCCCGCGGGCACCGAGTTCAGTGAAGCTGCGCTGCGCCAGCAGGCGCGCAATGTTTTGCTCAGCCATGGTTCAGTTCCTCCAGGCCTTGCTCCAGGCGTAGGCGCACCACGCCGGGCGTGGCGCCAAAATCATGAATGGCGATGTTCAGCGCGGGCAGCTGCTGCTCGCGGAACATGCGTTCGAACAAGAGCTGCCAGCGCGGTGCGCTGCCGTTCACCGAGGTCACCACTTGGATGGCCAGGGTGCCGGCCTGGCCGGGTTCGAGCAGCACTTCCAGGTCGCCGGAGCCAACGCAGCCCACCAGCGCGCGGCCCTTGGCCGGTTGCCCGGCGGGGAATTGAAAAGACAGGGTTTCCATTTCACAGACTCCCAAGCTGCGCCGGCAGGCCATGCTGCAGGCGGTCGAGGAACAGGGTGGCGGCAAGCAGATCGGCAGCGCCGCCAGGCGAGGCACGTAGGCGCAGCATGTCGCGTTCGAGGTCACGCAGCAGACGGCGACCATCGAGGCTGGCGCAACCACCGGCGGCGAGCACTGCGCGGGCGCCGCTTTGCATGCACGTCAGCCCGGCCATGCCGGCGCGATACAGCACGCAGGTGTCAGCCAGCTGGGTCATGATCGCCAGCAGCGCATCCAGGCGAGCGTTCTGCTCCCCAGCCCCGGCGGCGCGGCTTTGCGCCAATTGCGGCAGCGCCTGCTGGATCACCGCAGGGAAGCCCAGCTGCGCTTCCTCGCGGGCACCATGCACGCCGTACAGACGGCAAACCTGCGCGCCATGGCTGTCGCCAGTGACGGGCGCGGCGCGGTCATTGAGCAGGGCAAGGCGTGCGGCGCGCACCGCGACCTGTTCTGGTGCCAACTCGCAGGGTTCGAGTGCGGCAGCGGCACTGAGCAGACCCAACGCCCAGATCGCGCCGCGATGGGTGTTGACGCCACCAGTGACGCGCAGCATCTCCACCTCACCTTCGCGACCGATGCGGCCAACGTCCTCACGCAGTGCCTGGTCGATGGCACCGCGTTGTTGCGCGGCCTCGGCCATGGCCTTGAAGCTTGGCCACAGGGCCAGCGCCGAGGCGTGCATCAGACCCAGGTGCAGATCGGTGTGCGCGCCACTGCCGCGTCGGTCGACCAGGCCAGGCTTGGGCGACAGGTCGGCCTCGTCGATCAGCGCATCCACCGCTAGGTCCGCCAGCCAATCGCCTAAAGAAAGCTGTGGCTGAATTGCAGTCAGTGCATTCATCACCAGCTCCTGAATTTGGCGGGCGGGTTGTACAGGCCGCCCGACCACTCGACCAGTTCGGCGATGCTCTTGGCTGCGAGCAGTTCGCGGCTGGCATCGGTGCGGCGAATGCCGAGGTCTTCGGGCAGGGCGATCAGCCCTTCACGGCGCATGCGCGCGGTGTCTTTCGGGTCATGACGCAGGCCGATGGAGGTGACGCCGGCGACCGCGGCGATCATCGCCTGGCGCTCTTCCACAGTGCGCGCCTTGTACAGGTAGGCGATGCCTTCCTCAGTGAGCAGGTGGGTGACGTCGTCGCCATAGATCATGATCGGCGCCAGCGGCATGCCGACCTTCTTCGCCATCTCTACCGCATCGAGCTGCTCGACGAAGGTGGGTTTGCCGCCCTCCTGGAAGGTCTCGACCATCTGTACCACCAGCTTCTTGCCGCGCTCGAGCAGCGGCGCTTCGCTGTCGCCTGGGCGCATGTCCAGCCAGGCGGGCGTCGAATGACGCCGACCGCGCGGGTCATGACCCATATTCGGCGCACCGCCGAAACCGGCCAGGCGGCCACGGGTGACGGTGGAGGAATGGCCATCGCCGTCCACTTGCAGGGTGGCGCCGATAAACAGGTCGACCGCGTACTGCCCGGCCAGCTGGCACATCATGCGGTTGGAGCGCATAGAGCCGTCGCGGCCGGTGAAGAACACATCCGGGCGCTGGGCGATATAGCCTTCCATGCCCAGCTCGGTGCCGAAGCAGTGCACGCTTTCCACCCAGCCAGTTTCGATGGCCGGGATCAGCGTCGGGTGCGGGTTGAGCGTCCAGTTGCGGCAGATCTTGCCCTTCAGCCCCAGCGACTCGCCGTAGGTCGGCAGGATCAGCTCGATGGCGGCGGTGTTGAAGCCAATGCCATGATTGAGCGACTGCACGTTGTGTTTTTCGTAGATACCGCGAATCGCCATCATCGCCATCAGCACGTGCACGGACGTGATGTGGCGCGGATCGCGGGTGAACAGCGGCTCGATATAGAAGGGCTTGTCGGCCACCACCACGAAGTCGACCCAAGAAGCGGGGATGTCCACGCGCGGCAGCTCGTCGACGATCTCGTTGACCTGGAAGATCACGATGCCGTCGGAGAAGGCGGTGGGTTCGACCAGCGCCGGAGTGTCCTCGGTGCTCGGGCCGTTGTAGATGTTGCCGTGGCGGTCGGCCTGGAAGCCGGCGACCAGCGCGACGTTGGGGATCAGGTCCACCAGCAGGCGCGAATACAGTTCGATGTAGGTGTGGATGGCGCCGACTTCCATCTGCCCGTCTTCGAGCAGTTGGCCGATGCGCAGGCTCTGCGGCCCGGCGAAGGAGAAGTCGAGCTTGCGGGCGATGCCGCGCTCGAACAGATCGAGATGCTCGGCGCGGCTGACACTGGGCATGATCATGTGCAGGTCGTGCAGGCGCCCGGGGTCGGCCTTGGCCAGCGAGCGGGAGAGGAAGTCCGCCTGCTTCTGGTTGTTGCCTTCGAGCACCACGCGATCGCCGGGGGCGATCAAAGCTTCGAGGGCCGCGACGATCTTGTCGCTGGGCAGGACCACGCCATCGGCGAGGTTGCGCACCTGATCGAGTCGCCGAGCTTTTTCAGCGCGACGACGCGACCACTGCGGCGGTGGGGATATTGTTGTTGTCATTGAAGACTCCACGAGTTCCGCTGTCGTGGAGGCACATTAGGAGCGTGACCCTAGGGTCATCAATCAAGCAGCCAGCGCTATCGTTACGCTCAGGTTAACGATTGCTCAAGCGCGGGCGTCAGCGGCACCATCCAACGTCGAACGAGCGGGCGCCTTGGCCACTTCCAAGCGGTCACGACCGCGTTGCTTGGCCTGGTAGAGCAACTTGTCGACGCTATTGAGGAAATCCAGCGGTCGATCATGGGCGCCCGGCACGATGGTGCCCACGCCGAGGCTGATGGTGAGCAGCGACGACACCGACGAGCGTTCGTGGGCAATGCGCTGCTGGCGTACCTGCTGGCGGCAGCGCTCGGCGATATGGCGGGCGGCGGCTTCATCGGTCTCCGGCAGCACCAGCACGAACTCCTCGCCACCGAAGCGGCCGACAAAATCCCGTGGCCGGCTGGCCGCGCGGCTCAGCGCCTGGCCGACGCTTTTCAGGCAGTCGTCGCCCTGGATATGCCCGTAATGGTCGTTGAACTGCTTGAAGTGATCGATATCCAGCAGGATCAGCGACAGCGGCTGCTGAGTGCGCTGGGCATTGGCCCATTCGGTGGCCAGCACGCTGTCGAACATGCGCCGGTTGGCCACGCCGGTAAGGCCGTCCTTGTAGGAGTACTCCTCCAGCTGCTTCTGCAGGGTCAGCAGCTGTTCCTCGGTCTTCTTGCGCTCGCTGATGTCGAACATGAAGCCGATCAGCGAGTCCACCTCGCCGTTGTCGTCGCGCACCACGTGCACCACGTCGCGAATCCACACGTAATCACCGGCGGCGGTCAGTGCGCGGTAGTCGGCTTCGTGATCGACGCCGTTCTGCGATTGCGAGATGCAGAATTCCACCACTTTCTCGCGATCATCCGGATGCATGCGCGTCGCCCAGTCCTCGGCGCTGACCCAGCTGGCCTGCGACCAGCCCAGCAGACTTTCGATCTGCGGGCCGATATAGGCAAAGGTCATGCTCTTCCAGTCGATCTTCCAGGGAATCGCCCGGGTGGACTCCAGCAAAGTCTTGTAGACCGCCTGATCAGTTGCTTCGCTCATGCCCGTCACCTCTGCCCGACTTTCGCTTGGTTATAGCGCAAAAGCGGGTCAGTAAGGTGACGACCTGGCGAATGGCTATCAGGCCTCTTTGGCTTGCAGGCCGGCGTAGAGGCGGGTCAGCTCGTTGAGCTGGCGGAACAGCGAGTCGGTACTGACGGTGATCACGGTCGGCACGAAGTCCTGACTGGCATGCAGGTCGATGCCCTTGAGGGTGAAGCCCCAGTGGGCACGGGCACGGCGCTGGGCGTTGGCGATTTCCTCGTTCGGCGTACCGCGGGCTTCCAGCTCCTTGAGGATGGTTTCGAAGTCGCTCACGGCCGTATCCAGCTTGGCATCCAGGTCCGGCGCCTGCACATGCCATGATTTGGCCATGTAAAGCATGGCGATGCGCTGGGTTTGCACGCGCGCCCAGCCGGTGTGATGCACGGAGGCGCCCATGGCCCCCAGGTGCTGACCCATCAGGTCACTGACGTGCTGCGTCTGCTGCAGCAGCTCCTCGCTGGTGGCGAGCATTTCCGCGGCCTTGGCGTGATCCGGCTTGGCGTCGACCTGCTGGCGATGAACAGCCCAGGTGGCGTCGACCTTGGCCAGCGCGGCCTTGATCTCGGCAGTGGGTGCGTAACCGGCCAGGGCCTTCTGGCTGGAATCGAAACGTTCGATGGTTTCCTTGAGCTGACGCTGGGCCACATCTACACGCACGTCGGCACCGAGCATCAGGTAGTTCTTGGCCATGCGCTGGGTCAGCGAGCGCTGCAGACCGGCCATGTTCATGGCTTCGGAATCGCTCAACTGCGCCAGGCTGGGCATGCTCACCAGCGCGGTGCAGGCGAGCAGAATGACAGACAGGTACTTCTTCAACACGTCGGTACTCCAATTCGAGGACGAGGCAATGCACCGCAGACGAGCGCCGGCAGTGATGGGTGAACCCTTGAATGCGGGGTTTTTATTGGAATGCGGGGGGGCAGTTTCGACGAGCGCACGGCCCGGATGCTGCGGAAAGGGCGCGATGATAGCTGTTAAAACGCCATCATTCTGTGCGACCAGTCATGAAGCAGACGACTGGTCGCTGCCACATCTAAAAACGTTGAGGGAAAAGGCAGACGGGCGGAACTCATGCCCAGCCCTCCAAACGCATGGTCGCGCGTACCAGGCGCTGCTCTTCCTGCTCGATCTCCTGCAGGTTGTCGCGAATGCTGTTGATGTGATCGCGCGCGGCGCGCTGGGCCTGCTCCGGCAGGCGTTCGATCACCGCGTGGTACAGGCGCGAATGCTGGCGGTCGATCTGTCGTTTCTGCGCCGGGCGGTGATAGAGGTTGTTCACCGAGGCGAACACGGTGCTGAGCATCAGGTCGGTGAGCGACTGCAGGGTGTGCACCAGCACCGGGTTGTGCGAGGCCTCGCAGATGGCCAGGTGGAAGGCATGGTCGAGGCGCGCATGCTCACGCGGGTCGACCGGATTTTCCTGCGCATGGGCCGCCAGCATCTCTTCGTAACGCCGGGTCAGCAGGACGAAGTCCGCCTCGGTGCCACGCAGCGCCGCCAAACGCGCCGACTCGCCTTCGAGCAGGCCGCGCACCTCCAGCAGGTCATACAGGGTGCGTGGTTGCGAGTTGAACAGGTGCATCAGCGGGCTGGCATCGCGCTCGCCGCTGAGCTTGGCCACCCGTGAATCACGCCCCTGCGCGGTGTCGATGATGCCGCGACCACGCAATACCTTGAGCCCTTCACGCAAGGCCGAGCGGGAGATGCCCAGCTTCTCGCACAGGCGTCGTTCGGACGGCAGTGGCTGCCCTACCTTGAGCACGCCGTCGACGATCAGCCGCTCGATGCGTTCGGCCACCACATCGCTTACCTGCCGCCGTGCGACACCCTGTTGCCCGTCCATTCGCCACCTCCACAGCACTGGTCGTACCAATTTTTAAGGGCCACCTTAGATCGCGCACCTTCCGGCAGGCAAGCCACAGTGTATGAGACCTTAGGCCAATCCATGGCGAAAGCGTGACGAAAGAAACTGGTCCTACCAGCGGCAAAGAGAATGGACGTAAAAAAGCAGGCAGCCTAAACATGCAGCCAAGGTCGCAGCATGACCGCCAATAACAACAACGTCCAAGATTGAGCCTGCCATGAGCATTCTGTACGACGAGCGCGTCGACGGCGCGCTACCCGCGGTCGACAAGACCGCCCTACTGGCCGAGTTGCGCCAGAGCCTGCCCGATCTCGACATCCTGCACACCCAGGAAGACCTCAAACCCTATGAGTGCGACGGGCTTTCCGCCTATCGCACCACGCCCATGCTGGTAGTACTGCCCGAGCACATCGAGCAGGTGCAGCAGTTGCTCAAGCTCTGCCACGCCCGTGGCGTACCGGTGGTAGCACGCGGCGCCGGCACCGGCCTGTCCGGCGGCGCGCTGCCGCTGGAAAAGGGCATCCTGCTGGTGATGGCGCGCTTCAACCAGATTCTCGAGATCAACCGCGAAGGGCGCTTCGCCCGGGTGCAGCCCGGCGTGCGCAACCTGGCGATCTCCCAGGCCGCTGCGCCGTTCGACCTGTATTACGCCCCTGATCCGTCTTCGCAGATCGCCTGCTCCATCGGCGGCAACGTCGCCGAGAACGCTGGCGGTGTGCATTGCCTGAAGTACGGCCTGACCGTGCACAACCTGCTCAAGGTCGACATCCTCACCGTCGAAGGCGAGTTCATGACCCTCGGCAGCGACGCCCTGGACGCGCCGGGTTTCGACCTGCTGGCGCTGTTCACCGGCTCCGAAGGCATGCTCGGCATCGTCACCGAGGTGACGGTCAAGCTGCTGCCCAAGCCGCAGGTGGCCAAGGTGCTGCTGGCGGCTTTCGACTCAGTGGAAAAGGCCGGCCGCGCGGTCGGTGACATCATCGCCGCCGGCATCATCCCCGGCGGCCTGGAGATGATGGATAACCTGGCCATTCGCGCCGCCGAAGATTTCATCCACGCCGGCTACCCGGTGGAGGCCGAAGCCATCCTGCTCTGCGAGCTCGACGGCGTGGAGGCCGACGTCGCCGACGACTGCGAGCGCGTTCGTGAGGTGCTGGAGAAAGCCGGCGCCACCGAAGTACGCCTCGCTCGCGACGAGGCCGAGCGGGTGAAATTCTGGGCAGGGCGCAAGAACGCCTTCCCCGCAGTCGGGCGCATCTCGCCGGATTACTACTGCATGGACGGCACCATCCCGCGCCGCGAGCTGCCGGGCGTGCTGCGTGGCATCGCTGAGCTGTCCGAGGAGTACGGCCTGCGCGTGGCCAACGTGTTCCACGCCGGCGACGGCAACATGCACCCCTTGATCCTGTTCGATGCCAACGTGCCGGGCGAGCTGGAGCGCGCCGAGGCCATCGGCGGCAAGATCCTCGAACTGTGCGTCAAGGTCGGCGGCAGCATCACCGGCGAGCACGGCGTTGGCCGCGAGAAGATCAACCAGATGTGCGCGCAGTTCAACAGCGACGAGATCACCCTGTTCCACGCGGTGAAGGCGGCGTTCGACCCCAGCGGCCTGCTCAATCCGGGTAAGAACATCCCCACCCTGCACCGCTGCGCCGAGTTCGGCGCCATGCATGTGCATCACGGCCAACTGCCCTTCCCGGAACTGGAGCGTTTCTGATGGCGCATGATTTCGATGCCAGCGCCGCGCTGCTGGAACAGGTCAACCACGCGCTGAACAGCGCCATCCCGCTGCGCATTCAGGGCAGCGGCAGCAAGGCGCATCTGGGCCGCGCCACCACTGGCGAAGTACTGGATACCCGCCAGCATCGCGGTATCGTCAGTTACGACCCCACCGAGCTGGTGCTCACCGCCCGCGCCGGTACGCCGCTCACCGAGATCGAGGCGGCGCTTGAGGCCAACAACCAGATGCTGCCATGCGAACCGCCGCACCTGGGCGATGGCGCCACCCTCGGCGGCATGGTTGCCGCCGGGCTGTCCGGCCCGCGTCGGCCCTGGGCCGGTTCGGTGCGCGATCAGGTGCTTGGCACCCGTGTGATCACCGGTCAGGGCAAGCTGTTGCGCTTTGGCGGCGAGGTGATGAAAAACGTCGCCGGCTACGACCTGTCGCGCCTGATGGCCGGCAGCTTCGGCTGCCTCGGCCTGCTCGCCGAAGTTTCGCTCAAGGTCCTGCCCAAGCCGCGCCAGGTGCTCAGCCTGCGTCTGGAAGTGGAAGCCCTGCAGGCCCTCAACAAGCTCGCCGAATGGGGCCAGCAGCCGCTGCCGATCAGCGCCGCCAGCCACGACGGTGCTGCGCTGCACCTGCGCCTGGAAGGTGGCGAGGGCTCGGTGCTGGCCGCGCGCCAGCGCCTGGGTGGCGAAGAGATCGACAACGCTTACTGGCATGAGCTACGCGAACAGCGCCTGCCGTTCTTCAGCGCCAGCGGCACGCTATGGCGCCTGTCGCTGCCGGCCAACAGCGGTCTGCTCGACCTGCCCGGTCGCCAGATGATCGATTGGGGCGGCGCGCAGCGATGGCTGAAGACCGACGCCGACGGCGAGCTGATCCAGCGTGTGACGGCCAAGCTCGGCGGCCACGCCACCTGCTTCGCCGCCGGCCAGGCGCAACCTTTCCAGCCGCTGGCTGCACCGCTGCTGCGCTACCAGCGCCAGTTGAAGAACCAGCTCGACCCCCAGGGTATTTTCAACCCTGGCCGCATGTACGCCGAGGTATAAGACGTGCAGACCAATTTGAGTGAACAGGCCAAACGCCTACCGCGCGCCGAAGAAGCCGAACGCATCCTGCGCTCCTGCGTGCACTGCGGCTTCTGCAACGCCACCTGCCCGACCTACCAGCTGCTCGGCGACGAGCTGGACGGCCCACGCGGGCGCATCTACCTGATCAAGCAGATGCTCGAAGGCAATGAAGTCACGGCCAAGACCCAACAGCATCTGGATCGCTGCCTGACCTGCCGCAACTGCGAAACCACCTGCCCGTCCGGCGTGCAGTATCACAACCTGCTGGATATCGGCCGTGAGGTGGTCGAACAGGCTGTGCCGCGACCGCTGAACGAACGCCTGTTGCGCCAGGGCCTGCGCGCCGTGGTACCGCGACCAGCGCTGTTCAAGACGCTGACCCAGGCCGGTCTGGCCCTGCGCCCGCTGCTGCCGGCCACACTCAAGGCCAAGCTGCCGCGCGAGATTCGCCCGGCCAAGCCACGCCCGACCGAGCAACATGCACGCCGCGTGCTGATGCTCGAAGGCTGTGTGCAACCGGGGCTGTCGCCCAACACCAATGCCGCCACCGCACGCGTGCTCGATCGCCTCGGCATCAGCGTCACGCCGATCCACGAAGCCGGCTGCTGCGGCGCCGTCGACTATCACCTCAACGCTCAAGAAGCCGGGTTGCAGCGCGCCCGGCAGAACATCGACGCCTGGTGGCCAGCCATCGAAGCCGGCACCGAAGCCATCGTGCAGACCGCCAGCGGCTGTGGTGCCTTCGTCAAGGACTATGGCCACCTGCTCGCAGGTGACCCCGCTTATGCAAGCAAGGCAGCGCGGGTCAGCGCCCTGGCCAAGGATCTGGTCGAGGTGCTGCAGGGCGAGGCGCTGGAACAGTTGCAGGTACGTGCCGAACAACGCCTGGCCTTCCATTGCCCTTGCACCCTGCAGCATGCGCAGAAGCTAGGCGGCGCGGTGGAAGGCGTGCTGACGCGCCTCGGTTTCGGGCTGACAGCGGTGCCGGACGGCCACCTCTGCTGCGGCTCGGCCGGCACCTATTCGCTGACCCAGCCCGAGCTGTCGCGGCAGCTTCGCGACAACAAGTTGAACGCGTTGGAAAGCGGCAAACCGGACGCCATCGTCACCGCCAATATCGGCTGCCAGACCCACCTGGACGGCGCCGGGCGTACGCCGGTGCGGCACTGGATCGAAATCGTCGAGGAAGCGATGGCGTAGAAGCCTGAACCCTCTCCCCCGGCCCCTCTCCCATGAATGAGAGAGGGGAGAAAACCAAGAACACGAGGTATGCCATGCAACATAAAGCCGTACTCAGCCAAAGCGAAGTCAGCCAGATCCTCCAGGCAGCCCGCAGCGAAGCGCAGCAACAGGGCTGGGCTGTGGCCATTGCCGTAGTCGATGACGGCGGTCATCCGCTGGCCTTGGAGCGCCTCGACGGCTGCGCGCCGATCGGCGCCTACATCGCCACCGAGAAGGCGCGCAGCGCCGCCATCGGCCGCCGCGAAACCAAGGGCTACGAAGACATGGTCAACGGCGGCCGCAGTGCCTTCCTCAGCGCACCGCTGATTACTTCATTGGAGGGTGGCGTGCCGGTGCTGGTGGACGGCCAGGTGGTCGGTGCCGTCGGTGTATCCGGGGTCAAGGCCGAACAGGATGCGCAGGTGGCCAAAGCGGGTATTGCGGCCCTTTAAACATGCGGCGCAGCCGCCAACTGATGCCCTTCTCCCTCCGGGAGAAGGTGGCACGCAGTGACGGATGAGGGCCGTACGGTGCGATACCTGTAGGAGCCGCGCCTCGCGGCGAACAAAACATTAAGAGCTTCGCCCCGGGGCGGGGCCCTACAAAACATTGATTGACCCGCACCACCATGGGCGGATGCAAACAGGAGAACAGAAAGATGACCGAACGCGTGCAATGTCAGCGCCTGCAGGTAGCCGCCGAGCTCAAGCAATTCATCGAAAGCGAAGTGCTGCCCGGTAGCGGTGTCGAGGCTGCGGCCTTCTGGAGCGGTTTCGACGCGCTGGTACACGACCTGGCCCCGCGTAACCGCGCGCTGCTGGCCGAGCGTGACCGTCTGCAGACCGAGCTGGATAACTGGCACCGTGCCAACCCCGGGCCGATCACTGACATGAACGCCTACCGCGCCTTCCTCGGCTCCATCGGCTATCTGCTGCCGCAGCCGGAGCAGGTCAAGGCGACCACTGCCAACGTCGACAGCGAGATCGCCACCCAGGCCGGCCCGCAGTTGGTGGTGCCGGTGATGAATGCACGTTACGCACTGAACGCCGCCAACGCCCGCTGGGGCTCGCTGTACGACGCCCTGTATGGCACCGACGCGATCAGCGAAGAAGGCGGCGCCAGCAAAGGCCCCGGCTATAACGAAGTACGCGGCGCCAAGGTGATCGCCTTCGCCCGCGCCTTCCTCGACCAGGCTGCGCCGCTGGCCAAGGGCTCGCACGCCGATGCCAGTGCCTATGCCGTGGTCGCCGGCCAGCTACAGGTGACCCTGAGCGGCGGTGCACAGACCTCCCTGGCGCAGCCGGAGAAGTTCATCGGCTTCCAGGGTGACGCAGCCACGCCGAGCGCCGTGCTGCTGAAGAACAACGGCCTGCACTTCGAGATCCAGATCGACGCCAGCAGCCCCATCGGCAGCACCGACGCCGCGGGCGTGAAAGACGTGCTGATGGAAGCGGCGCTGTCGACCATCATGGACTGCGAGGACTCCGTGGCTGCCGTCGACGCCGCCGACAAGGTGGTGGTCTACCGCAACTGGCTGGGCCTGATGAAGGGTGACCTGGCCGAGGAACTGGAAAAGGGCGGCAAGCGCATCACCCGCCGGCTCAATACGGATCGTGTCTATACCGCCGCCGATGGCAGTGAACTGACCCTGCATGGTCGTTCATTGCTGTTCATCCGCAACGTCGGCCACCTTATGAGCAACCCGGCGATCCTCGACGGTGAAGGCTTGGAAATTCCCGAGGGCATCCTCGATGCCGTGGTGACCAGCCTGATCGCCCTGCATGACCTCAAGCGTCGCGGCAACTCGCGCACCGGTAGCGTGTATATCGTCAAACCGAAGATGCACGGGCCGTTCGAAGTGGCCTTCGCCAACGAGCTGTTCGGTCGCGTCGAACAGCTGCTGGGCATGCCCGCGAACGCCCTGAAGATGGGCATCATGGACGAGGAACGGCGTACCAGCGTCAACCTCAAGGCCTGCATCGAGGCAGCCAGCGCGCGCGTGGCCTTCATCAACACCGGCTTCCTCGATCGCACTGGCGACGAGATGCATACCGCCATGGAAGCTGGCGCGATGCTACGCAAGGGCGACATGAAATCCAGCGCCTGGATCCAGGCCTACGAGCGCAACAACGTGCTGGTCGGCCTGGCTTGCGGGCTGCGCGGCAAGGCGCAGATCGGCAAGGGCATGTGGGCCATGCCGGACCTGATGGCAGCCATGCTCGAGCAGAAGATCGGCCACCCGAAAGCCGGCGCCAATACCGCCTGGGTACCGTCGCCAACCGCCGCCGTGCTGCATGCCCTGCACTATCACCAGATCGACGTGCAGGCGGTGCAGAGCGAGCTGGAACTGATCGACCTGGCCAGCCAGCGCGACAGCCTGCTGAACGATCTGCTCAGCGTGCCGGTCAGTGCCGACCGCCCATGGAGCGCCAGCGATATCCAGCAGGAGCTGGACAACAACTGCCAGGGCATCCTCGGTTACGTGGTGCGCTGGGTCGAGCAGGGCGTCGGCTGCTCCAAGGTGCCGGAGATCCACAACGTCGGCCTGATGGAAGACCGCGCCACCCTGCGTATCTCCGCCCAGCACATCGCCAACTGGCTGCACCACGGCGTGGTCAACGAGGCCCAGGTGCGCGAGACGCTGCAGCGCATGGCACAGGTAGTCGACGGGCAGAATGCCGGCGACCCGGCCTACCGCCAGATGGCGCCGAACTTCGAACAATCCCACGCCTTCCGCGCCGCCAGTGACCTGGTGTTCAAGGGCCGCGAGCAGCCGTCCGGTTACACCGAGCCGCTGCTGCATGCTTGGCGTTTGCGCTTCAAAGAGGAGGTCTGAACATCTCACCTATCATGTAGGAGCGGCGCCCCGCCGCGAAGCTGGAGAAAAGCTTCGCCCCGGGGCGGGGCTCCTACACAAGGGGGTTAACAACCGTGGATGGCTCTTGACGCCTCCACGGAGCAGTAGCAAGCCCTGACGGTTTCTGACCGTCGGGGCTTTCGAGCATGAGCGCGACGATGGGTGATCCCTGCCGTCGCGGCTCGCGGAAAGGCCGGTGCCGTGGTGCCCGGCCCTTCCAGATGCGTGGCGCCGGGTATCCCCGGAAAACTGTGGTTCACAAGAAAAAGAAGGAACCAACCCATGAGTCAAACATTGCTCTCCATCCTGGCCTTCGTGCCACTGGTGCTGGCGGGTGTACTGCTGATCGGCTTTCGCTGGCCGGCCAAGTACGCGATGCCGCTGGTATTCGTCCTCACCGCCCTGATCGGCCTGCTGGCCTGGGACATGTCCCTCAACCGGGTCATCGCCTCCAGCCTGCAGGGGCTGATACTCACGGCCGCGATCCTGTGGATCATCTTCGGCGCGATCCTGCTGCTGAACACCCTCAAGCACTCCGGCGGCATCGCGGCTATTCGCCGGGGCTTCTCCAACATCAGTCCGGATCGCCGCGTGCAGGCGCTGATCGTAGCCTGGCTGTTCGGCTGCTTCATCGAGGGCGCCTCCGGTTTCGGCACCCCGGCTGCCGTGGCCGCGCCGTTGCTGGTCGCCCTGGGCTTCCCGGCGCTGGCCGCGGTGGTGCTGGGCATGATGGTGCAATCGACGCCGGTATCTTTCGGCGCAGTGGGTACGCCAATCCTGGTGGGTGTCGGTTCGGGCCTGGACAGAACCGGCATCACCGAGCAACTGGTTGCCACGGGTAGTAGCTGGGAAGCCTTCTTCCACCTGATCTATTCGCGGGTGGCCATCACCCACGGCCTGATCGGCCTGCTGATGCCGCTGATCATGGTGATGATCATGACGCGCTTCTTCGGCAAGAATCAGAGCTGGAAGGAAGGCCTGGCCGTCGCGCCGTTCGCCATCTTCACCGCCTTCGCCTTCTCCCTGCCGTACATGGCAGCCGGCGTGTTCCTCGGCCCGGAATTCCCCTCGATGATCGGCGCCCTGGTCGGCCTGGCCATCGTGGTACCGGCCGCCAAGGCCGGCTTCCTGCTGCCGAAGGAAACCTGGGACTTCGCTGACCCGAAAGACTGGCCGTCCGACTGGATGGGCAAAATCGAAATGAAACTGGAAGAGGTGGCCGGCAAGACGCCGATTTCGGTGCCCATGGCGTGGGCGCCCTACCTGCTGCTGGCGGTGTTCCTGGTGATCTCGCGCACCTTCCCCGAGGTGAAAGCGGCACTGATGAGCTTTACCTTCGGCTGGAAGGACATCCTCGGTGAGACCGGCGTGTCCGGCACCATCGAACCGCTGTACCTGCCGGGTGGCATCCTGTGCATGGTGGTGCTGATCACCTTCTTCCTCCATCGCATGCGCTTCTCCGAACTGAAGGCGGCGGTGGGCGAGTCGAGCAAGACCCTGCTCGGTGCGGGCTTCGTGCTGATCTTCACCATCCCCATGGTGCGTATCCTGATCAACTCCGGGGTCAATGGCAGCGACCTGGTGTCGATGCCGGTGGCCATGGCGCAACTGGTGGCCGACAGCGTTGGTGGCGTGTATCCGTTCTTCGCCCCGGCCGTGGGCGCACTGGGCGCCTTCATCGCCGGTTCCAACACCGTGTCCAACCTGATGCTGTCGCAGTTCCAGCTCAACGCTGCCGAGCTGATCGGCGTGTCCGGGGCGATGATGGTCGCTGTGCAGTCGGTCGGTGCGGCGGCGGGCAACATGATCGCCATTCACAACGTGGTGGCGGCTTCGGCGACCGTCGGTCTGCTCGGGCGCGAAGGCATCACCCTGCGCAAGACCATCCTGCCGACGCTCTACTACCTCGCTGCAGCCGGCGTGATCGCGCTGGTGACGATGTATGGCATGGCGCTGACCGACCCGCTGATGGCCGCTCGCTGAGTGATGACGGGCCGTGCACTGCGCGGCCCGACTTTGGTTGGTCCCTGGCTGGCGGCGATTGCCGTCAGCCCGCTTGGCGCGTCAGTGCAATTGCGGTAGCTTGCGTCGCGCAACACCGTGAGATTGGTCTGAGGATTTTATGAAAAAGTGGCAATGCGTGGTCTGTGGACTGATTTACGACGAGAGCCAGGGCTGGCCGGATGACGGCATCGCTCCCGGCACCCGCTGGGAAGACGTGCCGGAAGACTGGCTATGCCCTGACTGCGGCGTCGGCAAGATGGATTTCGAGATGATCGAGATCGGCTGATCACGCCTGGTTTCACAAAACGGCGACCCTCGGGTCGCCGTTTTTTGCTTGATATTCTGCCGCCAGACTATTCGCCGCCGACGGCGAAATTCGGCAGGCTGTTGACCGGCTGACGGAAGTTGAAGGGAATGGACTCGACCGCCAGCCCCACATTGCGCTGCACCACGAAGTGCAGGTGCGGGCCGGTGCTGTTGCCGGTGTTGCCGGAGCGCGCCAACAGGCTGCCGGTTTCTACCCGCTGGCCTTCACGCACACCGACCGAACCCTTCATCAGGTGCAGGTAAACACCCATGGTGCCGTCGTCATGCAGAATGCGCACGAAGTTGCCGGCCGGGTTGTTGCCACGGCCGCTCTGCTGGTTCTCGGTCTTCACCACCATGCCAGCGCGTGCAGCGACGATGGGCGTGCCTTCAGGCATGGCGATATCCACTGCATAGCGACCCTTGGCAGTGAAGTGGCTGTAGGTGCCGTTGGCGCCCTGGGTCTGACGGAACGGACCGCCACGCCAGGGCAGCGGATAGCGATGGATGCTCGGCTGCAGACGCGGGTCACCGAGGGCGTAGCGCAACCTGGGTGTGTAGCGCAGCGGTTTCGATGCATCCTGCGCGGTGAGGGTGGCGAGGCGGATATTGCTGCGCGCTGGCAACACCCAGCGAATGGGTTTGTCCGGCGCGCCGATGGCGTTCTGTACCTGCTCCAGCTTCAGTTCGATTTCCACCGGGGCATACAGGTCATTGCGAATCAGCAGGGTTTCACCGGCTTCGTGCTTCTTGGTTTCCAGTTTCACCTGATTGTCCAGGCGCTCGACCATGCGATCGTTGAACACGAACACCTGCGCGCCAGGCGCAGCCTGATCGCTATAGGTGACTACGCCGTTCTTGTCGACGTACTTATAGATGGTCAGCGCAGCGGCCTGGCTGCAACAGACCAGCAGACTGCAGAGAATAATTAGACGCCCTAGCATAACGAGTCGGATCTTATGGCTTTTTGATATCCGGGTTAGCAAGACTAGCAGCGCAGCACGGAGCGCGCGATACACCGACCGTCAGGCTGTGAAACGGCTCACCGCCATTGGTCGGCACAGCGCAGCGGATTGCATGCAGCTATGCGCCGGGGCTGAAATGCTTCTGCGCAGTGCCGCGGGCGATCAGCCGCGACAGGTAATCGAGTTTTTGCGGGTCACGGTCGACGAATCGGAAAGTCAGTTGCAGCCATTCGCTGTCGGGCTTGGGTTCGAATGCCACCACCGCGTGCAGGTAGCCATTGAGCCGAGCGGTTTCCGCTGCTTCGCCCTGCTCTAGGTCGAGCACTGCACTCTCCAGCACCTGCGGCAGTTGTTCGGTGCGTTTGACCACTAGCAGTGCCTCCTTGAGGCTCAGCGCCTTGATCACACAAGCCATGCTACCCGCCGGCAAACGCAGCTGACCCTGGCCACGACCGGCTGGCGACTTGCTCGGGGCTGCCGGCGCTGGTGCTGCGCTCGGCTCAGCCTGGCCCGCAGCCGGCACCGGAGCACTGGGTTTGACCACCTCAGCCTTGCCACCGGTGAGCGCGGCCAGCGAATCATTGGCAAAGCCGCCGCTGCTGAGCATCTTCGGCGGCGCGCTGGCGGCCAGAGCCTGCAGCTTGCCGGCGCGGCTCAGCGCCTTCTTCACCTTGGTCACCAGCTGTTCGTTGGAGAAGGGCTTGCCGATGTAGTCGGAAACACCGGCCTGGATCGCCTGCACCACGTTCTCCTTGTCACCGCGGCTGGTGACCATGATGAAGGGCGTGGTTTTCAGGTTGTCCTGCTCGCGGCACCAGGTCAGCAGCTCGAGGCCGGACATCTCCGGCATTTCCCAGTCACAGAGGATCAGGTCGACCACCTGACGGCTCAACATCTGCTGGGCCTTGCGGCCGTTGATCGCTTCCTCGATCTGTACGCCGGGGAAATTATCGCGCAGCCCTTTCTTGACCAGATCACGGATAAAGGTCGCGTCATCCACCACCAGCACACTGACTTTGCTCATCGGCCACTCCTGTACGAATGGCAGTAAGCATAGTCATGGCCAATGGCCTAAGGCCAACGGAAAACGTCGGACGTGCAACAAATCGCGCAAACGAAACGGCCCGGGATTTCCCGGGCCGTCAGCACGCAGCAGGCGTCAGTCCCTGGACTTGCCCTCGACCTCTTCACGCATACGGGTCAGGCCGATGTGGCGCACATCGGCGCCACGCACCAGATAGATCACCAGTTCGGCGATGTTGCGTGCATGATCGCCGATGCGCTCAAGCGAGCGCAGCGCCCAGATCACGTTGAGCACGCGGGAGATCGAACGCGGATCTTCCATCATGAAAGTGACCAGTTCGCGCAGCGCGGTCTTGTACTCGCGGTCGACGGTCTTGTCGTACTGCGCCACCGACAGGGCCAGGTCGGCATCGAAGCGAGCGAAGGCGTCCAGTGCCTCCTGCACCATCTTGCGCACCTGATCACCGATATGACGAACCTCGACATAACCACGCGGCGACTCGCCCTCCTCACACAGCTGGATGGCGCGCTTGGCGATCTTGGTCGACTCGTCGCCGATGCGCTCGAGGTCGATCACCGACTTGGAGATGCTGATGATCAGACGCAGGTCGGAGGCCGCCGGCTGGCGACGGGCGAGAATGCGCACGCATTCTTCGTCAATGTTGCGCTCCATCTGGTTGATCTGGTCGTCGATCTCGCGCACCTGCTGGGCCAGGCCGGAGTCGGCCTCGATCAGTGCGGTGACGGCGTCGTTGACCTGCTTTTCCACCAGGCCGCCCATGGCCAGCAGGTGGCTGCGCACCTCTTCCAGCTCGGCGTTGAACTGCTGGGAGATGTGCTGGGTAAGGTTGTCTTTGTTGATCATGTTTCGCTCCGCGAAAGTCCGGGTAGGGTGCGCCGTGCGCACCACAGGGCAGCTGCAACCGGTGCGCACAGCGCACCCTACGGGGTCAAATCAACCATAGCGACCGGTGATGTAGTCTTCTGTCTGCTTCTTGGCCGGGTTGGTGAACAGGGTGTCGGTATCACCGAACTCGATCAGCTTGCCCATGTACATGAACGCGGTGTAGTCGGAGACACGCGCCGCCTGCTGCATGTTGTGGGTCACGATGACGATGGTGTACTTGCTCTTGAGCTCGTAGATCAGCTCTTCGACCTTCAGCGTGGAGATCGGGTCGAGCGCCGAGCAGGGTTCGTCGAGCAGCAGCACTTCCGGCTGCACGGCCACGGTCCGAGCGATGACCAGACGCTGTTGCTGACCGCCGGACAGGCCGAGGGCCGAGTCGTGCAGACGGTCCTTGACCTCATCCCACAGCGCCGCGCTCTTCAGTGCCCACTCCACCGCCTCATCGAGCACACGCTTGCTGTTGATGCCCTGGATACGCAGGCCATACACCACGTTCTCGTAGATGCTCTTGGGAAAGGGGTTGGGCTTCTGGAACACCATGCCGACGCGGCGACGCAGCTCGGCCACGTCCTCGCCCTTGCGGTAGATGTTGCGCCCGTCGATGTTGATCTCACCTTCCACGCGGCAACCGTCGACCAGGTCATTCATGCGGTTGAAAGTACGCAGCAGGGTCGACTTGCCGCAGCCGGACGGGCCGATGAAGGCGGTCACGCGCTGCTTGGGGATATCCATCTTGACGTCGAACAGCGCCTGCTTCTGGCCGTAGTACAGGTTCAGCCCCGGCACTTCGATGGCCGTGGTCTCGTTGGCCAGGCTCAGGCTCTGCTTGTCACGGCCGAGGGCGGCCAGATCGATACCGTGGGTATGGGTTTCGTGTTGCATAAACTCACTCCGTTCGTAGCTACAAGCTGCAAGCTGCGCACCGGCGGTGCGCGACTCGTAGCTGCGTTAGTGATCCAGCGCCTTGTACTTCTCGCGCAGGTGGTTACGGATATAGACCGCAGTCAGGTTGAGCAGGGCGATAACGATCACTAGCAGCAGCGCAGTGGCGTAAACCAGCGGACGCGCGGCCTCGACGTTGGGGCTCTGGAAGCCGACGTCGTAGATGTGGAAGCCCAGGTGCATGATCTTCTGATCCAGGTGCAGGTAAGGGTAGTTACCGTTGAGCGGCAGGGTCGGTGCCAGTTTCACCACACCCACCAGCATCAGCGGCGCCACCTCACCAGCGGCACGTGCCACGGCCAGGATCAGGCCGGTCATCATCGCCGGGCTGGCCATCGGGATGACCACCTTCCACAGCGTCTCGGCCTTGGTCGCGCCAAGCGCCAGCGAGCCTTCACGCACCGCACGGGGAATCCGCGCCAGGCCCTCCTCGGTGGCGACGATGACCACCGGCAGGGTGAGGATCGCCAGGGTCAGCGAGGCCCACATCAGGCCCGGGGTGCCGAAGGTCGGCGCCGGGGCGGACTCGGGGAAGAACAGCTGGTCGATCGAACCACCCAGCACGTAGACAAAGAAGCCCAGGCCGAACACGCCGTAGACGATCGAAGGTACACCAGCCAGGTTGTTCACCGCGATGCGGATCACCCGGGTCAGTGCGCCCTGGTGCGCGTATTCACGCAGGTACACCGCAGCGATCACGCCGAACGGGGTGACGATCACCGCCATCAGCATGACCATCAGCACGGTGCCGAAGATGGCCGGGAAGATCCCGCCTTCAGTATTGGCCTCACGCGGCTCGGCGCTGACGAATTCCCACAGCTTCATGGCATAGAAACCGAGCTTGTCGACCGTGCCCATGGCGTTCGGGCGGAAGGCGCGGACGATTTTGCCCAGTTCGATTTCGGTCTGGCGTCCATCGCTGGCTGTCAGGGTCACGCTGTCGCGATTGATCTGCTGGGTCAGCGCCACCATGCGCTCTTCGAGCACCTTGTACTCGGCATTCAGTGCATCGCGACGGGCATCCATGTCAGCCTGGGCAGCAGCGTCCAGCTTGTCCTGCAACTGCAGCTTGCGGCCTTCCAGACGAATGCGCTCCAGGCCATGGTTGATACGGCCGATGTCCTTCTTCTCCAGACGCACCAGCTGTGCGTGCAGGTCGTCGACGCGATCCAGGCGCTCCTGCAATGCAGCCCAGGCCGCATCGCCCTCAGCGACCACCTGGCCACTTTCCTTGACGTTGACCAGGTTGCCGTAGAAGTTGCCCCATTCGCGACGCTCCAGCACCGTAATACCCGCTGGCTTGCGCGGGTTGCTCAGCCACTCGCCGACCACCCAAGTGAAGTCGGCGCCGAACAGCTCGCGGTTACCCACTTTCATCAGCTCGCGGGTCATGAATTCGCCGCCCTCTTCGGCGACCGGCAGGCCTGCGGCCGCGAGACGCGCACGCGGCACTTCCTCGACCTGCACCACCTCACCCAGCATCACCCGTGCTTCCTGACCAGGCACCTGGTAGTCGGCTTCGAGGATGTCGGCCGGCCAGAAGTGGCCCAGGCCACGAGAGGCGATCACCGCCAGCAGACCAAGGGTCATGATGATGGCGATGGCAACCGCGCCACCGCTCATCCACACGCCCGGAGCGCCGCTCTTGTACCAGGATTTCAGGTTGTTCTGTTTCACGGACATATACCTTCCAAAACCTTAGAGCGACGAATACTTGGTGCGCAGACGCTGACGAATCAGCTCGGCCAGGGTGTTCATGACGAAGGTGAACAACAGCAGCACCATGGCGGCCAGGAACAACACACGGTAGTGAGTGCCGCCAACCTCAGACTCGGGCATTTCCACCGCGACGTTGGCCGCCAGGGTGCGCATGCCTTCGAAGATATTCATGTCCATGATCGGCGTGTTGCCGGTGGCCATCAGTACGATCATGGTCTCGCCCACCGCGCGGCCCATGCCGATCATCAGCGCCGAGAAGATGCCCGGGCTGGCGGTGAGAATCACCACGCGGGTCAGGGTCTGCCAGGGCGTCGCACCGAGGGCCAGGGAGCCGAAAGTCAGGCTCTTGGGCACACTGAACACGGCGTCTTCGGCGATGGAGTAGATGTTCGGGATCACCGCGAAGCCCATCGCCAGGCCCACCACCAGGGCGTTGCGCTGGTCGAAGGGAATGCCCAGGTCGTTGGACAGCCACAGGCGCATGTTGCCGCCGAACAGCCAGTTTTCCAGATGACCACTGATGCCGATGGAGAACCAGCCCACGGCAATCACTACCGGAATCAGCAGCGCCGCTTCCCAGCCCTCGGGAACGCGATGGCGGATGGACTCAGGCAGCTTGGTCCAGAGGAAACCGAACAGCAGAATGCCTACCGGCGTCAGCAACAACAGGCTGAAGATGCCGGGTAAGTGGTTCTCCAGAAACGGCGCGAGGAACAGACCGGCAAAGAAGCCGAGAATCACCGTCGGCAGCGCCTCCATCAGCTCGATCACCGGCTTGACCTTGGTGCGCATGCGCGGCGCCATGAAGTAGGCGGTGTAGATCGCTGCAGCCACGGCCAGCGGCGCAGCCAGGAGCATGGCGTAGAACGCCGCCTTGAGGGTACCGAAGGCCAGCGGCGACAGGCTCAGCTTGGCTTCGAAGTCGGTGTTGGCGGAAGTGGACTGCCAGACGTAGTCAGGCTCCGGGTAGCTTTCGTACCAGACCTTGCCCCACAGCGAGCTCCAGGAAATTTCCGGGTGCGGGTTATCCACCACGAAGCGCTGCAGCTTGCCGTCCGACTCGACCAGCACACGACTGGCACGCGGCGACAGGGCGGCGATGGCGCTGCCTTTGGCGACCTGCTCCTTGAGCAGGGTGCGGTGCGCGGTGCTGTGGAAGATGCCCAGGCGCCCGTCGGCATCCAGGGCCATGAAGCCTTTGCGGCGCTCTTCGGGAAGGATCTGGGTGATTGCGCTGTCGCCGAGCTGGAAGCTGCGGATCGACTGGAAGGTGGACTTGCCATCCTGGTCGCGCACCATGAACCACTGCTGGATGCCACCCTTAGCGTCGCCGATCATGATCGAGATGCCACCGAGCAGACTGGTGGCGCTGGTCACGCGATTGGAACCGCCCTTGAGCAGTTCGTAGCGGCCATTGAGGCCACGTTTGCGCAGATCGAAAACGTCGGCACTGGAATCGCCGTTGAACACATACAGCCACATCTGCCGCGGGTCGAGAATCAGCTGACTGATCGGCTCGCCGATCTGCGGCAGGTTGATGCGCTCCTCGCTGACACTCACCTCGCCGGTGAACAGGTTCTCTTCGCGAGCGAGGCTGATCAGGTGCAGCTCGTTGCCCGTGGAGCCAGCCAGCATCAGCGTGCCGCTGTTGAGATTGACGGCGATGTGCTCGAGCGGACGCCCCTGCGGATCGACCTCGATCGGTGCTTCACCGTAGGGGTATTCGATCTGCGGCGCGATGGCCCGTACGTTATCCGGGTAGGTGATCTTGTAACTGTGCTGAATGATCAGCGCCTGGCCGTTGGACAGGCCCAGGACCACGCGGCGCGTACCCGGCTGATCCTGACCGACGGAGGCGACGCTGACGCCTTGCGGCAGTGGCAATTGCAGGCGCTGCAGGGCTTCGCCACTCTTGAGCTCGAAGAACTGCACGGCGCCGGAAGTATCCAGGCGCATGGCGACCTGGTTCTGCTCTTCCACGGCGAGAAGCAATGGCGCCTGGGCCTCGGCCAGCCAGGCCGGTTGCTGAGCCTTGCGCGACTCGAGCTCGGCGCCCTGGAACATGGGCAGCACGACATGGGCGAGGTAGAAGAAGATAAGGGTGATGGCACCGAGCACCGCCAGACCACCGATGGAGACGTACCAACGCGCCATGCGGTCCTTCAACGCGCGCAGACGGCGCTTGCGTTGCAGGGCGGGCGTGTTGAAGTCGATCCCTAGAGGGTTCTGCGAACGGTTCATGGATTCGTTTGCCAAGTCATTCATGCGAGAAGTCTCTGCGCGGGCTTGATTGCAGCGCATACGGCTGCCCAGGCTTGTCAATTTAGCGGGCTTGTATGACAGAAAGATTACAGTCTACTGACATGACAAAGCCCGCCACCCATGGGGTGGCGGGTTCGTCGAATGGCCTCGCTAGCTAGAGCCAGGCCATCAGGCTGGAAGCCTTACAGACCCAGGTCCTTCATCGCTTTATCGGCGACCTTGGACGGCAGCGGGATGTAACCATCCTTCATCACGACTTCCTGGCCCTGCTTGGACAGCACCAGCTTGATGAACTCGGCATCCAGCGGGCTCAGCGGCTGGTTCGGCGCCTTGTTGACGTAGACGTAGAAGAAGCGAGCCAGCGGGAACTTGCCAGCCAGAGCGTTCTCTTCCGACGCCTCGAAGGCTTCACCGCCCTTCTTCGACAGCGGCACGGCGCGGACGCTGGAGGTCTTGTAGCCGATGCCCGAGTAACCGATGGCGTTCAGGGTGCTGGAGATCGACTGGACAACCGAAGCCGAACCCGGCTGCTCGTTGACGTTGGACTTGAAGTCGCCTTTGCACAGGGCTTCTTCCTTGAAGTAGCCGTAGGTGCCGGATACCGAGTTACGACCGAACAGTTGCAGCGGCTTGCCAGCCCACTCGCCGGTCAGACCGAGGTCACCCCAGGTCTTGATGTCCTTGTCGCCACCGCACAGACGGGTGCTGGAGAAAATCGCATCGACCTGCTCGATCGACAGCGACTTGATCGGGTTATCCTTGTGTACGAACACGGCCAGGGCGTCGATGGCAACCGGAACGGCGGTCGGCTTGTAGCCGTACTTCTCTTCGAAGGCCTGGATCTCGCTGTCCTTCATCGGACGGCTCATCGGCCCCATGTTGGCGGTACCTTCGGTCAGCGCAGGTGGCGCAGTGGAGGAACCAGCGGCCTGGATCTGGATGTTGACGTTGGGGTAGTTCTTCTTGAACTCTTCTGCCCACAGGGTCATCAGGTTGGCCAGCGAGTCGGAACCGACGCTGGACAGGTTGCCCGATACACCGGAAGTCTTTTCATAGGTCGGCAGAGCCGGGTCGACGGCGGCTACAGCAGATACGGCGCTTACGCCAGCGGCGGCGAAAGTCAGGGCCGCCATCAAACGCTTCAGTTTCATGCCTTGCTCCTAGCAGGATAGTGTTGGATGGAACGGGCCCAAGTATCTGCAGGCCACGTGAACACTCTATGAAACGAATGTGACAGTTAAATGAACGTCGACGAGTTTCGGTTGCGGCAGAGAGAAAGTACTTCGGATGGTTTGGGGAAGTGTGAGTGATACCGGACTGGCAAATAAGTGTGTGCTTTCGGTGCTGGCACTATCCGTTAGCGCGTCGTCTGAACGTTTAGGTTTCGCCCCTTACGGGCGAGTCACTTTCTCTTGCTTGCCTAAGAGAAAGTAACCAAAGAGAAGGGCACCCCACCATCCGGCCCCGGCTGCGCCTGGGTTCCCTCGCTACATCACCACTCCAGGGGCCCGCCACGAAGGGCCATCCCTGGCCCATCGTGGCTCTCGCGACATCCATGTCGCTCAACCCCTTACGCGGCGATTTCACTCAGCCTCCTGAAGGGGACTTGGGCGTCGTCTGTGAGATCGCGCTTCAAGAGCAAAAGCCAAACGCTACCGACTTTGATCTTCCAAAGATTTCGCAAGCTCGCGACCCGGTCCCCTTCAGGAGGCCGAGTGGAGGTGTTGCGTAGGGGAGCGAGCCGCATGGATGCGGCGAGAGGCTTAATGGGCCAGGGATGGCCCATGTAAGCCGGCCCCCGGAGCGGCACCGGAGCGAGGGAAGTTTCGCGCAGCGAAACCCGGATGTCGGGGTGCCCTTCTTTGGCACACCTTTCTTGGGCAAGCAAGAAAGGTGTGGCGCCCGTAAGGGGCGCAACCCAAACGCTCAGCGCACGCGGTAACGGATAGTGCTAAGCCAGTAAGCGATACGCGCACAAACTTACCAATCCGATCTGCCCAACAAAAAAAGCCCCCACACGCAGTGCGTGCAGGGGCTCGTAACAGCGTCGCAGTGATTACTGCATATTCTGCTTCAGCGCCCGCATACGGTCGTGGCAAGCCCGCACCTTAGGCATCTCCACGGCCAACAGGGCACGGACATCATTGTCCGCGCTTTCCAGCGCATCTTCGAAGGCATGCAGAATACGGTCCTCTGCTTCCTCCAGCTGTGCCACATAGGTGGCATCTTCATCCTTGGCCAGGGTCGCGCGGGTGTCGGCGTAGAACTGGCGCAGCTTGCCCAGCATGGTGCCGCCAGACGCCGGCTCGCTCTGGTTGGCGGCGACCTTGACGCTCAGCGCATCGATCACCTGAGTCTTGGCACGCACCATGTCACGGAACAGCGCCTGCAGGCGGATATCCTTGACCTCATCGTGGGCATGCTCGTAGAAGCGCTTGCCGTCGCGGGTAATCTCGATCAGTTCATTGAGTTGTGCGGTCTTGCTGCTCATGGATTCTCTCCTTGGCTATGGGACTTGCAGATATCGGCCACGACAGTGGCCGGAGGGGTGAAGGGGTTCAACTGTTGATACGCAGGGCATCTGCATCGACGCCACGCACGCCGCGAATGTTGCGGGCGATCTCGACCGCCAGGCGCTTCTCGGCGCTGCTCAGCACACTGCCGCGCAGGCTGACGAGACCGTCGTCGGTGTTCACCGAAATGTTCATGGCGTCCAGGTTACGGCTGTAGAGAAAGCTGGCCTTGACCTTACTGGTGATCCAGCTGTCGCTGATGTTCTCGCGCGCTTCGTCGAGGGTGGTTTGCACTTCGCTGCTACTGCTGTCGGCAGTGCTGATGCTGAGGTGGTTGAACACCTCGCGCACACCATCGGTATTGGCTGCCAGTTGCCCCGCCAACTCCTTGGCCGCGGGCGTCTGTGCGTGACCACTCAGGGTGATGTTGCCGGTCTCGCTCTTGACCTGAATGTCCAGGCCACGGGTGTTGCTGTTCCACAGCAGCTTGGACTTGACCGTGGCGGCGAGGCTGGCGTCCTCGAGACGCTGCACCATCCCCGGCGGGTTGCCCTCGACGGCATCGCTGCCGACTTCGATGCGATTGTTCACCGAGTCGATGCCCTCTATGCTCAGCGCCACCTGCTCGGCCAGCTCCTTCTGCACGTCGTTCTCGACCTTGCCACCGAGGGTGGCCACGCCATCCTCCACGTCGATCTTGAGCTTGAACGGGTTGAGATGGCGGTTGAGCGCGAAGGCAGTCCAGATCGAGCCTTCCTGGCGCGCAGCTTCGAGCTGCGAAGCCAGCGCGCCCTCGGCAGCCTGGCTGGCCAATGGAGTCAGGCCGAGCAGCAAAGCAGTGCTGGCGGCCAGCATCAAGGGTTTGAACGGGGGCATGAGTTCACTCCTGTTCGTGAGACGATACGAGGAATATGGCAAGCCCCATGCCAGCCATGAAAGAACATAAATACCATGTAAAACAATAACTTAAACACAGTAAAGGCACCCTGCCTGCATGCAGGGTGCAGTATCTGCGCATTCAGGCCGTGCAACTTGCACGGTTTTTACCTGACTAAGCTGCATCGACCAGCAAGACGGAGCACATACATGGCAGTTGCAGAGCAAACCAGCGGGCGCATTCTGCTGGTGGATGACGAAGCGGCAATCCTGCGTACCTTCCGCTACTGCCTTGAAGATGAAGGCTATGACGTCGCCGGGGCCAGCAGCGCGGCGCAAGCCGAAGCGCTGTTGCATCGACAGGTGTTTGACCTGTGCTTCCTCGACCTGCGCCTGGGCGAGGACAACGGTCTCGACCTGCTGGCGCAGATGCGCATCCAGGCGCCGTGGATGCGCGTGGTGATCGTCACTGCCCACTCGGCCGTGGACACAGCGGTCGACGCCATCCAGGCCGGCGCCGCCGATTATCTGGTCAAACCCTGCACTCCCGATCAACTGCGCCTGGCGGCCGCCAAGCAGCTGGAAGTGCGCACCCTGGCCGCGCGCCTGGAAGCGCTGGAGGGCGAGGTGCGCAAGGTCAAGGACGGGCTCGATTCACACAGCCCGGCGATGATGTCGATCCTGGAAACCGCGCGCCAGGTTGCGGCCACCGACGCCAATATCCTCATCCTCGGTGAGTCCGGCACCGGCAAGGGCGAGCTGGCCCGCGCCATTCACGGCTGGAGCCGCCGCGCCAAGCGCACCTGCGTGACCATCAACTGCCCGTCGCTGACTGCCGAGCTGATGGAGAGCGAATTGTTCGGCCATGCCCGTGGCTCCTTCACCGGCGCCAGCGAAAGCACCCAGGGCCGCGTCAGCCAGGCCGATGGCGGTACCCTGTTCCTCGACGAGATCGGCGACTTCCCGCTGACGCTGCAACCCAAGCTGCTGCGCTTCATCCAGGACAAGGAATACGAGCGCGTCGGCGACCCGGTCACGCGCCGCGCCGATGTACGCATCGTCGCCGCCACCAACCTGGATCTCGACGAAATGGTCCGTGAGGGGCGTTTCCGCGAAGACCTGCTCTACCGCCTCAACGTCATCACCCTCAAGCTGCCGCCACTGCGCGAACGCCACGAAGACGTGATGTCCCTGGCCGAACGCTTTCTCGCCCGTTTCGTCAGCGACTACGGCCGTCCGGCCTGCGCCTTCAGCCCCGAAGCGGCAGCGGCTCTGCAGGCCTATCGCTGGCCAGGCAATATCCGCGAACTGCGCAACGTCATCGAGCGTGCCAGCATCATCTGCCAGAGCGAGACCGTGGAGATTGCCCACCTCGGCCTCGGTGGCAGCAACGAAGCACCAACCAGCACCGTGCGGGTCGGCGCACCGATGAGCCTCGAGGAGCTGGAGAAGGCCCACATCGCTGCGGTATTGGCCAGCAGCAGCACCCTCGACATGGCGGCCAAGACACTGGGTATCGATACCTCGACCCTCTATCGCAAACGCAAGCAGTACAACCTCTAACCATGGGACCACCATGAAGCTGTCGATGAAGCTTCGCACGCGCCTGTTTCTCAGCATTTCGGCGCTGATCACCGTGGCCCTGCTGGGCCTGCTGCTCGGCCTGTTCAGCGTCACGCAGATGTCACACAGCCAGAGCGACCTGATCCAGCGCGGCTTCGATGCCGTGCGAATCGGTCAGAAGCTGCGTCAGCACCTGGGCGACGAGCTGATGGTGCTGATCGACCAACAGCCCGACGCACAACGCCTGGAAGCCATCCGCCAGTCATTCCGCGCCGCCTTCGACGAGGGCTTTCAGGCCAACCTTGGCCAGGAGTACGCAAGTGCACTGGAACAGGCATCAGCGCTTTATGACGAGATGGAAAGAATGGCGAGCGAGGGCACCCCGGCAGGTCAGACGCCGCACAACCTGGCCAACTACAAACCTTTCACCGACGCCTTCCAGCACCTGCGCAACCATCTGCTGGAACAGCAGGACCAGGTCGTCGCCTGGGTGATCGCCGCTGAGCGCAAAGCCGCCGAACGTTCGCGATTGATCGCCGGGCTGCTGGTGCTGACGGGCCTGGCAGTGCTGGCGATCGGAGTGCTCACCGCCCATGGCATCGCCCGCCGTTTCGGCGCGCCCATCGACATGCTGGTGCGCGCCGCCGACCAGATCGGCCAGGGCAAATACGATGTGGTGCTGCCGGTCTCGCCCGTGGTGGAACTGGCAGTGCTGAGCCGTCGCTTCGGCCTGATGACCGAGGCACTGCGCGAGTACCATTCGAGCAACCTCAACCAGTTGCTCAGCAGCGAAGGCCGCCTGAAAGCCGTGCTCGACAGCATCGACGATGGCCTGGTCATCCTCGACGAGCAGGGCCGTATCGAGCACGCCAACCCCGTGGCGCTGCGCCAGCTGTCCTGGCAGGCCGATATCCTCGGTCAACCGATCGGGCCGCTGCTGCCGGACCACGCCGTCGACGAGGCGCTGCGCCAGGTGTTGGCAGGCGAGCTGCTGCACGAGCCGCCAGCCGACCTGCAGATCGAGCGCGCTGGTGAAACCCGCCTGCTGGCCTGGGCGCTGACACCGGTGCAGGTGAGCGAAGGTGGCAGCGTAGGGGCCGTGATGGTGCTACGCGACGTCACCAAGCAACGCGCCTTCGAACGTGTGCGCAGCGAATTCATCCTGCGTGCCTCGCACGAGCTGCGCACGCCGATCACCGGCATGCACATGGCCTTCAGCTTGCTACGCGAGCGCCTCTCGCTGCCGCCGAGTGGCCGTGAGCAGGAGCTGATGCGCACCGTCGACGAGGAAATGCATCGCCTGGTGCAGTTGATCGACGATCTGCTGAATTTCTCGCGCTACCAGAACGGCATGCAGACCCTGCAGCGCCGTCCCTGCGACCTGGCCGAGATGATCCGGCAGACGCCGCAGCGCTTTGTCGAGAAGACCTCCGAGCGTGAAGTGACACTGGTCTGCGAGGTTCACGAACCGCTGCCGCGCCTGAGCCTCGATGCTGCACAACTGGAGCGACTGATCGACAACCTGATCGACAATGCCCTGCGCTACAGCAACCCGGGTGATGAGGTGCGGCTACAGGTACGCCGCCAAGGCGAGCAGGTGATCGTCAGCGTACAGGATGGCGGCGAAGGCATCCCCTTCGAGCAGCAGGCTCGTATCTTCGAGCCCTTCGTTCAGGTTGGCAGACGCAAGGGTGGCGTTGGTCTCGGCTTGGCGCTGGCGCGGGAGATCGTGCAGTTGCACGGCGGCCAGATCGGCGTTCACTCCCGCCCGGGCGAAGGCGCCAACTTCTATTTCAGCCTACCGATCTGAGGCTGGTGAGCAGACACCGGGCAATTCGCTCACAATAAAAAACGCCGCGGTCTTCGCGGCGTTTTTGGTTTTCTCAGTGCGGTTCAGCTTCAGCGCAGCACCGGGTCGAACTTGATGCGGCGTCCGGCCATCAGCGCGACCAGAAAGCCCGCACCGAAGACGACGCTACTACCCTTGAGCAGCAGGGCGACACCCTCGTGCAGAGTTGGGCTCAGCCACAGCGCGGCCAGGCTCGACAGGGTCATGATCAACAACAGTAAGGCACTTCTGGACATGGCGGGACTCCTTGTCGGTCAGAACACCCAGCGAGGGGTGCTGTTAGCAGGACGGGGTTCACGGTTGGCGGTACCGGTCTCGCCATCGTCAGAAATGCGCAGCCACTGCGCATCGTCACCGATGGCCCCGACAGCGCGGGTGGGCTGGGCGGGCAGTTCGGCTGAGCCGTCCTGCTGCGCAGCGACACGAGATTCCCACACCGGCGAGTTGGAGAGGGTGAACTCGGCCGTTTTTGCAATGGCTCCAGTCGAACCACTGAAATCTTTGGCGTAAGCCCCGTTGACCAGCAATGCAGCGACGCAAAACAGGCTCACTCGGACGATGTTCATGACGCTTCTCCATCAGCAGGTCAGTCGGTGGCTTACACGACTGATTTTGCAGCGCTCATGCCAACATCAAATCACCAATAATATCCTTATAAATCAATGACTTATTAACTTTCAAAATTGCCTGCCTCATGCACTTTGCAAGATGCATGAATTACGACACGTGCAATTTGCACGATCAGCTACGACGCGGCAGCACGACACTGAAGCAGGAGCCCTCGCCGAGGCGACTGCTGAGCTCGATACGGCCACCGTGGGCCTGGACGATCTGCTCGCTGATGAACAAGCCAAGTCCAAGCCCTTGGGCGACGCTGGTACCGGATACCCGCTCGAACTGCTCGAATACGCGCGCCTGATCCTCTTCCGAGATACCCAGGCCCTGATCGCGTACTTCGGCACGAACCTGCTCACCCGCTGCCGCGACCCGTACCGATACCGGCTTGCCGCTACCGTAGCGCAAGGCGTTAGTCAGCAGGTTGGCGAGAACCTGCTCGATGCGGAACTCGTCCATCATCACCGGGGCCGGCCCCTCCACGTGCAGGTCGATAGGCGTACCGGTATTGGTGTACTGCGCAGCCAGGCTCTCTACCACGCTGCCGGCCAACACACCGAGGTCACCCGGTTCCGGGCGCACGGAAAGCTTGCCGGTACGGATGCGCGAAACATCCAGCATGTCGTCGATCAGGCGGCTCAGGCTGCGGATCTGCCGCTCGTCGCGGGCGACCATCTCCCGTAGCTTGTCGGCGGTGAAGGCGTCCATGCGCCCCTGTTCCAGGCGCAGCCGGCGCAGTTGCACATCGAGGATCAGACCGTTGAGCGGCGTACGCAGCTCGTGCGAGGCGATGGACATGAACACGTCGCGCATCTCCACCGCCTTCTGCAGCTCGGCCTGTGTCTCACGCAACTCGGCAAGCAACGCTTCCTGCTCGCGGCGCGCGGCCTCGACCACCTCCAGCTGCATGCTCAGCGCCTTACGGTGGCGGTAGAGGTCGACGAACATCGCCACCTTGCTGCGTACCTCGAAGGGCGACAGCGGCTTGTGCAGGAAGTCCACCGCGCCGCTCTCGTAACCCCGAAAAGCATAGTCCATGTCGCGCCCGACCGCGCTGACGAAGATGATCGGAATGTACTTGGTCTTCTCCGTGCCACGCATCAGCTCAGCCAACTCGAAGCCGTTCATGCCCGGCATCTTCACGTCGAGAATGGCCAGGGCGAATTCGTTTTCGAGCAGTAGCGACAAGGCCTCATCGGCACTGCTGGCCTGGAACACGGTGCGATCCTCGCTCTGGATCAGCGAACGCAGTGCCAGCAGGTTTTCCGGCAGGTCGTCGACGATCAGCACCTTGGCTTCAATCTTCCTCAGCATGGCAGGGTATCCAGTTCGGCCAGCAGCAGGCGCATGGCATTGATAGGGAGGAGAAAATCCGGTTTGAGCAGCGCCAGCGCGGCATTCGGCATGGTGGGCACCAGCGCGTCGGCCGGGTCCTGTACCAGTGTCAGACCACCGGCCTGCTGAACAACCAGCAGGCCGGCAGCGCCATCCTCGTTGGCGCCAGTCAGCAGCGCAGCAGCCAGGTGCTCGCCGTAGGCATCGGCCGCAGACTCGAAGAGGATGTCGATCGAGGGCCGGGAGAAATGCCGCGGCTCCTCACGACTGAGGGAAAAGCTGCGCTCGGTTTCGATGGACAGGTGGTAACCCGCGGGCGCCACGTAAACCATGCCGCGGCGCAGGTATTCCTTGTCCTCGGCTTCCTTGACCGGCAGCCGTAGGCGCCGGGCGAGCAGGTCTGCCAGCAGGCTGTCGTTGCGATCCGGCTGATGCAGCAGGCACACCACCGGCAGCCGGTAGTCCGGCGGCAGGTCTTCGAGCAGGCTGAGCAAGGCTTCCACGCCGCCGGCAGAAGCACCGATCAGCAGCGCCTGCAGCGGCGCACGAACCTGGCCGCGGAGGTTGATCCGCTGGCTGCTCATCGCTTGCGAAAAATCCGCTCGGGGCGCGACACGGCTTCGAAGTGCCGAGCGTAGGCGGAGAAATCCAGGCTTTCCTTGCTGCCCAGGCCGAGAAAGCCGCGATGACAGAGGGATTCGTGGAACAGACCGAGGGCACGGTCCTGCAGGTCGCGGTTGAAATAGATAAGCACGTTGCGGCACGACACCAGATGGGTTTCGGCGAACACGCTGTCGGTGGCCAGGCTGTGGTCGGCGAAGGTCACGTTGGCGCGCAACGACTTGTCGAACAGCACGCGGTCATAGGCCGCTGAGTAATAGTCGGAAAACGCCCGCTTGCCGCCGGAGAGCTGGTAGTTCTGTGTGTAGGTGCGCAGGTTGTCGAGGGCGAAGATGCCCTGCTCGGCCTTTTCCAGCGAGTGCGGGTTGATGTCGGTGGCATAGATCATGGTGCGCTCCAACAGGCCTTCCTCGTGCAGCAGGATGGCCAGGGAGTACACCTCCTCACCCGTGCTGCAGCCAGCCACCCAGACCTTCAACGACGGATAGGTGTGCAGCAGCGGCACCACCTGCTCGCGCAGGGCCAGAAAGTAGTCGGGGTCGCGGAACATCTCGCTGACCGGGATGGTGAGGTACTGCAACAGCTGCATAAACGCCTGCGGCTCGTGCAGGATGCGCTCCTGCAGCGCCGAAATGGTCGGGCAATCAAGCTGGGTCTGCGCCTGGCGTACACGGCGCTTGAGCGAGGCCTTCGAGTAATCACGAAAGTCGTAGTTGTAACGCAGATAGATCGCTTCGATCAGCAGGCGCAGCTCGATCTCGTCAGGCATCACAAACGCTCCAGCTTGGGCATCCACACGCGGATCAGGGAGAACAGGCGATCCAGGTCGATGGGCTTGGCCAGGTAGTCGTTGGCGCCGGCCTCGCGGCAGCGCTCCTGATCATCCTTCATCGCCTTGGCCGTTACCGCAATGATCGGCAGGTTTTTCCAGCGTTCTTCCAGGCGAATCTGCCGGGTGGCTTCGTAGCCGTCCATCTCCGGCATCATCACGTCCATCAGCACCAGGTCGATGTCGTCATGCTCGCGCAGCTTGGCCAGCGCCTCATGGCCGTTGCGCGCCACTTCCACCGAGGCGCCCTTCTGCTCCAGCGCGCTGGACAGGGCGAAGATGTTGCGCACGTCGTCATCGACCAGCAGCAGGCGGCGGCCCTCGAACAGTTTGTCGCGGCTGCGCGCCGTCTTGAGCATACGTTGATGCTCGCTGGACAGCTCGGCCTCGACCTTGTGCAGGAACAGGGTGACCTCGTCCAGCAGCCGCTCCGGCGAGCGTGCGCCCTTGATGATGATCGAGCGCGAATACTTGAGCAGCTCGGCTTCCTCGTCGCGGGTCAGGTTGCGCCCGGTGTAGACGATCACCGGCGGGAAGGAGCAGATGTCTTCCTCGGCCATGCGTCGCAGCAGCTCGTTGCCAAGCATGTCAGGCAACTTGAGGTCGATGATCATGCAGTCGAAGACGGTCGTGCGCAGTTTCTCCAGCGCTTCGCCGGCCAGGGCCACGGCGGTGATCTCGATGTCCTCGTCGCCGATCAGGCGGGCCACGCTGTCGCGCTGCAACGGGTCGTCCTCAACCAGCAGGACGCGTTTCACCTGCTGGTTGAGCTTGGCCTCCAGCTTGCCGAAGACTTCCTTGAGTTGGTCGCGGCTGGTGGGCTTGAATGCATAACCGACTGCGCCGAGGTGCAGGGCAGCCTCGCTCTGGTCCTCGACCGAGACCACGTGCACCGGAATATGGCGAGTCTGCGCATCGTCCTTGAGGCGCTGCAGCACGCTGAGGCCGGAACCATCGGGCAGACGCATGTCGAGCAGGATGGCGTCGGGTCGGTACTGCCGCGCCAGCTCCAGGCCTTCGTCGGCGCATGTGGCGACCAGGCAGGCGTAGCCGAGCTCATGCGCCAGATCGAAGAGAATGCGGGCGAAACGCACTTCATCCTCCACCACCAGCACGCGACGACCACCGCGCTCGTCGAGTTGCCCGCGATCATCGGCGAAAGGCGCCGGAGTCCGCGGCATTGGCGCAGCAGCAGCAGGAATAGAGGCCGCCGGCACCGGGAGCGGTGCCGAGACCTGCGGCATCGGCTTGCTCTTAACGGCGTCTTCGACCATCCGTTCGGGCAGCAGCAGGGTGAAGGTACTGCCCTCGCCCGGCACGCTGCTGACGGTGATCGAGCCACCGAGCAGCCCCGCCAGATCTCGCGAGATGGAAAGCCCCAGACCGGTGCCGCTATAGCGGCGGTTGGTGGTGCCATCGGCCTGGCGGAAGGCCTCGAAAATCGCCTCTTGTTGATCCGCCGCGATGCCGATGCCGGTGTCGCGTACGGCGAAGGCCAGGTAATGATCATCCTGACGCGACACACTGAGGGTCACGCCGCCGCGATCGGTGAACTTGAAGGCATTGGACAGCAGGTTGCGCAGGATCTGCTCGGCGCGTTGGCGGTCGGTGAACAGCACCTGTGGCAACTCGCCCTGCTCCTCGATCTGGAAGCTCAGGCCGCGCTCACCAGCCAGGGGCACGAACACATCGCGCAGGCTCTCCAGCATGCTGGCCAACGGCGTGCGTTCAGGGCGCACCTCGAGCTTGCCGGCCTCGACCTTGGCGATGTCGAGGATGTCATTGATCAGGTTGAGCAGGTCATTGCCGGCCGAGTAGATCGATTCGGCGAACTTGACCTGTTCGTCGTCGAGATTGCCTTTGCCGTTCTCCGCCAGCAGCTTGGCCAGGATCAGCGAACTGTTGAGCGGCGTGCGCAGCTCATGGCTCATGTTGGCGAGGAATTCGGACTTGTAGCGGCTGGCACGTTGCAGCTCTTCGGCACGCTCTTCGAGCTGCGCCTGGATGCGGCCGAGCGTGGTATTGCGCTGGTCCAGCTCGTCGCGCTGGTCAGCCAGCGTCTGCGCCTGCTCGGAGAGTTTCTCATTGGTCTGCTCCAGCTCGGCCTGCTGGGTTTCCAGGTGCGCCTGGGATTCCTTGAGCACCCGCGCCTGCTGCTCCAACTCCTCGTTGGCGGCACGCAGTTCTTCCTGCTGGGTCTGCAACTCCTCGTTGAGCTGCTGGGTCTGGCCGAGCACCTCTTGCAGGCGCTGACGATAACGCGCGGCCTCCAGGGCCATACCGACGCTGCCGGCGATGGCTTCGAGGAACTCGCGCTCACGCGGATCGAGCTTGCGCATGAACGCCAGCTCGATCACGCCGTTGACACTGTCTTCGGACTGCAGCGGTACCAGGGCAACGCTGACAGGCTGCCCCTCGCCGAGACTCGAAGCCACCTTGATGTAATCCGCCGGCAAGTCATCCAGGCACACCAGACGACGGCCTCGGGCAGCCTGGCCAACCAGCCCCTCGCCGTTGTAGAACTGCTCCTTGAGGCTGGCGTCCTTGCTGAAGCCATAGCCGGCAACCCGTCGCAGATCACCCGTGTGGGCATCACGCAGGTACAGGGCGGCGACCACGCAGTTGAGATACTCGGCGAGAAACTCGAGGGAGCGGTCAGCCAGTTCCTGCACCTGAGGCTGACCGAGCAGGCGCTCCGACAGCAGGGTCTGGCCGCCACCCAGCCAGGCGCGACGTCGTTGCTCCTCGCCGTACTCGGCTTGTCTGGCCATGGCCTGGGAGTAAGTCTGCGAGAGACTCATCAGCTCACGACGACCAAACAGCGCCAACAAGGCGCTGAACAGGATGCTCACCACCAGGTAGATGCCGGCGCCCCAGAGCGTGGTGCTGCTGACATCGGCATTGCGTTGCTGACGCAGCTCTCGCTCGCTGTTGATGAAGGTGTCGAGCTCGCGGCGCATGCCATCGGTGAGGTTCTTGCCGCGCCCTCGTCCCACCTCGGCCATGAAATTGCCGCCATCGCGACGACTGCCGATGACTTCCTGAGCGAACAGGTCCCACTGTTCCTGCAATGCCAGCAGGCGCTCCAGCCGCTGCATCTGTGTCGGGTTGTCACCGACCATGTCGATGAGCTGCTCGGTCAGCGGACGAAATTTGCCGCGCGCCTGTTCATAGGGGGCGAGGTAGTCCTCGTCGCCACTGAGCAGGAACCCGCGCATGCCGGTTTCCAGATCCAGGGTCAGCTTGTACACCTCGCTGGCCCGGTTCAGCACCTGGTCGGTGTGCTCGACCCAGCGAATCACATTGAGCAGGTAACCGATCAACAGCGCAAAGAACAGGGCGCCGACCAGACCCAGGCCGAGCGGTAGCCCGACGTTACGATTGAGAATTCGGCGAAAACCTTTTTCGTCCATTGCGGACTCATTCGACATTGGGACGTCCATTCGATGATTGTCTCGCTTCTTCTTATCTATCGGGGGAAGGCGTGTGGCACACTGACCGCGTGCAGACTCCGAAGTTTGCCAAACATTTGCGTATTCTGCGCGCTGAAACAGAGAGCCTCATGACCGAAACCGATTGCGCCAGTGCCAAGACCATCCTGCTGGTCGAAGACGACGATGTCGTGCGCGAGCTCACCGCGGAGGTGCTCGGCGAGTTCGGTTATCGCGTGCACGCCCTGCGTGATGGTCCCAGCGCGCTCGATCTGTTGCGCAGCGGGCAGCGGGTCGATCTGTTGATGAGCGATATCGGCTTGCCCGGCATGGACGGGCGCGAACTGGTGGAAACCGCACGCCAGCTGCAACCGACCCTGCCGGTGCTGTTCGCCAGCGGCTACGACGAACGCGAACTGCTCGAGGCCGTGCGAGCTCGCGACAGCGCAGCCGCCACCGACAGCATCGTCAAACCCTACGATTTCAGGTTGCTGGCACAACGACTGGGCGAACTGGCGGGCTGACGGAGCGGCATCTAGTCTGATTTTCAGACCACTGGACAGGAGAGTCCGCCGATGCGTTACGACACCCCGCTTCGCCTGGGCCTTCTCGCTGGCTTGCTGCTCTCCGGCTGCGCCAGTCAGACCACCCAACCCACGCAGTTCTCCGGCTACCTCGCCGATTACTCCCAGCTCCAGCCTGCCACCTCGGCCACTGGAGCACCGGTGCTACGCTGGATTTCGCCGCGGTTTCGCAGCGAGCGCTACACCTCGGTCTACGTCGAGCAGCCGAGCTTCTACCCCGAACCCATGCCCAGCGATCAAGTCAGCGACCAGACGCTGGAACAGGCGCGTGACTACCTGCACCAGGCACTGCTGCGCGAGCTCAAGGACGGGCGCCTGAAGCTGGTCGACACGCCAAGCATGGATAGCCTGGTGCTGCGCAGCGCGATCACCGGGGTCAACGTCTCGACCGAGGGGATCAAGGCCTACGAGGTGATCCCCGTGGCCCTGGTGATCGCCGCAGCGAGCACGGCTGCCGGCACCCGTGACCGCGACACCGAGATTTTTATCGAACTGGAAGCACTCGATGCCCGCACCAGTGAACCGGTGCTGCGGGTGGTGCGCAAAGGTCATGGCCTGACGCTGGCCAACAGCAGCACCCAGTTGACCCTGGACGACCTCAAGCCGGTACTGGATGTCTGGGCACGCGACGCGCGGGACTTCCAACCCGGCCTGCGCTGATCAGCCGGCCGCCTGCAGATTGAGCACCAGCAAGCGCGCTGCGGTTTCCGCGTCCGGCTGACCGTCGTAGTTGGCCGGACGATACTTCATCTGGAAGGCCGCAATGACATTGCGCGTCGCCTCGTCCAGCTCGCCATGCTGCGGCACCGTATAACCCTGCTGCGCCAGCTGCGCCTGGAACCACTGCACGCTGGGCAGGCTGGTGCTGAACAGCGCCTGCTGGCGCGCCACCGCGCCTTCGTTCGGCCAGGGCACCAGCCCCTCGTCGGCCAGTCGCTTCCAGGGGAACAGCGGGCCCGGATCGACCTTGCGCTGCGGCGCCACGTCGCTGTGCGCAATGATCGAGCCCAGCGGTAGTTGATGACGCTTGACGATGTCCTTGAGCAATACGATCAAGGTGTCGATCTGCTGCGGCGCAAAGGGCTGCCAATAGCGCCCGGCAGGCGTCTGGTAATAGCCCTGGTTGACCAACTCGATGCCGATGGTGGTGCTGTTGAGCCAGGTGCGCCCTTTCCACTCGCTGACCCCGACGTGCCAGGCACGGCGGTTCTCGTCCACCAGGCGGTAGACGGTCGGTGGCGCATCACCAATCAGGTAGTGACTGCTGACCTCGGTCTGCGTCAGCAGCTCGAGCGAACGCTGCAGATCAGCGGAGGTGTAGTGCAGTACGACGTACTGCACGCGGCTGTTCTGGCCAGTCGCGGTATGGCTGTCGTCAATTCGCAGGCCACCGGCACAACCAGCGAGCAGAACAAGAACGAGGGCAAGGCAAAGAGACTTCATGCGTGACCGAATACGCTTTGCAGGTTGTCCAGCAGCATGTCGACGCTGAGCATGATCAGCAGCATCCCCATCAGACGCTCCACTGCCATCAACCCGCGGTTACCTAGGAACCGCTGCAGGAACGAAGCCTGCAACAGAATGAATGCCGTCGCCGCCCAGGCCAGGATCAAGGCCAGATAAAGCTCCCAGAGCGGCCCGGTGTGGGTGTTGCGCAGGGTCATCAGCACCGCGAGTGCCGAAGGCCCTGCCACCGCAGGCGTCGCCAGCGGCACCAGCATCGGCTCACCGTCCGGCACGTCACCGAGCAGGCCCTGCGGGCTGGGAAAGATCAGGCGCATGGCGATGACGAACAGGATGATACCGCCGGCGATGGCCGTTGCCTCGCGCGAGAGCCCGAGGCTGGTGAGGAATTTGTCACCAAAGGTGAGGAACAGCAGCAGCAGGCCAAGGGCGAACAGCAGTTCGCGCGTGGCAATCCAGATGCGCCGGCGCGGCTCGACGTTCTTCAGCGCGGCGATGTAGATGGCGATATTGCCGAAAGGGTCGGTGACCAGAAAGATCAGCACGGCGATGCTGAAAATGTCCATGGGTATCTCCGCTGACAGGTGCGCATAGTCTAGGGCCTGCGGGGGGCGTCTCGCGAGTCGGCGCGCGCACCTAATACCTGCTTTTTTAGCCGGGGCGGACTGTTAATGACCGAAAACGCAGCGGCGTTCATGGAAACGACCACCTGTAGAATTGTATACAAAGCAGTAGCCAAGACATTCACAAAATGTCTACATTGACCGAACAAGAACAACAGCGAGTAGTTTTTCCATGACCTCCACCGCTCCGCGCCCCGAGGACGAAAACCTCGGTATCGGCTCCAACTTGCTCTACGGTCTGCAACACGTACTGACCATGTATGGCGGCATCGTTGCCGTGCCATTGATCGTCGGTCAGGCGGCCGGCCTGTCACCTGCCGATATCGGCATGCTGATCGCGGCCTCACTGTTCGTTGGCGGCGCAGCTACCCTGCTGCAGACCATCGGCCTGCCGTTCTTCTATTCAGCAAGGTAGGCAGCGCCACTATCTCGCGCCTGTCGATCCTGCTGGCGATGGTGATCGGCACGCTGGTCGCCCTGGCATTCGGCATGGCCGACTTTTCCAAGGTCAGTGAAGAGCCGGTGTTGGCCTTCCCGACTCCATTGCATTTCGGCGTGCCGGTGTTCGAGGTGGCGCCGGCATCGTGCTGTTCGGTACGGTCGCGGCCAGCGGCATCCGCACCCTGGCCAAGGTGTATTACCGCAACAACATGAATCTGGTAACCGTCGCCACCTCCATCGGTTTCGGCATGATCCCCATTGGCATGCCCAGCTTCTATCACCATTTCCCGACCTGGTTCGAAACCATCTTCCACTCCGGTATCAGCTCGGCGGCGATCATGGCGATCCTGCTCAACCTGCTGTTTAACCATTTCACCACCGGCAACTCGGACCAGCAGTCGGTATTCGTGGCAGATACCGAGCGCAGCCTGCGCTATCGCGACATCGCCGCCCTGCACGAGGGTGACCACTTCATCGGCGGCTGGATTTACGCCGACTCAGGCCTGTTCAACGCGGTTGCGCCCAGCACCCTTGGCTCGATATAGCGCCTGATCGGCGCGCTCGAAGGTATCCTCGGTGGCCTCGTCATTGCGAAACTCTGCAATGCCGGCAGAAAGAGTGATGGTCACCGGCTCGCCCTTGAAGTGGAACGGACAGGCTTCGACCGCTGCACGCAGGGTTTCCAGCAATTGCACGCCTCCCTCCAGCGGTGTGCCCGGAATCAGCAGAACGAACTCCTCGCCACCGAAGCGGGCAATGAAATCGGTCTTGCGCAGACGTTTGTGCAGTTCACCGGCAATGATCTTCAGCACTCGATCCCCTGCCAGGTGACCGTAGCCATCGTTGATACGCTTGAAGTGGTCGATATCCAGCACCGCCATCAGCAACTGGCCGCCATAGCGCTGGCGTCGGGCAGTCTCCAGGTCGAGGCGCTCGCTCCAGGCCGCGCGATTAGGCAAGCCGGTCAGAGGGTCGAGCAACGATTTCTGCCGCTGCTCCTCGATATGTTGGCGAAACTGTTGCGCCTCGAGCTCCATTTCAGCGACACGCTTGACCAGACCCTGCAGCCGTTCCGCCACGTCATCCTCACCACTGTCGCGCTGACGCTGATGATTGCTGACGCTCTGCAGCAGGCCCTCCAGACGCTGCTCCAGCGCTTGCTTGAGCGCGTCCAGATCGGCCGCCTCCTGCACGCTGTTCTGCAAGTCGCTGACCTGATCGCGCAACTGCTGGTTGAAGTGGCGCGTGCTTTCCACCGAGGCGGTATAACCCTCATGCGCTTCACTGAGGGTGCTGATAAAGGCGGCCAGGCGCTCGTTGAGCTGCTTGAGATAACCGGCGAACTCACGCTGGCCACTGTCGGTGACTGCCAATACCAGCACAGCCAGATCGTCCAGCACGGGTACCAGTTCGTACCAGTTGAGGTTGCCCTCCAGACGCTGGCGCAGCGCATCGCCTTGCGGCTGATGACGTGCCGGCAACTCCAGCTCGTCGAGCAGGCTGCGCAAGCTGCTGGCGATATGCGGGGCCACCGCGCTGTATCCGGGTTCGCTGCTGGGCAGGGAGAACGGGCTGTCGCCTGCATCCTCCGGCGGCACCAGGCCAGGCGGCAATGGCAGGCTGTCGAGCATGGGCGCGGCGTCGTTGGCCTGATGCTTTCTCTTTGCCAAGCTGGCAACCGCCGCTGGCTCGCTCGCAGGCATGAGGACCGCTGGCGTGCGCTCTGCACTCTCGGAGACAGTGGCAGGCTCAACCTCAGGCTCAGATATAGGTGCAGGTGCAGTGTTCGCGATCTCTTCGCTGCTTTCACCACGCGAGCCGAAGAGGCGCTGCAGCAAGCCGGGTTGTTCCTGCACCGGGGCTTGCAGAACGCTCAGCGCCTGCCCTTGCAGGTTGCTCAGTTGGCTGAGCAATGCGGGCAACAGATACTGGTGGCTGGTGGCGTCCTGCAGTTGTTTGCCGAGTGACTTGAGTACCTTGCGTACCTCACGCGGCGGCTGCAGACGTTGCAACTGTTCGATCAGGCACGCCAATGCCGTGGCGGCCTCGCCGGCACGCTGCTGACGGCGCTGCTCGGAATCCAGCACGGCCTTTTCCAGACGCGGGATAAGGCTGCCCAATGCAGCGTCCATATCGTCGCGGCGAAGAATTTCGCGCATTTCCTGCATGCACTGATCGACCGCCTTGTCCGCGCCCTCGGCGGCCAGGCTGCTGCGCACCAGCCCCCGGCGCAGCAGATCCAGGCGCAACTCCCAACGGCGGTCGAGCTTCTCCTGCTGTTCCAGGCTGCTCAGGTACTTTTCTTTCCAGCGCTGCGCGTCATCGCTCATACGGCTTACTCGGGAGATGGCGTCTTCAGCATAGGCATTTGCGCGCCATTCTGTGCTTCCGGCAGGCGGATTTCCACGGCAACGGGAAGGTGGTCGGAAATAGGCTGGCTGAGCACGTCGACACGCCCCAGTTCAAGCTCCGAGCTGAGCAGGATATGGTCGAGACAGCGCTGCGGGCGCCAGCTGGGGAAAGTCGCCTCGACCTGCGGTGCGAGCAGGCCGAGATCGCGCAACGGGGAGTTCTCCAGCAGGTCGACAGCTTGTGTGTTCATGTCGCCCATGAGCACCAGGTGGCGAAACTCGCTGACACGCTCACGAATGTAGGCCAGTTGCCGCGTTCGGGTGCGAGCTCCCAGCGCCAGATGCATCATCACTACACCCAGTGCATGCTCACCCTCGCCCAAACGCAGGAAGATCGCACCGCGCCCAGGCGGGCCGGGGAGCGGATGGTCTTCCAGCAGAGAGGGACGCAAACGGCTGAGCACGCCATTGCTGTGCTGGGCGAAGCGCCCGAGATTGCGATTGAGCTGTTGGTACCAGAAAGGAAAGGCCCCCTGCTGGGCCAGGTACTCTACCTGATTGATGTAGCCAGAACGCAGGCTGCCGCCATCGACCTCCTGCAAAGCCACCAGATCGAAGTCGGCGAGCAGATCACCGATGCGCTGCAGGTTGCCGGCACGCCCGGCGTGGGGCAACAGATGCTGCCAACTGCGCGTTAGGTAATGGTGATAACGCTGGGTATTGATGCCAACCTGGACATTGAAACTGAGCAAGCGCAACAGGCCGTCAGCTGGCCAGTCGGCATGGGGCGAACAGTGCGGGTTGATCTGCGGATCGCACAGACCAACCGCACGTGTCTTTCGCCAGCGGCGCAACATGCTTCGCGCCTGCGGCCGCGCTTAGAGCGCCTCGCGTTCCTTGGCGATCAGGTGGTCAGCGACCTGCAGGGTCTGCTGCGGACCACCGGCCGAGCCCAGGTCGAAGCGATACTTGCCGCCCACGACCATCACCGGTACGCCAGTGATCTGGTAGGCCATGGCCAGTTTCTTGGCCTTTTCCATCTGGCCTTTGACGGCGAAGGAGTTGAAGGTCTTGAGGAAGGCATCACGATCAACGCCCTGGGTGGCGACGAAATCGGCAAACTCTTCGGCCGAAGCCAGCTTCTTCTTCTCCTGGTGGATGGTGTTGAACACGGCGTCATGCACCTTGTGCTCGACCTTCATGCTTTCCAGGGTGATGAACGCCTGACCATGCACGTTCCAGATACCACCGAACAGCGCCGGCACGCGGACGAAGTTGACGTCTTCCGGCAGCTTCTCGACCCAGGGGTTGAGAGTCGCTTCGAACTGATAGCAGTGCGGGCAGCCGTACCAGAACAGCTCCACCACTTCGACCTTGCCAGGCTTGGACACCGGCACCGGGCTCTTCAGCTCGACGTACTGCTGGCCAGCCACCGGCTCGGCATGAGCAGTGATACCGAACAGACTGCTGAGGGCCAGAGCGGCGCCGAGAATCAGGTTACGCATGGAGTACTCCTTGGTAGTAGGCATCGCCTCGTGGCGAATCGCTAGTAAGACCGGACGACACGAGGCAGGTTCCGGCCATTGTAGCCGCGGCGCAAATGAAAAAGGGTGGCCGTAGCCACCCTTTGTCTTGCCAAAAGCAACGATGGTCCGTCAGTGCAGGCCCTGGATGAAGCTGGATACGGCTTCAATATCCTTGTTGCTCAGTTTGGCAGCGATGGCGCGCATGATCATCGCGTCGCCGTCGTTGGTGCGGTTGCCTTCGCGGAAGTCGGTCAGCTGCTTGGCCACGTACTGAGCGTGCTGGCCGCCCAGGTGTGGGAAGCCGGCAGCGGCCAGGCCAGCGCCGTTGGGCGAATGGCAACCGATGCAGGATGGCATGCCCTCTTCCAGCTTGCCGCCACGGAACAGTGCTTCACCACGCTCGACCAACTTGGGATCGGCGGCACCAACGCTCATCTTCTGACTGGAGAAGTAAGCGGCGATGTCAGCCATATCCTGTTCGCTGAGGTTGTCGAGCATGCCGGTCATTTCGACCACCGGACGGGCACCGGACTTGATGTCGTGCAGCTGCTTGAGCAAGTAACGCTCGCCCTGACCGGCCAGCTTGGGGAAGTTTGGTGCAGGGCTGTTGCCATCGGCGCCATGACAGGCACCACAGACAGCGACTTTGCCCTGACCGGCTTCGGCATCGCCAGCAGCCTGTGCCACGCCAGTGAGGCCCAGGGTCAACAGCAGACTCACGAGTACTTTGTTCATCAGCTAATCCAATTACGGCTAAGAGAGAAAGGGTTATCGAGCGGGCTTACTCACTCGGTCATCAGCTTGATGACCGCCTGGTAATCCTCGGCCGAGCAGTCCATGCACAGGCCGCGCGGCGGCATGGCATTCAAACCATTGGTAACGCTTTGCACCAGTGCATCCATGCCCTTGGCCAAACGCGGCTCCCATGCGGCCTTGTCGCCCTTCTTGGGCGCCGTGGGAATCTGGCCGTTGTGACAAACGCCACACGCACGGTCGTACACAGCTTGCGGATCCTGAGCAGCATAGCCGTTGAACGACAACATCATAACGGCAGCAGCAAGCAGCATTTTCTTCATCAGATCAACCTCATCAGGGTTGGGAACGTCCTGCTTTCTATCGAGCAGAGATTTAATCGCTCCCGGCAATTGGGTTCCTGCGGGTGGGACAAAGCGCACACAAAATCTGCGGCATTATATACTGGCAACACTGAAACGGAAACGACGCCCCCTGCCGCCCCCTCTGGAGCGCAGCAGGTGCGCGGAAATGTCGCAAGCCCTCGAACCACTGAACAGGAATCGAGGCATCCACCGGATACCCCCATGCTCCCGAAAAATCCCATCATCGGTCTGTGCCAGCAGGCCAGCTTCCTCATCAGTGCCGCCAAGGTCGACCAGTGCCCCGAGGACAGCGGCCTGGAGGTGGCATTCGCCGGCCGCTCCAACGCTGGCAAGTCGAGCGCGCTCAACACCCTTACCCACGCCAGCCTGGCGCGCACCTCGAAAACACCGGGACGCACGCAGTTGCTCAACTTCTTCCGCCTGGACGACGAGCGTCGCCTGGTCGACCTGCCCGGCTACGGTTATGCCAAGGTACCGATCCCGCTCAAACAGCACTGGCAGAAACATCTGGAAGCGTATCTGGGCAGCCGCGAGAGTTTGAGCGGCCTGGTGTTGATGATGGATATCCGCCATCCGCTGACCGAGTTCGACTGCATGATGCTGGACTGGTCGGTAGCCAGTGGCATGCCGCTGCATATCCTGCTGACCAAGGCCGACAAACTGGCTTTCGGCGCAGCGAAGACCACCTTGCTCAAGGTGCGCCAGGAAATTCACAAGCAGTGGGGCGATGGCATCAGTATCCAGCTGTTCTCGGCGCCTAAGCGCATGGGCGTGGAAGAAGCGCAGATGGTGCTGGCCGGCTGGTTGGATCTGTTGCCGGAAGAGGATGAGGAACAGGAGTAGGGTGCGACGCACACCCGGCATGCACGGTCTGCTCCCTCTCCCATTTATGGGAGAGGGCTGGGGAGAGGGTGGTTCAGGCGACGCTCGGCATCGCCGGATAAACCCTCTCCCGCCCTTCGGGCACCCTCTCCCGGAGGGAGAGGGTCATCAGAATGCCGCTAGCGGCCTTTTTACAGGCAAAAAAAACCCCGAGCTTCGTATGGGGAGGGAGAAGTTCGGGGTTCAAGGTCTGAACCGCTAGGGCGGGGTTCAGATGTCTGCCAACACTTAACACAACAAAGGAGCATTGAAGGGCTTAACGGCCATTCATGAACTCTGACCAGGTGGGTTTGCAGAAAGTTCATCGCCGTCTTAAAAACCATTTGCAATAAGAAAACGCCTTTTGATTCCCTGAAACCCAAAAGCTAGAGCGGCCGCGGCTCTAAGCCGCGGCGACGAGCCTCAATGCGCCTCGTCCCAATTGGCGCCGACGCCGACTTCCACCAGTAGCGGTACATCCAGGTCGGCGGCGCCACTCATCAGGCTCTTGAGTTTGGCGCTGACCTCGTCGATCAGTTCCTCACGCACCTCCAGCACCAGTTCGTCGTGCACCTGCATGATGATGCGTGCATCGATGCCGCTGTCCTGCAGCCAGCTGTCCACGGCGATCATGGCGCGCTTGATGATGTCCGCAGCGGTGCCCTGCATCGGCGCATTGATCGCCGCGCGCTCGGCGCCCTTGCGCATGGCCTGGTTCTGCGCGTGGATCTCCGGCAGATACAAGCGACGGCCGTAGACCGTCTCCACATAGCCTTGCTCGGCAGCCTGCGCGCGGGTGCTTTCCATGTAGGTCAGCACCCCCGGATAGCGGGCGAAGTAGCGGTCGATGTAGGCCTGCGCCTCCTTGCGTTCGACATCGATCTGCTTGGCCAGGCCGAAGGCGCTCATGCCGTAGATCAGGCCGAAGTTGATCGCCTTGGCCTTGCGCCGCTGGTCGCTGGTCACCTCTTCCAGTGCCACACCAAACACCTCGGCAGCAGTGGCCCTGTGCACGTCCAGGTCATGGTGGAAGGCATCGAGCAGACCTTTGTCCTTGGCCAGATGAGCCATGATGCGCAACTCGATCTGCGAGTAGTCCGCGGCCATCATCTTGTAGCCCTTGGGCGCCACGAAAGCCTGGCGGATGCGCCGGCCTTCGGCGGTGCGGATCGGGATGTTCTGCAGGTTCGGGTCGCTGGAGGACAGGCGGCCAGTGGCGGCGACCGCCTGGTGATAGCTGGTATGGATACGCCCGGTGCGCGGGTTGATCTGCTCCGGCAGCTTGTCGGTGTAGGTGCTCTTGAGCTTGCTCAGGCTGCGGTACTGCATCAGCACCTTGGGCAGTTCGAAATCCTGCTCGGCCAGTTCTGCCAGCACCGCTTCGGCGGTGGAGGGTTGGCCCTTGGCAGTCTTGCTGATCACCGGGTAACCGAGCTTTTCGTAGAGGATCACGCCGAGTTGCTTGGGTGAGGCCAGATTGAATTCCTCACCGGCGATCTCGAACGCCTTGCGCTCCAGCTCCACCAGTTTCTCGCCCAGTTCGACACTCTGTTCGCCGAGCAGCTTGGCATCGACCAGTGCGCCGTTGCGCTCGATACGCGCCAGCACCGGTACCAGCGGGATTTCGATGTCGCGCAGCACCTTGGCCAGCGACGGCACAGCTTCGAGGCGTCCCCAAAGCTCCTGATGCAGACGCAAGGTCACGTCGGCATCCTCGGCAGCGTACGGGCCGGCTTGTTCCAGGGCAATCTGGTCGAAGGTCAGCTGCTTGGCGCCCTTGCCGGCGATGTCCTCGAAGCGGATGGTGCTGTGGTTCAGGTACTTCAGCGCCAGGCTGTCCATGTCGTGACGTGTGGCGGTGGAGTCCAGCACGTAGGATTCGAGCATGGTGTCGAAGGCCACGCCCTGCACCGTGATCGGTGTGCTGGCGTTGGCCAGGACATTGATGTCGTACTTGGCGTGCTGGCCGACCTTGGCCTTGGCCGGGTCTTCGAGGATCGGCTTGAGCGCCTTGAGCACCGCGTCGCGGTCGAGCTGCTGCGGCACGCCCATGTAGGAGTGCGCCAGCGGGATATAGGCCGCTTCGCCGGCCTTGACCGCGAAGGACAGGCCGACCAGTTGCGCCTGCTGGGCGTCGATGCTGGTGGTCTCGCTGTCGAAAGCGATCAGCTCGGCCTGCTCCAGCTTATTCAACCAGGCATCGAACTGCGCCTGCTCCAATACCAGCTGGTAATCACCACTGCTGGCTGGTGCTGGCTCGGCGGTTTCCTCAACGGTGTCACCAGTCGGCTCGGCGAACAGATCGCCAGCCGGCGCAGCAGCCTTGGCCGCCAGCGCCTTGTTCTGGCGCAGCAGGTCGTCCAGCCAGTTCTTGAACTCCAGCTCGCCGTAAAGCTCCACCAGCGCGGCCTGATCCGGCTCGCCGGGATGCAGCGATTCGATTTCGATATTCAGCGGCACGTCGGTCTTGATGGTCGCCAGCTGATAAGACAGGTAAGCCATCTCGCGGTGTTCCTCGAGCTTGGCCGGCAGGCCCTTGGCGCCTCGGATCGGCAGCTCGGGCACCTTGTCGAGGTTGGCGTAGAGCACGTCGAGGCCGCCGCCGATACCAACCAGCAAGCCCAAAGCGGTTTTCTCACCGACACCAGGCACACCCGGAATGTTGTCGACCTTGTCGCCCATCAGCGCCAGGTAGTCGATGATCAGCTCAGGGCCGACACCGAATTTCTCTTTCACGCCATCTGCGTCGTAGACGCTTCCGGTCATGGTGTTGACCAGCGTAACGTGCGGGCAGACCAGTTGCGCCATGTCCTTGTCGCCGGTGGAGATGACCACGTCGCGCTTTTCCCCGGCTGCCTGACGGGCCAAGGTACCGATCACATCATCGGCTTCGACGCCTTCGACGCACAGCAGCGGCAGCCCCAGGGCGCGCACGCTGGCATGCAGCGGCTCGACCTGGACGCGCAACTCATCCGGCATGGACGGGCGATTGGCCTTGTACTCGGCGAATAGCTCATCGCGGAAGGTGCCGCCCTTGGCGTCGAAAACCACGGCAAAGGGGCTGTCCGGGTACTGTTTGCGCAGGCTCTTGAGCATGTTCAGCACGCCCTTCACCGCTCCGGTGGGCATGCCTTTGGAAGTGGTCAGCGGCGGCAGGGCGTGGAAGGCGCGGTACAGATACGAGGAACCGTCGACCAGAACGAGAGGGGCTTGGCTCATGCGCGGGATCAACCTTTTCGGCGGGTGCAGCGGTAGAATGGCTGCATCGGTAAAAAACGAAGGAGCAAGGTTACCATGGGTACAGTCAATCGCTTGTTGCTGGTCGGCCTGCTGGCCTGTGTGCCACTTGCCGCTCACGCCGAAGATCCGGTGTCTGCCGATCCCGATGTGACCATCCGCCAGGACGGCGACCGCACCATTCAGGAATACCGGGTCAATGGCTTTCTCTATGCCATCAAGGTCATCCCGAAGAACGGTAAACCCTACTTTCTCGTTCGCGCCGATGGCAGCGACGGCAACTTCGTACGTTCGGACGATCCGGACATGTTGATCCCGTCCTGGGAAATCTTTAGCTGGTAAGGCAATTAAGGTCTGATATGTCGGTATTCACCCCCTTGGAGCGTCATGAGCTCGAAGTCTTCCTGGCGCCCTATGGGCTTGGCCGGTTGCGTGACTTCCAGGGCATTGCTGCGGGCAGCGAAAACAGCAACTTCTTCGTCAGCCTGGAGCAGGGCGAATATGTCCTGACCCTGGTCGAACGCGGCCCAGTGGCCGATCTGCCGTTCTTCATCGAATTGCTCGACGTGCTGCACGATGCCGGCCTGCCGGTGCCCTACGCCCTGCGCACGCAGGACGACGAGGCGCTGCGCACCCTGGCCGAGAAACCGGCGCTGCTACAGCCCCGGCTTTCCGGCAAGCATGTGCGCGAGGCCAATGCTCATCATTGCCAGGAAGTGGGTAGCCTGCTGGCCCGCATCCATCTGGCGACTCGCGAACAGCCGGTGGAACGTCGCAGTGACCGCGGGCTGGACTGGATGCTCGCCGAAGGTCCGAGCCAGGCGCTTAAGCTTGATGAACAGGCGTTACCGCTGCTGCGTGATGCACTGGCCGAGATCGCCGAGCTGAAGCCACGCATCCTCGCTTTGCCGCGGGCGAACCTGCATGCCGACCTGTTCCGCGACAACGTGTTGTTCGATGGCAACCACCTGGCCGGGGTGATCGACTTCTACAACGCCTGCTCGGGGCCGATGCTCTACGACCTGGCCATCACCCTGAACGACTGGTGCTCGAACGAAGACGGCAGCCTAGATGGCGCTCGCGCCCGTGCGCTACTCGGCGCCTATGCGGCTCTACGCCCGTTTAGCGCTGCCGAAGCAGAGCTGTGGCCAGCCATGCTGCGCGTGGCTTGCGTGCGTTTCTGGCTGTCGCGACTGATCGCCGCCGAGTCGTTCGCTGGGCAGGAAGTGCTGATTCATGATCCGGCCGAATTCCAGCGGCGCCTGGCACAACGTCAGCAGGTCAACCTGCCGCTGCCGTTCGCGCTTTAGGGCACGCCCCGTAGGGTGCGCCGTGCGCACCAATGCCTTTGAGCGCACGCCGGTGCGCGCGGCGCACCCTACAATCCCAAACTCAGGGCCGTAACCCGGATGAAATCCGGGAAACTCTGTGCCATACAGCCTTGATGGTAACGGTTCGCAGGCGCACCCAAGCCGATCAGCTACCCGAAACCAGCCCCGGCAACTGCTCGGCCAGTTTGGCGTTGTTGATCGGCGCACGGATGAAGCCGCGCTGGGTGCCATCCGGGCCGATGATCACCAGATTGCCGCTGTGATCGACGGTGTAGTTTTCCTTGCTGGTGTCAGCCGGGATGTAAGGAATGCTCACCGAGTTGGCGAATTTCTGCAGGGTTTCCTCTTCGCCAGTCAGACCTTTGAAGCCCGCATTGAAAAAGCCCAGGTACTTGCTCAACTGCTCCGGCGTATCACGATGGGGGTCGACGCTGACCATTACCACCCCGAGTCGCGCGCGGGTTTCTTCCGGCAGTTGAGTCTGCAACTGGCGCAGTTGGGCGAGGGTGGCCGGGCAGATATCCGGGCAGAAGGTGTAGCCGAAGAACAGCAGCTTCCAGTCACCCTTGAGCTGATCAACCATGACCTCCTTGCCGTCCTGATCGATCAGGCTCAACGCTGGCAGGTTGCGGTTCTGCGGTAGCAGCACGATACCGGCATCGAGCAATGCGGCCGGGTCACCCTGGCTCTTGCTGTTAAGCACCTTGTTGACGGTCAGGCCCAGCACCAGCGCAACGATGGCAACGAGGACGAAAACGGTGGTCTGTGTACGCGTCATGAGGGCCCTTAGATATTCAGCAACAGATAGTGATCCGCCAGCAGCGCGATGAACAACAGGAACAGGTACCAGATACTGTACTTGAAGGTGTTGATCGCGGCGTGCGGCTTGCTGTCACGGTACAGCACCCAGGCCCAGTGCAGGAAGCGCCCGCCCAGTAGCACGGCGCAAACCAGGTACAACGGCCCGCTCATGTGAATGGCGTACGGCAGCAGGGTCACCGCAAACATCACCAGGGTGTAGAGCAGGATATGCACTTTGGTGTAGTGCTCACCGTGGGTCACCGGCAGCATGGGAATGTCGGCCTTGGCGTATTCGGCCTTGCGATGGATGGCCAGGGCCCAGAAGTGCGGCGGCGTCCAGGCGAAGATGATCAGCACCAGCAGCAGCGGCTCGGCACTGAGGTGGCCGGTAACGGCGACCCAACCCAGCAACGGCGGGGCAGCACCCGCCAGGCCGCCGATCACGATGTTCTGCGGCGTGGCGCGCTTGAGAAAGCCGGTATAGATCACCGCATAACCGAGCAATGAAGCCAGGGTCAGCCAGGCAGCCAACTCATTGGTGAACACCATCAGCAGGCTCATGCCAGCGATGGCCAGCAGCAGGGCGAAGGTCAGCGCCGCCAGCGGCGAGACACGACCGGCGGTGACCGGACGTTTGTGCGTGCGCGTCATGATCGAGTCGATGCGCCGATCCACCACATGGTTGACCGCAGCCGCCGCGCCGGCACACAGGCCGATGCCGAGGTTGCCGAACAGCAGCACGGTCCAGGGCACACCGGCACGGGTAGCGAGGAACATGCCGACCAGTGAGGTGATCAGCATCAGCATCACCACCCGCGGTTTGGTCAGCTCCAGATAATCGCGCCAGGTGGCGTGTTCGGAGTGAGCTCGCAGCATTGTCGCCATGGCATTGCTCCTTGATTCGTTATTTACCGACCTTGAACCAGACCGTTGGAAACCAGAGCCGTGCGCCTGCCCGCCAGACCGGATGCTTCGCGAGCCGCCGCAGAAACAGCCCTCAGGCGATAGTTGATCAGCACCATCACCAGCAGCAGAGCAGCGCCACCAGCGTTGTGCGCCACCGCCACCAGCAGCGGTAGATGGAAAATCACATTGCTGATACCCAGGCCAACCTGCAGAGCCAGCGCCAGCAGCAGCAGACCGGCCAGGCGCGGCAGCTTGGCAATGCGCAGCTGCCAGGCCAGTGCAAACAGCGCCAGCGTTACCAGCAGCGCTCCGATGCGGTGGCTCATGTGAATAGCGGTGCGCGCGTCACTGTCGAGCTGTCCGCCCAGGTAGTTGGGGCCGATGTGCTGGGTCAGGTGAAAGCCCTTGCCGAAATCCATCGCCGGCCACCACTCGCCGTGACAGGTGGGCAGGTCGACGCAGGCGACAGCGGCGTAGTTGGAACTGACCCAGCCGCCGAGGGTGATCTGCCCGATCACCAGCAGCAGGCATGCCGCCGCCAATGTCCGCAGGCGCCCCGGCAACTGCAGCGGCGCGAATCGTCCAGACAGGCGCAAAGTGAGCAAGGTCAACAGACTGAGCGTGGCGAAACCGCCGAGCAGGTGAGCTGTGACCACCTGCGGCCATAGCTGCAGGGTGACCGTCCACATGCCGAAGGCGCCCTGCAGAATCACCAGCGCCAGAATCGCCAGCGGCAACTTGAGCGGCTGAGTTGGCTCCGCACGGCGGCGCACGGACAGGGCAGCAATGGCGAGAATCACCAACCCCAGTGCGCCGGCAAAGTAGCGATGGATCATCTCGTACCAGCCCTTGGCAACCTCTACCGGCGCCTCGGGAAAACGCGCTTCGGCGATGGCCTGCTTGTGCTCGCTCATCGGCACGCCGAGAAACCCGTAGCAGCCTGGCCAATCCGGGCAACCCAGCCCGGCATGGGTCAGTCGGGTGTAGGCACCTAGCAGCACCACCACCACGGTCAGGAGGGTCGCGAACAACGCTAGACGGTAACCGGGCTTGTGCATGTCTACTCCTTGGGCACTGGGCCTGACGCTCTGTCGATATGGACAGAGCGAGGCGTCAACCGATCAGGGAAATTTTCAGCAGGTAGCGCAGATCATCGAGAATGGCCTTGCCCTTGCTGCCGGCCGGATAGCGCAGCACCAGATTGCCGTGTGGATCGACCAGCCATAGCTGTGCCCCCGGCACTGCCTCAGCGGCCTTGTCGTAGGCCTGCAGATCCAGTCGATAGCGTCCAAGTTGCGGGTATTCGCGCTTGAGCGTGGCGTCGTACTCGGCGCTCAGTGGTTCGGCCAGCGCCAGGCCGTGACTCGCGCGGGCAGTCTCGCGATTGAGGCCAATCTGGATCTGCCGCGCCAGGTAAACCAGCTGCTGACAGTCGGCCTCACAGGCGCCCGGTGCTGTCACCAGAATCTGCCACAGCGGCTCCACCTCACCCTGTACGCCGAGATCGGCAAGGGTGCGCCCATCGCCGATCAGCACACCGTGGTAGCTGCGCGTCTCTGGCACCCAGAAGCGCCATTTGTACATGGCGTTAGCCAGGAACATCGGGCCGATGATAATGGCCAGGATCAACAACAACTGCAGGCGACCACGCCCCTTGCGCGGCGCCTCAGGCATGGCGATGGCTGGGTTCATGACGACGCTCCCGTGCATTGTGAATTCCGAGATAAATGAACAGACCAAGCAGTGCCGCAGCCAGAGAGAACCATTGCACCGCATAGCCAAGATGTTTGCTGGGGCTCATCGCCACGATTGGCCAATCGACGCGATAACTGGCAGGCCCGGGCTCCAGACGCACCTCGAAAGGCAGACCACCACGACCCAGCTGGCGCCAGAGACTGGCGGCCTCGACCTGCGTGATCAGTCGCGGCCAGCCTTCGGTCGCCGCACCGGAGCGCAGATTGAAACCGCCAGAAGGCGCGACATAGACCCAGGCGGTGAGTTGCAGCACGCCGTCAGGGCTATCGAAAGGCGGCGCTGTACGCCGATCCGGCCAGGGCAGCCAGCCGCGATTGAGCAACACCCAGAGACCGCTGGACTGATCGTAGAAAGGCTGCAGCAACTCGACACCGGCATGGCCATCACGGATACGGCTATCGAGCAGCAGGCTGTGCTCGGTATCGAAGTGCCCACGCAGTTGAACCCGGCGGTAGGCAGGATCACGCATAGGCTCAAGCTGCTCGAGACTGATCGGCTCGGCCGTCCGCCGTGCCTCGAAGCTGGCCAACAGCTGACGCTTCTCATCACCACGCTGCAGTTGCCAGAAGCCCAGCCAGATCAACCCCGGCAGCAGCAGGGCAACCAGCACGCAGGGCAACCAACCGGGACGGAAAGCGCTCATTGCGCCCTGCCGATACGATCGGGGTTGCTGGCTATACTGCAATGCATCACGTCAATCCCCCGGAGTCTCACATGCTCAAGGCCGCGATCGTCCTCATGCTGCTGGCAACCATCGCCAGCCTGTTCAGCGGCCTGTTCTTCCTGGTCAGGGACGAAGGCCATGGTTCCCGCGTGGTCGGCGCGCTGACTGTCCGTGTCGGCCTGACCGCTATCACCGTTGCCCTGGTCGCCTGGGGCTTCTACTCAGGGCAACTGGTGTCCCACGTTACCTGGTAGCCCTCGCTACAATACGTAGACGAAGATGAACAATCCCAGCCAGACCACATCGACGAAGTGCCAGTACCAGGAGGCTGCCTCGAAGCCGAAGTGCTGATCGGCGTCGAAGTGCCCACGCATGATGCGCACTAGCATCACGATCAGGATGATGGTACCGAGCGTCACATGCGCGCCGTGGAAGCCGGTGAGCATGAAGAAGGTCGCACCATAGATGCCTGAGCCAAGGGTCAGCCCCAGCTCGGTGTAAGCCTCGATGTACTCCTCAACCTGAAAGAACAGGAACGCCAGGGCGAGGACAATGGTCGCGGCCAGCCAGGCCTTGAGCGGGCCGCGGTGGTTCTTCTTCAGGGCATGATGGGCAAAGGTGATGGTGACGCTGGAGGACACCAGCAAGATGGTGTTGACCAACGGCAGATGCCACGGGTCGATCACCCCGCTTGGTGGCGGGAACAGTTTGGAATCGGGGTTCTGCAACATCGGCCAGCTGTATTCGAAGCCCTCCCAGAGCATGTTGGCCACGCCCTTGTCACCCTCGCCGCCGAGCCAGGGCCCGGCCCACATGCGGATATAGAACAGGGCGCCGAAGAAGGCGGCGAAGAACATCACCTCCGAGAAGATGAACCAACTCATGCCCCAGCGAAAGGAGCGGTCCATCTGTGCGCTGTACAGACCGCTGCGGCTTTCCTTGATGACGTTGCCGAACCAGCCGAACAACATCCAGGCCAGAATCAGCCCACCGACGAAGAAGATCAGCGGCCCGTTGGAACCGTCGCGCCCTGCCGATAGATCGTTGAACCAGGTGCCCACACCGTAGAAGCTGACCAGCAGACCGACGCTGGCAACGATGGGCCACTTGCTCTGTGCCGGTACGTAATAGTTCTCGTGACTTTCATGACTCGACATTGTTGTTCTCCTTATGGAGCCTGTGCCACTGGCGGCTTGCGCGCGGTGATATCGAACAGGGTGTAACCCAGCGTCAGGTGCTTCACGTCCTGTGGCAGGTCACGGTCGACGATGAAGCGCACCGGCATTTCGATGCGCTCGCCCGGCTGCAGCACCTGCTGGGTGAAACAGAAGCACTCGGTTTTATGAAAGAACGCTGCCGCCTTGGACGGCGAAACGCTGGGAATTGCCTGTGCGCTCATCGGCTGGTCGCTGGGGTTGTAGGCGACGAACAGCATGTCCCGCGCCTCCCCCGGGTGAACCAGAATCTCGTCGGCCTGCGGACCGAACTCCCAGACCATGCCGGCGGCGTTGGTGGCGAGAAACTGCACGCGCACCTCTCGAGCTACGTCCACCATTTGCTCGCCCTGGTAGGCTCCGGCCGTCTTGCCGTTGATGCCGAACACCCGGCACATGGCGTCGTAGAAAGGCGGCAGGATGAAGATGCCGAAGCAGAACATCACCACCACCACGAGCAGCAGACGGGTAACCAGGCGACGAGTCGCGATGACCTCGCTCACGGCAGACCTCCTATTTCACTTCCGGCGGCGTGCTGAAGGTGTGGTAGGGCGCCGGTGACGGCACCGTCCACTCCAGGCCTTCGGCACCGTCCCAGGGTTTGGCCGGGGCCGGCTTGCCACCACGGATGCACTTGATGACGATGAACAGGAACAGCAACTGGGTGGCGCCGAACATGAAGGCGCCGATGCTGGAGACCATGTTGAAGTTGGCGAACATCATGTTGTAGTCGGGGATGCGCCGTGGCATGCCGGCCAGGCCGACGAAGTGCATCGGGAAGAACGCCAGGTTCATGCCGATGAAGCTCATCCAGAAATGCAGCTTGGCCAGGGTTTCGTCATACATGTGGCCGGTCCACTTCGGTAGCCAGTAATAGGCCGAAGCAAAGATGCCGAAGATCGCACCGGGCACCAGCACGTAGTGGAAGTGCGCCACCACGAAGTAGGTGTCGTGATACTGGAAGTCCGCCGGGGCGATGGCCAGCATCAGCCCGGAGAAACCGCCGATGGTGAAGAGGATGACGAAGGCCACCGAGAACAGCATCGGCGCCTCGAAGGTCATCGAGCCCTGCCACATGGTGCTGGCCCAGTTGAACACCTTCACCCCGGTGGGAACGGCAATCAGCATCGTCGCGTACATGAAGAACAACTCTCCGGTCAGCGGGATGCCGACGGTGAACATGTGGTGCGCCCAGACGATGAACGACAGGAAGGCGATCGCCCCTGTGGCGTAGACCATCGAGGTGTAGCCGAACAGCGGCTTGCGCGCGAACGCCGGGATGATCGAGCTCACCGCGCCAAAGGCAGGCAGGATCATGATGTACACCTCGGGGTGACCGAAGAACCAGAACACGTGCTGGAACAGCACCGGATCCCCACCGCCAGCAGCATTGAAGAAGCTGGTGCCGAAGTGGATGTCCATCAGCATCATGGTCACGCAGCCAGCCAGTACCGGCATCACAGCAATCAGCAGAAACGCGGTGATCAGCCAGGTCCAGACAAACAGCGGCATTTTCATCAGAGTCATGCCGGGGGCGCGCAGGTTGAGGATGGTGGCGACCACGTTGATCGCCCCCATGATCGAGCTGATGCCCATCAGGTGCACGGCGAAGATGAAGAAAGTGGTGCTCTCCGGCCCGTAGGTGGTCGACAGCGGCGCGTAGAAGGTCCAGCCGAAGTTCGGCCCGCCACCCTCCATGAACAATGTCGAGACCAGCAAGCCGAATGCCGCGGGCAACAGCCAGAAGCTGAAGTTGTTCATCCGCGGCAGCGCCATGTCCGGCGCGCCGATCATCAGCGGGATCATCCAGTTAGCGAGGCCGACGAAAGCCGGCATCACCGCACCGAAGACCATGATCAGGCCGTGCATGGTGGTCATCTGGTTGAAGAATTCCGGCTGTACGATCTGCAGACCCGGCTGGAACAGCTCGGCACGGATGACCATGGCCATCGAGCCGCCCAGCAGAAACATGCAGAAGCTGAACCACAGGTACATCGTGCCGATGTCCTTGTGGTTGGTGGTCAGCACCCAGCGCATCAGGCCCTTGGCCGGGCCATGGTGGTGGTCAGTATGACCGTGGTCGATCACTGCACTCATGTCCTTACTCCTGCGCCTTGGAGAAATCGAGAATGTCCTTGGGCGTGACCATGTCACCGACATTGTTGCCCCAGGCGTTGCGCTCGTAGGTGATGATGGCGGCCAGGTCGACCGGCGACAGTTGCTTGCCGAAGGCGGCCATGGAGGTACCCGGCTTGCCTTGGTAGACGATGTGGATATGCCCCTCGGCCGGCCCGGTGGCGATGGCCGAGCCCTTGAGCGCCGGGAACATCGGTGGCAGACCTTCACCGGTAGGCTGGTGGCAGGCTGCGCAGGAGGTGTTGTAGGCCTTCTCACCACGCGCCATCAGCTCTTCCATGGTCCATTCCTTGCTGGTCAGCTCACGCTCAGCGGCGGCGGCCTGCTTGCGCTCGGCCAGCCAGGCATCGAAGTCTTCCTTGGACTTAGCCTCGACCACCACCGGCATGAACCCGTGGTCCTTGCCGCACAGCTCGGTGCACTGGCCACGATAGATGCCGGGCTCCTCGATGCGCGTCCAGGCTTCGTTGATAAACCCGGGGATGGCGTCTTTCTTCACTGCCAGTGCCGGTACCCACCAGGAGTGAATGACGTCAGCGGCGGTGATCAGGAAGCGCACCTTGGTGCCCACCGGCACCACAAGGGGCTCATCCACTTCCAGCAGATAGTGTTCGCCCTTGGCTTCGCGGTTGTTGATCTGCGAGCGCGGCGTGGTCAGGTTGCTGAAGAACTCAACTTCCTGACCCAGGTATTTGTAGTGCCACTTCCACTGATAGCCGGTGATCTGAATATCCAGCTCGGACTCGGTGGTGTCGTAGATCTCGATCAGCGTCTTGGTCGCCGGGATCGCCATCACCACCAGAATGGCCAATGGCACCACGGTCCAGAGAATCTCGACGGTTGTGCTTTCGTGAAAATGCGCGGGTTTCTGGCCGGTGGAGCGGCGGTGCATGATCATCGACCAGAACATGGCGCCGAACACGATCACGCCAATCACAACGCAGATCCAGAAAATGGTCATGTGCAGATCGAAAACGGAGCGGCTGACGTCGGTTACACCGGGCGCCATATTGACCGTCCACTGCGCGTGCGCCGAGCTTAATGCCAGCCACAGCAGGAGGCCCATCCAGACTCGTGGATGTCGCATCATTGCGGGTTCCCCTTGATTGTTCTTGTTATCCCGCCGGCTGAGCCTGCGGCTAAGGGATCGACTGCCATAGAGCATGCGCTGCGAACTCTGTTCGCGAACCACGCTCGACTGCTGGCGACTGCTGCCGAAACCTCTCCGTGCCTAAGCCCGTCCGGTTCCATCAGGTACTGCCTTTCGAAATCGAGTATAGACGGCGACTTTCACCTCGCAACGTAAGAGGGAAAATGGCCGAAGCCGCGCAGCCCTTGTCCTAAACGCCGCGACTGACGCGGGCTGTAGCCTTTCTGATACAGGTGGATATAGCAGACTCGCATAAGTATGAAAAAGTTATGACAATCGCGTCTTAGCCGACTGCCGGAGCCGGCTAAGGTTCACGTCCATGTCCTGAAATGTAGGAGCAGTCATGAACACCGCCGCCCTTCGTCAATTGATCACCCAGGCTCGTCAGCATGAAAGCGGCAGCCAGGCACTCGCACACTTCCTGCAGGCCCAACTGGATCGCCTGCACCCGTCCATCCGCCTGCCCGAAGACGACGCCTCGGGCGCGCTGACGGCCTTCGTCATCGCCTATATTGAAGAGGTGCCGGACGTGCTGGACGCCGCCGCCGAGGTGGCGCAGGAAGCCGGAATCGAAGCCGCAGTGAAACCCGTGCTGAAGATCGCCGAGCATTTCTTCCTGCAGCCACCGGCGCTGATGGAAGGCCATGAAGGATTGGAAGGCCTGCTCGACGAGGCCTATCTGGCCCATCGCCTGGTGGAAGAGGTCAATGATCGCTATATCGCCCATCTCGGCCAGCCGCTGATCCCACTGGACACCACGCGCGCCAACCTGATCGCTCATCAGTTGATCGGCGAACCTTTCGCCAACCAACTCGATGAGGCTGTGCATCATGCCCTCACCGGCATGCTCGATGACGCCAGCTTCGACCAGCCCTCGGTGCAAGCCTACCGTGAGCGCCTGGCAGCGCCGGATACCGCGTCAGCCTGGAAGCGCTGGCCCTGCCTGTCGCAGCAGCTCGGCGTGGAGCTGCAACTCAAGGCGTGATCAGTAGCAGGATCAGGCTCAAGGTCAGCAGCGAACCGAGGGTGGAAAACAGGATCGCCCGCGACACCAGCGCCGCCTGGCGCTGGTAGTACTCGGCAAGCATGAACGGCCCGGTGCCGGTCGGCAGTGCACTGAGCAGCAACGCGGCATGTGCCCAGAACGGCGGCAGGTCGAGTAGCACGAAAGCGATGAACCAGGTCACCAGCGGCTGCAGTACCAGCTTCAGGGCCACCAGCGGCCAGGCACCTTCGCTCGGACCGCTCTGCCGCTGTGCCAGGAACAACCCCAGTGACACCAGCGCACAGGGTACGGTGGCCGCGCCGAGCAGGCGCAGAAACTCATCCAGCGCTGCTGGCAACTGCACACCGCCAGACGCCCAGGCCGCACCGAGTAAAGGCGCCACCACCAGCGGATTCTTCAGCAGAGCGGTGACCACCTGAACGATAGCGCCGCCCAACCCCTTCCTGTTCTGCAAACCGACTTCGATGCATATCACCGCCAGGCCGAACAGTACGCAGACCACCATCAGCGAAGCGATCAAGGCCGGCGCCATGCCGTCCTCACCCAGTACCAGCACGCACAGCGGAATGCCGATATAGCCGGTGTTGGCGTAACCGGCGCTGAGCCCGTCGATACTGGCGTCGACCAAGCTGCCAGTGGTTTTCCAGCGATACACCAGCGTGGCCAGAAACACCGCGAGCATGCCGCCAGTAAAGGCAAGCAAGAAACCGGGCTGCCAGATGTGTGCCCAGTCGGCCTTGGCCGTAAGGCTGAACAGCAACGCAGGCAGGCCGAGCCAGACCACGAAGCGGTTCATCTCCGATGCCGCGGTTGGCCCCAGGCGATTGGTTCGCCGACAGATGAAGCCAACCAGGATCAGGCCGAATATCGGCAATAGCACATTAAGAACGGTGGACATCGAACCACGCCAGCGACAGGGGAGGACCGAGACTAGGTGGCCGCACTGCTCAGGGCAAGCGCCTACCTGTGATTCCGTAGCGCCCGCGGGCGTCTAGCTCTGACCTGCCGGGACGCTCCCCGGCCTACTCGCGAGCCCGAACATGCAAGCGCTGTTGACCGAAATTCTCGATGAAGTCCGCCCGCTGATCGGCCAGGGCAAGGTGGCCGATTACATTCCAGCGCTGGCCAGCGTGGTGCCTGACCAACTGGGCATCGCCGTATACGGCAACGACGGCCAGGTGCATGTCGCCGGCGATGCACGTACGCCCTTCTCGATCCAAAGCATTTCCAAGGTGTTCAGCCTGGTCCAGGCCATCGGCCACAGTGGCGAGAGCATCTGGCAGCGCCTGGGCCATGAGCCGTCCGGACAGCCGTTCAACTCGCTGGTGCAGCTCGAATTCGAGCGAGGCAAGCCGCGCAATCCCTTCATCAACGCGGGCGCTCTGGTGATCTGCGATATCAACCAGTCGCGCTATGCCGCACCGGCACTATCGATGCGCGACTTCGTCCGGCGTCTGTCGGGAAACCCCGAGGTCACAGTGGACAACCATGTCGCCGAATCGGAGTACCAGCACCGCGCGCGCAACGCGGCAGCGGCGTACCTGATGCAGTCGTTCGGCAATTTTCACAACGAAGTCGAGGCGGTGCTGCGCAGCTACTTCAGCTGCTGCGCGCTGCGCATGAGCTGCGTCGACCTGGCGCGTGCCTTCGGTTTCCTGGCCAATGAAGGTTTCTGCCAGCACAGCGGCGAACAGGTGCTGTCGCCCCGGCAAACCAAACAGATCAACGCCATCATGGCCACCAGCGGCCTATATGACGAAGCGGGCAACTTCGCCTACCGTGTTGGCCTGCCGGGCAAAAGCGGCGTCGGCGGTGGCATCGTCGCGGTAGTACCAGGTCAGTTCAGTGTGTGCGTATGGTCACCCGAGCTCAATGCAGCAGGTAACTCCCTGGCCGGTATCAAGGCGCTGGAGCTGCTCAGCGAGCGCATCGGCTGGTCGGTGTTTTGAGCCGCGCATACGCGCCGCTGTGCATGGCGTGCCCTGTCGGGCGGCCAGCGCGGTATATCGCCGCCCGCACGTGATGCGAGGCCTTACAACAGCTTGCGGTACTGCACGAACCCCGAGCGTTCACCGATGCGCTCGTAAAGCAGCTTGGCCTGGCTGTTGGTTTCATGTGTCAGCCAGTGCACCCGCGAGCAGCCGGCGGCGCTCGCCTGCTCAAACACATGCTGGATCAACTTGCGCCCGATGCCGCCGCTGCGCTCGCCCTTGGCGATGAAAATATCCTGCAGGTAGCAGTAGTCGCCGGTGGTCCAGGTCGAGCGGTGGATAACCCAGTGCACCAAACCAATAGCCTGCCCATCACGCCAGGCCAGGGCGGCGCCCATCGGCTCGGCCGGGTCGAGAAAACGCTGCCAGGTAACGGCGCTGGTCTCGGCTGGAATCTCGGTCATGTAGAAGCGCTGGTAGCCCTGCCACAGGGGCAACCAGGCTTCTTGATCGGCAGCGATTACAGGGCGAATTTCGATGCTCATCGTCCTTCCTCTGTTCGGGCAGGTGGATCAGTCGCTCATCTCACCACAGAGATCGCGCGCCAGCCAGTGCTCGACCTGCGTTTGCGGCAAACCGGCGCCGAGCAGGGCGAACAGCTTGCCCAGTGCGGCCTCACGGGTCATGCCGCCACAGGACACCAGGCCGACCTCGGCCAGACGGCTGCCGGCCGCATACACACCGAACTGCACGTGGCCTTGCGGGCACTGGCTGATCGCCGCCAGCACCACGCCGCGCTGGTGCGCCTCACGCAGCACGCTCATCAATGGCGCGTCGCCGGCCGGGCCGGTACCGCTGCCGTAGCACTCCAACAGCAACCCCTGCACGCCGCTGGCCAGCAGGGCTTGCAGATGCCCAGCCTGCAAGGCCGGATGCAGCGGCAGCACGGCAAGATTGACCGGCTGACGCGGCTGGCGGAAATCGATACGGGCATCGACCGTGGCCCGCTCGGCCTGACGCTGACGCGGCAGCACCTGGAAGGCGTCGAACGCATCGCTGCGCAACTTCGAGCAACGTGCGCCATGCAGTAGCTGCCCGTTGAAGTACAGGTGCACGCCCGGCTTCACTCCGCGGTACAGCGCACGCATGGCGCCGAACAGGTTGGGCCAGGCATCTCCACCATCGACACCAGCCGGCTGCATGGCGCCAGTGAGCACCACCGGCGCATCGAGCCCGAGCAGCAGGAAGCTCAACGCCGCAGCGCTGTAGGCCAGGGTATCGGTGCCGTGCAGTACCAGCACGGCGTCGTGGCCATCGGTCTGTACCGCAGTGACGATTTCGTCGCGCAGCGCCAGCCAGTGGCCGGTGTTCATGTTGGCGCTGTCGATCAACGGCAGCAGCTCGCGGAAGCTCCATTGCGGCAGCTCACTGGCGTTCTCGCTGGCTTGCTGGCTGCGCATGCGCGCCTCGAAACCCGAGGCCGGCGCCAGGCCGTCTGCGCTCATCTGCATGCCGATGGTGCCGCCTGTGTACAGCACCAGGAGTTTTTCTGGGGTTGCCATGGGCTCTCCTCACAAATCACGGGCCTGCGCGACATTCTTAACGTCGCTTACGACTGCCCGAACAATGGCTGCCAAAGCTGGCAGGCAAGAAAAAGGGGGCCTCGCCCCCTTCTTCCATCTGAGTCAGATCAGCGCTGGTAGACGCGATCCCCGATTTCCGCCTGGTCGGCGGTTTCACCTGGCTGGCTACCCCAGACGGCAGGGTCGAGGTCCAGATCAGCGAACTGCTTGGCATCCAATACCGGCGACTCAACACCCGCCTTGATCTGGCTATCGTAGTCGCGCATCAGGCGCATGCCCACTTTGAACAGCAGCGCCAGAGCGATGAGGTTGGCGATGGCTAGCAGACCCATGGTCACATCGGCGAAGGCGAACACGGTGCCCAGATCCTGCACCGAACCCCACAGCACCAGACCGACCACCAGCACGCGGTAGATCATTACCGGGCCGCGCTTCTGGCTGAAGAAGCCCAGGGCGTTTTCACCCAGATAGTAGTTGTAGATCAGGGTGGTGAAGACGAACAGCAGCAGCGCCAGGCTGACGAACACCCGGCCCCACTCGCCGACCACAGCCGCAACGGCGCTCTGGGTCAGCACCACACCGGCCTGCTCCATGCCCGGCTGATACACGCCCGACAGCAGGATGATCAGCGCCGTGCAACTGCACAGGATCAGGGTGTCGATGAACACGCTGAGCGACTGCACGATGCCTTGCGCGGCCGGGTGCTTGACCTCGGCGACAGCGGCCACGTTCGGTGCACTGCCCAGGCCGGCTTCGTTGGAAAACAGGCCGCGCTTGACGCCCATGATGATGGCCGCGCCGATGCCGCCGGCGAAGGCCGGCTCGAGGCCGAAGGCGCTTTTGAAGATCAAGGCGAAAGTGGCTGGAACTTCGTTGATGTTCAGGCCGATCACCAGCAGCGCCATGCCCAGGTAAGAGAACGCCATCACCGGCACCAGCACGTCGGCGAACTTGGCGATGCGCTTGATGCCACCGAAGATGATCAGGCCGATGACCGCGGTCAGGGCGATGCCGCTGGCCAGGGTCGGGATGCCGAAGGTGTCGTGCAGCGAGCTGGCGACGGTGAAGGACTGCACGGCGTTGAAGCCGAAGCCGAAGGTCACCAGCAGCAGGATCGACACGACGATACCCAGCCAGCGTTGACCAAGGCCGTGCTGGATGTAGAAAGCCGGACCACCGCGGTAGCCGCCATCGGCCTCGCGACGTTTGTACAGCTGCGCCAGCGAGCACTCGAAATAGCTGGTAGCCATGCCGACCAGGGCCACGACCCACATCCAGAAGATGGCGCCCGGGCCACCGAGCATGATCGCCACCGATACACCGGCGATGTTGCCGGCGCCCACGCGGCCAGCCACCGACAGCATCAGCGCCTGGAACGAGCTGAGCTGGCCCGGCTGACGCTGGAATGCCTCGCCGAAGATGCGAAACATGCTGCCGAAGTAGCGGAACTGAACGAAGCGCGAAGCGATGGTGAAGTACAGGCCGAGACCGATCAGCATCACGATCAGCAGCTTGCTCCAGATGAGGTCATTGAGAAGATCGAGCATGGAGGCTTTCTCTCTTGTTGTTCTGAATGGGAATGCGCCGCGCCGGGCGGGTGGCGCAATCTTTGGTGAAGGCGCCGCGCGGGACAATTTCGCAGGTCGCGGCGACCTGATGCGAGTTGATGCTAGAATCGCGTCATTCGCATCAGCTGGAGCGGCCATATGTCCGATTCCCTCGGCAGCAATCTGAAATTGCTTTGCAGCCATTACCGCTCGATTGCCGAGGTATGTCGCAAGCTGTCGATCAACCGCGCGCAGTTCAACCGCTACCTGGCCGGGCAGAGCCGACCGACCACGCACAATCTCAAGCGCATCTGCGATTTCTTCGGCGTCGAACCCTTCGAGCTGAGCATGCCGGCCGAGCAGTTCACCCGGCTGATTGGCGCACGCAGCGGCGATACGCAGCCGCACAGTGGCAACGATCCATTGCTGGAGCTGTTCACGCCGCTGCGCCGTCAGGCCAGCCCGATGGAACGCTACTGCGGCTACTACTTCGAATACTCCAACTGCATGTCGGTGCCGGGGCATGTGCTGCTATCGCTGGTGCACCTGCGCGAGGAGCGCGGCAACTACCTGTTCGAGCGCCAGGAACGTCAGGAGCGGCAGGAGCCCGCACGTGGCGAGGACTGGGTCCGCTGTCGCTACCTGGGCACGGCGTTCTTCCTGCAGGACCGCCTGTTTCTGGTGGACTACGAGTCGCTCACCGGCAACGAGATGAGCCAGACCATCCTCATCCCCAGCTTCAAGAGCCGCATCATCCGCCTCAACGGCATCAAGACCGGCGTCTCCAGCGGTGACCGGCGCACGCCGGCCTGCACCCGCGTGGTCTGGCAGTACCTGGGCAACGAGATCAACCGGGTCAACGCCTATCGCCAACTGATGCTCTACTCCCCCGACGACCCACGCATCGACGACGACATTCGTCAGCGCCTGGGCGGCGCGCAGCTGCGGGGGGGATTGTTCGAGATGGAGTGAGGCCTGCGGCGTTTGCCTTCGCGCAGGCCAGGCATCGTCTGTGCAGTCAGCTCGCGATCATGCGGATTGGCGGCCGCCGCAATGCCCTTGGCGCAGATCGTCCAGGCGGTGCCGGGGCTATGCCGGGTGCGGGCGCTGAAAGCCGGTCGAGCGGCGGTGTACCCGCCGGCAGCTTTTCCCGAGTGGCAGGTCAAAAAAAGGGATGGCCGAGGCCATCCCTGAAGATCGAGGCTGGTGATGCCTCCTATGAAAGACGCTCAGCTGCGTTGACGGGCTGGTGCCTGGCTCGCGCCGGTGTAGAAACCCGCCAGGCCCGGCCAGAAGCGGCGCGGCGGATGCAGGGTGCGGAACAGGAACTTGACGCTGGGGGGCTGTGACGGTTGCAAGGTCGTTCTCCGTTACTGCTGCAGGGGCACGAGGCGTGGGGCGATCATGTTCTCGGGGCGCAGGATGTCAGCCAGGGTGGCCTCATCCAGCAACTGCTCCTCGCGCACCAGTTCCAGCACGCCGCGCCCGCTTTCCAGGGCGACCTTGGCGATGCGCGTGGCGTTCTCGTAGCCGATGTAAGGGTTCAGCGCGGTGATCAGGCCGATGGAGTTTTCCATCAGTTCGCGGCAGCGCGCTTCGTTGGCGGTGATGCCGTCGATGCACAGCTCGCGCAGCATGTCCATGGCGCGGGTCAGCAGGCGGATCGAGTCGAAGATCTTGTAGGCGATCAGCGGCTCCATCACGTTCAACTGCAGTTGGCCACCTTCGGCGGCCATGGTCAGCGCCAAGTCGTTGCCGATCACTTCGAAGGCCACCTGATTGACCGCCTCGGGGATCACCGGGTTGACCTTGCCCGGCATGATCGAGCTGCCCGGCTGGCGCGCCGGCAGGTTGATCTCGTTGATGCCGGTACGCGGGCCGCTGGACAGCAGGCGCAGGTCGTTGCAGATCTTCGACAGCTTGACCGCGGTGCGCTTGAGCATGCCGGAGAACAGCACGAAGGCGCCCATGTCGCTGGTGGCTTCGATCAGGTCGGCCGCCGGCTTGAGCGGGTGACCGCTGATCACGCTCAGGCGCTTGACCGCCAGGGCCTGGTATTTCGGGTCGGCGTTGATGCCGGTACCGATGGCGGTGCCGCCCAGGTTGACCTCGGTGAGTAGCGCCGGGGCGAGCATCTTCAGGTGCTGCAGGTCTTCGCCCAGGGTGGTGGCGAAGGCGTGGAATTCCTGACCCAGGGTCATCGGCACGGCGTCCTGCAACTGGGTGCGGCCCATCTTCAGCACATGGCCGAACTCCAGCCCTTTGGAGGCGAAGGACTGAATCAGCTTTTCCAGCGCACTCAGCAGGCTGTCATGGCCGAGCAGCAGGCCCAGGCGAATGGCAGTCGGGTAGGCGTCGTTGGTCGACTGCGCCATGTTCACGTCGTTGTTCGGGTGCAGGTGCTGGTACTGGCCTTTCTCAAAGCCCATGGCCTCCAGCGCAATGTTCGCGATGACTTCATTCGCGTTCATATTGGTCGAGGTGCCAGCGCCGCCCTGGATCATGTCGACCACGAACTGCTCGTGGAACTCGCCCTGGATGATGCGTGCACAGGCAGTGCTGATTGCCGTGTGCTTGGCGGCGGACAGATGGCCCAGCTCGCGGTTGGCGTCCGCCGAGGCCTGCTTGACCATGGCCAGGCCGATTACCAGCTTCGGGTAATGCGACAGCGGCACACCGGACAGGCGGAAGTTCTGCACGGCGCGCAGGGTCTGGATGCCGTAGTAGGCATCAGCGGGGACTTCGAGGGTGCCGAGCAGGTCTTTTTCGACGCGAACAGATGCAGCAGAGGACATGATCGAGATGACTCTTGGGGAATACGGCGAGCGCCGCGATGCCTATAGATTAAGGGCTTTGCTTATCTGCAAGCCAATGCTGTTACTTGCTGCCCTATGCACAATCAGCATAATGCAGAAGTGACCGCAAAGATGCACCAAACGTGTGCATAAGCCGATATTGAGCAAAGGACGCACCCGTGAACCTGGAAACCAAATGGCTGGAAGACTTCGTCACCCTCGCCGCTACCCGCAGCTTCTCCCAGGCGGCGCAGAAACGCTTCGTTACCCAGCCGGCGTTCAGTCGACGTATCCGTAGCCTCGAGTCGGCGCTGGGGCTGACGCTGGTCAACCGCTCGCGCACGCCGGTGGAGCTGACCGAGTCCGGCCAGCTGTTCCTGCTCACTGCGCGCAGCATGGTCGAACAGCTGGGTGAGGTGGTGCGTCACCTGCATCACCTCGAAGGGCAACAGGGCGAAGCGCTACAGATAGCAGCGGCGCACTCGCTGGTATTCGGTTTCTTTCCCGAATGGATCGCCCGCCTGCGCCGCGATGGCCTGCCGCTGAGCACCCGCCTGGTGGCGACCAACGTCGGCGAAGCGGTGCACTCGCTACGTGAGGGCACCTGCGACCTGATCCTCGCTTACCACGACCAGGACGCCGCCGTGCAGCTGGCGCCGGACATGTTCCCGTCCTTGCACCTGGGCTACAGCGAAATGCTGCCGGTATGCGCCGCAGATGAAACAGGCGCCCCCCTGTTCGACCTGGACACCGGACAGAGCGTCCCGCTGCTGGCCTACAGCGCCGGCACCTTCCTCGGCCGCTCGGTGAACCTGCTGCTGCGCCAGCGCGCCCTGCGCTCGACCACCGTGCACGAAACCGCCATGGCTGACAGCCTAAAGGCCATGGCCCTGCAAGGCCTTGGCGTAGCCTGGGTGCCACGGCTATCGATGAGCCCCGAGCTGGCCCGTGGCGAGCTGGTGATTTGCGGCAAGGAACACTGGCATATCCCGCTGGAGATCCGCCTGTATCGCTGGGGCATGTCGCGCAAGGCGGCCGTGCGCCTGCTGTGGCGCAAGCTGGAGACGGGCGAGGTGGGCGGCTGAGCGCACTCTTCAGTTAAAGCAATCGCGGCTGAAGCCGCTCCTACAGAGCATCACACACCCCGTAGAAGCGGCTTCAGCCGCGAGATTTTATGCTCGAGCCAAACCGCTGAGGCTCACTTGCCCGACTTGATCGACGTCCACGCCCGCGTACGCACGCGCTCGATCTTCTGCGGCAGCGGCTGCACCACGTACAGCGACTTCTGCAGCTCCGGCGTCGGCGTCAGATCGGCATCGTCGGCGATCTCCGCGCCCACCAGTTCCATGCCCGGCACGTTGGGGTTGGGGTAGCCGAGAAAATCGCTGATCGGCGCGATCACCTTGGGTTCGAGCAGGTGGTTGATGAAGGCGTGGGCTTCGTCGACGTTCTTCGCGCTCTTGGGGATGGCCCAGGTGTCGAACCAGATCGGCGCACCTTCTTTCGGCAGACGCCAGTTGATCACCACGCCGTTGCCGGCCTCCTTGGCGCGGTTGGCGAACTGGTAGAAGCTGCCCGAATAGCCGATGGCCACGCAGATGTCGCCGTTGGCGATGTCGGTCATGTACTTGGCAGAGTGAAAGTAGGCCACGTAGGGGCGCACTTTCAGCAGCAGCTCGGTGACCTTGTCATAGTCGGCCGGGTTGGTGCTGTTGGGGTCGAGACCCAGGTAGTGCAGGGCGATGGGGATGATCTCGGTGGGCGAGTCGAGCATGGCCACGCCGCAGGATTTCAGCTTCTCCATGTACTCGGGCTTGAACACCAGATCCCAGCTGTTGACCGGCGCATCATCGCCGAGCGCAGCCTTGACCTTGTCCGGGTTGTAGCCGATCAGCACGGTGCCGTACATGTAGGGCACGCCATACTGGTTGCCCGGGTCGTTCTTCTCCAGCAGCTTGAGCAGCGCCGGGTCGAGGTTTTTCCAGTTGGACAGCTTGGACTTGTCCAGCGGGGCGAATACGCCGGCCTTGATCTGGGTTTCGAGGAACTGGTTGGAGGGGATCACCAGGTCATAGCCGGAGTTGCCGGTAAGCAGCTTGGCCTCCAGCGCCTCGTTGGTCTCGAAGGTGTCCCAGGTGATCTGGATGCCGGACTCCTTCTGGAAGTCCTTGGGCACCTCCGGGAGGATGTAGTCGGCCCAGTTGTATACGCGCAGCTCCTTGGCCTGTACCGCACCGCTGAGCAGGGTGGCGCTGCACAGGGCGACGCCGAGCATCTGTTTGATGGCTTTCATCGTTTCTCACCCCTGAAATGTTGCTCTTGTTTTGGCAGATTTGATCGCCGATCAGGCGCCTTCGAAGCCTTCCAGCACGTTGACCGCGTTGACGCCGATGGCCTCCACCGCGTAGCCGCCTTCCATGATGAACAGCGTCGGCAGGCCCAGCGCGGCGATGCGCCGGCCCATGGCCAGGTAATCTGGGCTGTCGAGCTTGAACTGCGAGATCGGGTCTTCCATGTAGGTGTCCACGCCCAGCGACACCACCACGACTTCCGCACCGTAGTCGGCGATGCGCTGACAGGCCTGCTCCAGCGCCGCGCTCCAGGTGTCCCAGGAACTGCCCATCGGCAACGGGTAATTGAAGTTGCAGCCCTCACCGGCGCCCTCGCCCAGTTCGTCGGCGTAACCGAGAAAGAACGGGAATTCCTCGGCCGGGTCGCCGTGGATCGAAGCGAACAGTACGTCGCTGCGCCGGTAGAAGATGTCCTGGGTGCCGTTGCCGTGGTGGTAGTCGACATCGAGGATAGCGACTTTCTTGCGGCCCTGGTCGAGGAAGGCCTGGGCGGCGATGGCGGCGTTGTTCAGGTAGCAGTAGCCGCCCATCACGTCGCCGGCAGCGTGGTGGCCTGGCGGACGGCACAGGGCGAAGGCGCTATGGGCGCCATTGGCAATTTCCTGCTGGGCGCTTAGCGCGACCTGGGCAGCGCTGTAGGCGGCCTGCCAGGTACCGGCGGTGATCGGTGCGCCGCCGTCAAAGCTGTAGTAGCCGAGCTGGCCATGCAGGTCGTTGGGGATCATAGTGCGCAGGGTGCGCGCCGGCCAGGTGAAGGGCAGCAGATCACCCTTGCCGCCCTGTTCCTGCCAGCGCGCCCAGGCGCCCTGAAAGAACTCCAGGTAGGCCTTGCTGTGGATGCGCTCGATGGGCGCCAGGCCAAAATCCTTGGGCGCGCGGACTTCGCCGAGCCGGCGGTTCTTCACGCGGGCGAGGATGTGGTCGGCGCGCTGCGGCTTCTCGAAACAGGGCATCAGTTGCCCGTCGATCAGCTCGCATTTGCCATGGTGCAGGTGGTGGTCGTCGCTGTAGTAGGTGAGCATGCAAAGCGCTCCAGGCTCGTTGTTGTGCCTGCATTGTTCGCCTGCTCGGCCAGCGTCGAGAACGCTGGCAACGGCCAAAAGGGGATCGAAATGGCCAATTTGCGCTGCCACCCGGATGCTCGCCGACAAGATGTAACGGGGTGTGAGCCTTAAGCTTTCGTTAAGCCTGTGCGCCGAAGGTGACGGCTCCGAACCCCATCAGGAGCCTCACCATGCGCCGTCTACTGCTAGTTTCCGCCCTGCTCGCCTGCGCCGCGCCGGCCTTCGCCAAGACCGAATGCACCACGGCCGAGCGCTCCACCTGGCAAGACCCCGAGCAGTTCCAGGCCAAGCTGGTGGCCGATGGCTACAAGATCAACAAGTTCAAGGTCACCGACGGCAACTGCTACGAGATCTACGGCTTCGACAAGGAAGGCCGCAAGGTGGAGATCTACCACGACCCGGTCAGCGGCAAGGCCGTGAAGACCGAGATCGAAGACTGATCGCAGCCCGGCGCCGGGCCTGGTGGCCGGCGCCTCGTGACGAGAGCCTCGCCATGCACCACCTAGCCCGCACCGCCCTGGGCGGCCTGCTGCTGTTCAGCGCTACGCCGCTGCTGGCCGACACCGATTGTGCCCGCCCCGACCGCAGCGCCTGGATGCCCGAGTCGCAGTTCCGCGAGCAGATGAAGCGCCAGGGCGTGCAGATCACCAAGTTCCGCATCACCCCCGGCAATTGCTACGAGATCTATGGCTTCGATGCCAACGGCCGCAAGCTGGAGATCTACTACGACCCGGTCGATGCCCGCCCGGTAGAAGAAGTCGCCAGCTCGCACCTGGCTTCGCCCAGACACCCCTGAACCACCGAACATGACCTCGACCCTCAAGACCTGCGCCCTGCTGCTGGGCGCTGCCACGGTGTTCGTCTGGGCCTGGCTCGGCGCCGCGCCGCATGCGCTGGCACCCTTCGCCAACCAGCCGACGCCACCCGCAGCCGATGCGACACCGGCCCTGGCCGCGCACTTCGCCTCTTCCGATCTGGAGGATTTCGTTCACTCCGCCTCCATCACCGGCATGCCCGGCGGCGATCTGATGGCGGCCTGGTTCGCCGGCAGCCGCGAAGGCGCCGCCGATGTGCAGATCCGCGCTGCGCGCTTCGATGCCGCCAGCGGCCAGTGGAGCGCCGAGCGCGTACTGGCCACCCGAGAGGCCACCCAGCGCGCGGTCGGCAAGCACATCCGCAAGCTGGGCAACCCGGTGATCAGCCTGGCGCCGGACAATCGCCTGTGGCTGTTCTACGTCTCGGTGTCGCTCGGCGGCTGGGCCGGCAGCGCGGTCAACGCCATGGTCTCCGACGACCTCGGTGAAACCTGGTCGGCGCCCCGCCAGCTCGTCACCAGCCCCTTCCTCAACATCAGCACGCTGGTGCGCGCCGCGCCAGTGTTCCACGCCGACGGCAGCATCGGCCTGCCGGTGTATCACGAGTTTCTCGGCAAGTTTCCCGAGTACCTGCATCTGAGCGCCGCTGGCGAAGTGCTGGGCAAGTACCGCATCGACAAGGGGCGAGATTCTCTGCAACCGACCCTGGTGACGCTGGACGAACGCCGCGCCGTGGCCCTGCTGCGCTATGCCGGCGAAGCGCATCACCGCGTGCTGGCCAGCTACAGCGAAGATGCCGGACGTAGCTGGAGCCGGCCAAAACCGGTAGAGCCGAGCAACCCCAACTCGTCCCTGGCAGCGGTCGGCCGCCCCGACGGCAGCCTGCTGGTGGCGATGAACGACCTGGAGGACGGCCGTTTCCGCCTGACTCTCTACGCCACCGACGCCAAGCTGGGCAACTGGCGCACCCTGGGCGAGCTGGACGAGACGCCCAACCCCTGGGGCGAGCCGATCTCGCACGACGAATTCCCTAACGTGGTCAGCGAGAAATATCGCGCCAGCGGCGGCAGACCCGAGCTGCAGGCGCGCTTTCTCGAACAGGTAACGGCACGCATGTGCAGCGCCGACGGCTGCACCTTCGACTACGAATACCCCTACTTCACCCGCGACCGCGAGGGCACCTACCACCTCGTCTATTCGTGGAACGACATGTTCATCAAGCACCTGGCCTTCAACGAGGCCTGGCTGTCGGAGCGCCGCCCGCATGACTGACTTCTGGCTGCCGCATCTGGCCTTTACCCTGCTGCTGTTCCTGATCCTTGCGCGGCTGACGCGCAATAAATCCCAACACGGCATTCTGCTGGCGGGTTGCCTGCTGCTTAGCCTGGTGCCAGCGCAAGGCATTAGCCTGGCGCTGCAGTTGCGCACCTATATCGGCGACCTGTCGGTGGCCAGCCTGGTGCTACTCGGCTGGGCGACCCTGATCCGCTTCGGCGTGCCACCTGCCAGCGCCGGTGATCGCCTGGCCAGCCTGGCGCTGTTCGCCGGCCTGGCCGTGTTGCTCTACCCGGCAGCACTGGGCCTGAGTTATGCCGACCCCTACCAGCTCGGCTTCGAACCGCGGCCGATGCTGCTGGTGCTGGGCCTGCTATGCGCGGTGCTGATCATCCAGCGCAGCTGGCTCGGCGCCCTGGCACTGATACTGGCGACCCTGGCCTTCGCCCTGCGCCTGGGCGCCTCGGAAAACTATTGGGACTACCTGATCGACCCCTACCTGGCCCTCTATAGCCTGGGCGCGCTGCTCAGCGCCGCTGTGCGCTGGCTGCTGGCCCGACCGACAAGGAACCTCGCATGAGCTGGCTGACATCCCGCCGCCTGCATTACCTGGCAGGCCTCACGGCGCTGCTGTTCGTACTCTTCGCCGCCTTGCGCATGCTGTTTCTGCTGGGCTTTTCCGCCGTCGACAGCATCGGCGAGCCGCACGTGCTGCCCACCCTCGGCATCGGCCTGCGCTTCGACCTGCGTCTGGCCCTGCTGCTGATGTTGCCAGTGGGCATCCTGCTGGCGTTGCCCAAGCTGCGCCTGGCGCGTTTTCGCGCCGTGCGCTGGCTGCTGCGCGGCTATCTGCTGCTGGCCGTGGCGGCGCTGGGCCTGCTGTACATCATCGATTTCGGCCACTACGCCTACCTGGGCGTGCGCCTCAATGCCACGGTGCTGCGTTTTGCCGGCGATGCACAGATTTCCGCCGGCATGCTCTGGCAGACCTACCCGGTGCTGTGGATAACCCTGACCTGGCTGCTGGGTGTGGCGCTGTGGGCCTGGGCGCTGCTGCGCCTGGAGCGCGCCACCCTGGATCGCCCCGCCAGCGGCAAGGTTGGTGTGCTGCCAGCCCTTGGCGGTGCGGCAGTGGTGGGCGTGCTGGTGTTCTTCGGCCTGCTCGGCCGCGCCAGCGCGCTGAATCTGGAGAACCCGGTGCCGCTGCGCTGGAGCGATGCCTTCTACAGCGGCAACAGCCAGATCGGCGCGCTCGGCCTCAACCCGGCGCTGTTTCTCTTCGACACCCTCAAGCTCGAACCCGCCACCTTCGACGAGGCCGCCACGCGCGAGCATTACCAGGTGGTGGCCGATTACCTGGGCGTCAGCGAGCGTGATGCGCAGGGGTTGAATTTCTTCCGTCACCAGCCGCTGCAGGCGCACCGTATCCAGACCGAGCGCCAGCCCAACGTGGTTTTCGTCATGCTCGAATCCCTCGGCACCAGTGCGGTGGGTGCCTACGGCAACCCGCTGAACCCGACGCCGAACCTGGATCGTCTGGCCCAGCAAAGCTGGTTCTTCCGCCACTTCTACGTGCCGGTCACCGGCACCGCCAAGACGGTGTGGGCGAGCATCACCGGCATCCCCGACGTGTCGCGCCAGGAGACAGCCACACGTAACCCGCTGATCGCCCGCCAACGCACGCTGATCAATGCGCTCGACGGCTATGAGAAGTTCTACATGATCGGCGGCAACGCCGGCTGGGCCAACATCAATGCGCTGATCCGCCAGAGCATCGACGGTGTGCAGCTCTATGAGGAACGCCACTGGCAGTCGCCACAGGTGGATGTCTGGGGCATCTCCGACCTGGATTTCTTCAAGGAGAGTTCGCAGATTCTCGGCGCCCTGCCGAAGGACAAGCCGTTCTTCGCCTACCTGCAAACCTCCGGCAACCACCGCCCCTTTACCATTCCCAAGGACAACGACGGCTTCGAGGTGCTCGACCTGCCGCTGGAGCAGGTGCAGCAGGCCGGCTCGCGCAGCGTCGAGCAGTACAACGCGGTGCGCCTGCTGGATTTCAACATCGGCCGCCTGATGGGGCTGGCCAAGGAGCAGGTTTTTTACGACGACACCATTTTCGTCTTCTTCGGCGACCACAACACCCGCATCAGCCAGATCCCGCACATGGCGCCAGCCTTCGAGCAACTGGGGCTGGAGAGCAACAACGTGCCGCTGCTGATTCATGCACCGAAATGGTTGGCGCCGCGCGAGTTCGACGCAGCCGTGGGCCTGGCCGACCTGCTGCCGACCGTGGCCGGGCTGGTCGGCGTGCCCTTCGACAACGGCGGCCTCGGTCGTGACCTGCAACTGCCAGCGCCGGAAGGCGAGCGCGTGGTACCGCTGGTGCTGCAGGAAGGCAGCTTCCCGGTGATCGGCGCGGTGACCCGTGATTTCCTCGTGCAGATGCAACACGACGGCAGCTCGCCGACTCTGCACGACCTGCGCTCGCCGACGCCGCGCGACAACGTCGCCGAACGCCACCCCGAGGAATTCCAGCGCCTGCTGGCGCTAAGCCGTGGCCTGCACGAAGCCGCGCGGTTGCAGATGTATCGCAACGTACAAGCAGAGAAGTGAGCACACTTGTGGGAGGCGCTTTAGCGGCGAGCTTTTATCGCGGCTGAAGCCGCTCCTACGGAGTGTGTAGGAGCAGCTTCAGCCGCGAATGCCATCGCTCGTCTCAGGCGCGAAAGCGACTTGGCGGCACGCCGCTCCAACGCTGGAAGGCATGGCGGAAGCTGGCGGTCTCGCTGAAGCCGAGCACTTCGGCGATGCGGTACACAGGCCATTGCTCCTCATTGAGCAGTGCCTTGGCACGCTCGAAGCGCAACTCGTCGAGCAGGCCCTGGTAGCTGGTGCCCAGCTCCTGCAGGTGGCGACGCAGGGTACGCGGCGAGCAGTGCATCTGCTGCGCCAGGTTCTCCAGCCCAGGCGGCTCGGCCAACTGTGCGGCGAGCAACTGGCGCACCCGCTCCAGCCAGGCCTGGCGGCTGCTGAACTCCGCGTTCAGGCGACGGCAGCGCTCGACCATATCGCCATGGGTGACGCTGTCGGCCAGCGGCAGGCGGCGCTCCAGCAACGCGGCAGGAAAAGCGAAGGCATTACGTTGCGCCTCGAAGCGCAGCGCGCAAGGAAAACTCTTTGCATAGCGCTTCATATAGCGCGGTTGGGCATAGGTGAACTCGGCACCCTCCAGCGGCAGCGGCTGACGCAGCAGCTCATCGCCGATCAGTTTCAGCGAAGCCAGGCACATCTCCACGTTGAACACTTCCAGCGCCTCGGCATCGCGATAGCCGCTGGCGCAGATCCAGGCCAGCTCGCCTTCCACCTGCATATCGAGGCGAAAATAGGTGCCGAGCAGCGCCGGGTACTGCAACAGCAGGCGCCAGGCGTCACCAAAGGTGGCAGCCGAGAGTGCGGCGTAACCAAGCAGCCCATAGGAGGAAACATGCAGGCTGCGCCCCAACTCCAGCCCCATGTCGGCACGCAGGGCCAGGGCATTGGCACACACCTGCAACTCCTGCACCCGGGTGATGCGCGCGTCGGCATTGTCCAGATCAGCCGCACCAATACCGCTCCCGGCCAGCAACTGCGGGCGCAACTCGGGCTGGTCGGCGAAGCGTTGCAGGATCAGGGAAACCACGTGCAGGGTGGTCAGCGAGGCGTGCAGCATGATGCGTTCCGTGGGGGAAGACTGAGAATAGAACGCAAGAAATATGCCGCGAGGGGCGGGGCAACGCCCGCCCGATACGATCAACGGTTACGCAGGATGGCGTTGATGAAGTCGCCCTGGTTGGCTTCATCCGAATGGGTGGTGAACTGCAGCTGACCGTCCTTCTCGTGCAGTTTCATCGCCTCGCCAAAGCGGCAATCGACGCCCTTGAGGGTCTTGGCTTCGGCCTTGTAGCGGTCATCACTGCCGCACAGATAGGCCATCTGATTGACCACCTCGCCGCAGAAGCTCGGCACGCTGAGGCCAATCAGTTGCTCATCGCTGATCGCGCTCCAGTCGACCTTGGTCGTCAGCGGTGTGCCGCAGGCCTTGGAAGCTTCGCTATCCATCTCCTGCAGGCGGGCGCTGTAGTCGGCCAGGCGCTGCTTGCGATCGAAGGCCGCCAGACGCGCCTGCAGGCCATCCTTTTCCTGCTTTTCATAGAGTGCCAGGAGATCCTTCGGCTTCAGCGCCTTGGTCTTGTCCTCGTTGTAGCTGAGCTCGAAGCCCTGAGTGTTCGGCAGGTTGAGCTGGTAGTTCTCGCCGCTCCAGGCGCGCCGCTTGTTCAACAGGTTGTAGTCACGACCATCGAGACGGATGCCGTAGTCGCGCTGCTCGTTGCCCAGCTCGCGAACGTCGGTGAGGAACACCACTTCGTCGAGCGGGTGGTTGATGCCGCGGACCTGCACCAGCGCCTGCTTGCCGTCGGCAGAAGGAGCCAGCGCCAGGCTGACGCCCTGGCCGGCATCAAAGACCTGCGGATGCTTGGCCAGATCCAGCGCAGCGGCTTGAAGAGAGAGCAGGGAGAGAGCAACGAGCGAAACGTACTGTTTCATGACGACACGTCCTTGTACGGATGAAGGGCGCACAGTATAGCCAGCCGTCCGGCAGCAATCTGTGCGCTCTTCCGCGTCCGTTCTGTAGGAAAATTGCCTATCCGTGGCCATTTCCCCCGTCTTAGAACTGCAGTACCACCCGCCCCTCGATCTGCCCGCCGCGCATCTGGTCGAAGATGCCGTTGATGTTGTCCAGGCTGTCGCTGTGTACCGTGGCCTTGACCAACCCTTCGCCGGCAAAGTCCAGCGCCTCCTGCAGATCGGCGCGGGTGCCGACGATAGAGCCGGTGATGCTGATGGCCTTGAGCACCACGTCGAAGATCGGCGTGGGGAAGTCACCCGGCGGCAAGCCCACCAGCGCCACCGTACCGTGCCGACGCGCCATGCCGATGGCCTGACCGAAGGCGGCGTTGGACACCGCGGTGACCAGCACGCCGTGGGCGCCACCGATATCGCGCTGCACCACCTCGGCCGGGTTTTCCTTGCGCGCGTTGATGGTCAGGCTGGCGCCGAGCTTGCGCGCCAGCTCCAGCTTGGCGTCGTCGACATCCACCGCGACCACGTGCAGGCCCATGGCGCGCGCGTACTGCACGGCCACGTGGCCGAGACCGCCGATGCCCGAGATGGCCACCCACTGGCCTGGGCGTGCCTTGGTTTCCTTGAGGCCCTTGTACACCGTCACACCTGCGCAAAGGATCGGCGCGATTTCCAGGAAATCGACGGTTTTCGGCAGAATGCCGACGTAGTTCGGATCCGCCAGCACGTATTCGGCGTAACCGCCGTTGATCGAGTAGCCGGTGTTCTGCTGACTCTCGCAGAGCGTCTCCCAGCCGGTCAGGCAGTGCTCGCAGCAGCCGCAGGCGGTGTAGAGCCAGGGCACGCCGACACGGTCGCCTTCCTTCACCCGAGTCACACCGCTGCCGACCGCCGCCACATAGCCGACGCCCTCGTGGCCGGGAATGAACGGCAGGCTCGGCTTCACCGGCCAGTCGCCTTCGGCTGCGTGCAGGTCGGTGTGACATACACCCGAGGCTTCGATCTTCACCAGAATCTGCCCCGGGCCAGGTAATGGGGTTTTCACCTCCTCGATACGCAGCGGCTGGCCGAAGGCGTGGACGACTGCGGCTTTCATGGTCTGATTCATAGGCTGTTCCTCTTCCATGCGAGTGTCTGGCCAGTGTGCGCGCGCAGCCCACGCCGGCATTGCTCCAGAGCAAGGTTTAGGCGTTTTTGCCGCATGGTCACGGCCGGCGTGACAAACGGTCGTCGCCACTGCCCGCCAGCGGCGGCTTTGCGTTATACTGCGCGGCCTTCGGCCGGCAGCACCCGGCCAACGAATCATGACAAGCCACGCTGGCCCGCCCGCGTGGCTTGTTGGTTTTTGACGCGCCGCGAGGCGCCCGAGAGAAGAGGCACGACGATGAGCGCACTGGTTGGCGTGATCATGGGCTCCAAGTCCGATTGGTCCACCCTTAGCCACACCGCCGAAATGCTGGATCGGCTGGGCATTCCCCACGAGGTCAAGGTGGTATCCGCCCACCGCACCCCGGATTTGCTGTTCCAGTACGCCGAAGAGGCCGAAGCCCGTGGTATCCAGGTGATCATCGCCGGTGCCGGTGGTGCTGCCCACCTGCCGGGCATGTGCGCGGCCAAGACTCACCTGCCGGTGCTCGGCGTGCCGGTGCAGTCGTCCATGCTCTCGGGCGTCGACTCGCTGCTGTCGATCGTGCAGATGCCGGCCGGCGTTCCGGTCGCCACCCTGGCCATCGGCAAGGCCGGCGCGGTCAATGCCGCCCTGCTCGCCGCCAGCATCCTCGGACACCAGCACCCGCAGTTTCACGCGGCGCTGAAGCAGTTCCGCGAAGAGCAGACCAACACCGTGCTGGAAAATCCGGACCCGAGGGCGCAGTAATGAAGATCGGCGTGATCGGTGGCGGCCAGCTGGGCCGCATGATGGCCCTGGCGGGCACCCCGCTGGGCATGAACTTCGCTTTCCTCGACCCGGCACCGGACGCCTGCGCCCAGGCGCTCGGCGAGCATATCCGCGCCGATTACGGCGATCAGGATCACCTGCGCCAGCTGGCCGACGAGGTCGACCTGGTCACCTTCGAGTTCGAGAGCGTGCCGGCCGAGACCGTGGCCTTCCTCTCGCAGTTCGTGCCGGTCTACCCGAGCGCGGAAGCCCTGCGCATCGCCCGTGACCGCTGGTTCGAGAAATCCATGTTCCGCGAGCTGGGCATCCCCACCCCCGAGTTCGCCGATATCCAGTCGCAGACCGACCTCGATGCCGCGGTAGCCAGCATTGGCCTGCCGGCGGTGATGAAGACCCGCACCCTGGGCTACGACGGCAAGGGCCAGAAGGTCCTGCGCAAGCCGGAAGACGTTACCGGCGCCTTCGCCGAGCTGGGCAGCGTGCCGTGCATCCTCGAAGGCTTCGTGCCCTTCACTGGCGAGGTGTCGCTGATCGCCGTGCGCGCCCGTGACGGCGAAACCCGTTTCTACCCGCTGGTGCACAACACCCATGACAGCGGCATCCTCGCCCTGTCCATCGCCAGCACCGATCACCCGCTGCAGGCGCTGGCCGAGGACTACGTCGGTCGCGTGCTGGACCGACTCGACTACGTGGGCGTGCTGGCCTTCGAGTTCTTCGAGGTGGACGGCGGCCTCAAGGCCAACGAGATCGCCCCGCGCGTGCACAACTCCGGGCACTGGACCATCGAAGGCGCCGAGTGCAGCCAGTTCGAGAACCATCTGCGCGCCGTCGCCGGCCTGCCGCTGGGCTCCACTGCCAAGCTGGGCGAGAGCGCCATGCTCAACTTCATCGGTGAAGTACCGCCGGTGGACAAGGTGATCAGCATCGCCGACTGCCATCTGCACCACTACGGCAAGGCCTTCAAGGCCGGGCGCAAGGTCGGTCACGCCACGCTGCGCAGTGCTGATCGCGCCAGCCTGGATACCGGCATCGCGGCGGTTCAGGCGCTGATCGGTAGAAGCTGAAAGGGCGAATCGCAGCTAAGCTCTTGAACGACGGCGGTCGTTCAAGAGCCCCTCCATGAAACGTCTCCTTTCCTTACTGCCTCTGCTCTTCGCGTTGACCTGCGCCGCTGCGGACGATGTGCTGCGGGTCGACTTTCGCGAGCGTCCACCGGAGATGCGCGCGGTCGACGGCATGCCCAGCGGTCCGCTGATCAGCGTGCTGGAAACCGCCGCCCATCGCCTCGGTATCGATCTGCACTGGCGCGAAGCCCCCTTCCTGCGCAGCCTCGACGACCTGCGCTCGGGGCGCATTGACCTGGTGCCGCGCGTGCTCATGACCGAGGCGCGCCGCGCCTATATCCACTACCTGCCCAGCATCGGCAATCAGCAACTGAACGTTCGCTTCGTCGTGCGCCCTGGGGAAGAAGCCAGGCTGAGCCGCTACGCGGATCTGTACGAGCTGTCTCTGGGTGTTAAACGCGGTACGTCCTATTTCGAACCTTTCGACAGCGATGACCTGCTCGGCCGCGCCTATGCCAGCGACGATGCGCAGCTGGCCGCGATGTTCCGGGCTGGGCGCCTGGACACCATCGCGGTGATCGACGCCGTACCGATGGAGGCGCAATTCCAGGCCATGAACTTTCGCGCCTACAGCTACGCGCACTACACCCACCAGCAGGTACTGGGCAACCACTTCGGCGCATCGCTGAAACGCTACCAGAGCGACCGGCGCGAGCTCTATGACCGCCTAGGCGCTGAGCTGCAACGCATGCGTGAAGAGGGCGAAGTTGCCCTGATCTACCGCCGTTATGGCGTTCTGCCGCCAGACGAGGCGAACTGATAGCCCCATTGACTTGTCTCATGACGCGCCTGCCGCACACGCGGCACTCATCAAGGAGATACGCCAATGGGCATTATCGGCACCATTTTCATCGGCCTGATCGTCGGTCTGGTCGCACGCTTTCTCAAACCCGGCGATGACAGCATGGGCTGGATCATGACCATCCTGCTTGGCATCGGCGGCTCCATTGCCGCCACCTACGGCGGGCAGGCGCTGGGCATCTACGAAGCTGGCCAGGCGGCCGGTTTCATCGGCGCAGTGATCGGAGCCATCGTTCTGCTGGTAATCTACGGCGCGATCAAGAAGGGCTGACAAGCCCAGCCAGGAGCCGACTTGTCGGCTCCTCGTTTACGCCGCCACGAGATGCCATACCCCATGCGCCACTTGCTGCTCGCCCTACTCTTTTGTACCGGCCTGGCCCACGCCGAATTGCCGGAAACCGACTGGCTCGATTTGATGCCACCCGAAGACCGCAAGGCCCTCGAGGAAATGCCCGAGATCAGCCACGACAGTCCTGAAGGCGACAGCACCTTCTACAGCGAGGGCGGCCTGCGCCAGCAGGATCAGGATCTGCCGGCAGTGATGTACTCCGCCAAGACCGTGCCCGAACTCGACGGCAAGGCGATCCGCCTGGGCGGCTATCCCGTGCCGCTGGAAAACGACGAGAAAGGCAACAGCACCCTGTTCTTCCTGGTGCCTTACCCCGGCGCCTGCATCCACGTGCCGCCACCACCGCCCAACCAGCTGGTGCTGGTGCGCTATCCGAAGGGCATCGCGCTCGAAGACATCTACGCCCCGCTGTGGGTCAGTGGCACGCTCAAGGTGGAGAAGATCAGCAATGACCTGGCCGACGCCGCCTACGCCATGGACGCGGGCGAAGTGCGCCTGGTGACCGACGAAGACCTCTAACCCCCCGCTGTCCCTGCTAGGAGTTCCAGCATGAAAGCTGCTGCCCTGCTGTTGCTGTGCCTGCTATCCACCGCTGCACTGGCCCTCGAGCCAGGCGAGCGCCTGGCGCCCTGGACGCTGCTGGATCAGTTCGACGCGCCTTACACCCTGAACGATGAGACGCAGATCCTGCTGGTGGCCCGCGACATGGACGGCGCCAAGCTGGTCGACGCTGCGCTGGAAGGCAAGCCCAAGGGCTATCTGGAACAGCGCCAGGCGGTCTTTCTCGCCGACATCAGCCGTATGCCCGGCGTCATCGCCACGCTCTTCGCCCTGCCGAAGATGCGCGACTATAACTACCGCATCCTCCTCGACCGCGACGCCCGCATCGCTCCGCGCTACCCGGCGGCGGAAGGCAAAGTGCTGTGGTTGCAACTAAAGGATGGGCAGTTGGTTCAGCAACAGACCTTTACCAGCGCCGAGCCGCTTCGCCAGGCGCTGGAGCAGCAGGGCAGCGCTAACTAGCTAGCAGCTCGCTGGACAGGCGCAACTCAAGGCGATGACGCTCATCGGCTTTCAGCTGCACGATGTCTTCCAGCACGTTGGCCGTCTCGATGCAAAGCATGTTCTGCCAGGCCTCGTCGGGGAACTGCGACAGGCGCTTGGCCTTGTCGACCCAGGGATTCCACAGCACAGCCGAACGTGATCCACGAGCATCCAGATGGATGCGCCGACCCCATCCGGGATCGACGATGCTCAGTCGCGCGGCGGTGTCGAAGTAGATGCGATCGGTCTCCGCATCGAACACCAGCGCTTCCTGCTGACGCAGCTCCTGCCAGTCCTGCAAGGTGTCGATATAGCGGCAGCCCTGCAGCCCCTCGACGCTGACCTGGCGCACGTCGCTGACGGCGAAGTAGCTGTGCAGCGCCTGGCTCAGGGTCAGCGGCTCCGTACCGCGATTATGGGTTTCCAGGCTCATGCCGAGATCGTCTGCCAGGCGCACGACGAAGGTCAGGCCGACATCCCTGGGCCAGCCCTCCAGCGGCTGAGTGCGTGTGTCGTAGGCAAAGCGCAGGGTGACGGCGTCGTCCTCCTCGTCGATGCCCAGCAACTCCCAGTCCAATGCACGCACCAGACCATGGGCCGGCGCCTGCTCGAGGTGATAGTGCGCCTGCACGGCCTGCGGATTGCGGCGCAGATCTCCGAACCAGGGCCAGCACACCGGCACACCACCGCGCACGCTTTGGCCACGCTTATAGGCCGCATCCGGGCTTAGCCAGATCAGCGGCGGCTGCTCACCCTGCTGGTAACTGAGAATCTGCGCGCCCTGCTGGGCTACCAGCAATTCGCTGCCGGCAGCACGAATGCGCCAGCAGACCAGTTGATCCAGTTCCACGCGTTCGACTTGGGCGGTGCTCATGACGACCTCTCGTTGAGATAGATGACCAATAGTGTGACAACGCAAAAAGCAAAACGCCCATCACGAGGACGGGCGTTTTGCCAAACCAGCCAGCGAGACTTACTTGCCGTAGACCTGCTCCGGCAGCCAGGTGATCAGCCCTGGGAAGATATAGGCGATCACCAGCAGCAGAATCTGGATCAGGATAAACGGCACCACACCTTTGTAGATGGTACTGGTGGGAATGCTCGCCGGTGTCACTCCACGCAGATAGAACAGCGCGAAGCCGAATGGCGGAGTGAGGAAGGAGGTTTGCAGGTTGAGTGCGATCATCACGCCCAGCCAGATCGGATCGAGCCCCATGGCCAGCAGCACCGGACCGACGATCGGCACCACCACGAAGGTGATCTCGATGAAGTCGAGGATGAAGCCGAGCAGGAAGATCACCACCATCACTAGGAAGAACGCGCCGAGCACACCACCTGGCAGCTGGGCGAACACATCCTCGATCAGCGCCTCACCGCCGAAGCCGCGGAACACCAGGGAGAACAGCGACGCGCCGATCAGGATCATGAAGACCATGGCACTGATTTCGGTGGTGCCGTAGGCCACTTCCTTGAGCTGGCCGAAGTTCAGCTTGCCCTTGCTGAAGGCCAGCAGCATCGCGCCTACTGCGCCCAGCGCAGCGGCTTCGGTGGGGGTAGCGTAGCCAGCCAGGATCGAGCCCAGTACCGCGCCGATCAGGATCAGCGGCGGAATCAACGCCTTGCCCAGTTTGCCCCATTCGATCGGGCCGAGTTCTTCTTGCGGCAGTGCCGGCAGTTTCTTCGGCTGGAAGATGGCGACGGCAATGATGTAGACGATGTACAGACCGACCAGCAACAGACCGGGCAGCAGAGCGCCGACGAACAGGTCGCCAACCGAGACGGTCTTCGGCGAGAAGATGCCCATCTTCAGCTGCGCCTGCTGATAGGCGCTGGACATCACGTCACCCAGCAGCACCAGCACGATGGACGGCGGAATGATCTGCCCCAGGGTGCCGGTAGCAGCCAGAGTGCCAGTGGAAATGGCCGGATCATAGCCACGGCGCAACATGGTCGGCAGTGCCAGCAGGCCCATGGTCACCACGGTGGCACCGACGATACCGGTGGAAGCAGCGAGCAGGGCACCGACCACGCACACGGAAATCGCCAGGCCGCCACGCAGGGTGCCGAACAGGCGCGACATGGACTCGAGCAGGTCTTCGGCCACCCGTGAGCGTTCCAGCATCACCCCCATGAACACGAACAGCGGCACGGCGAGCATCGTCTGGTTGTTCATGATGCCGAACAGGCGGTTCGGCAGGGCGCTGAGGTAACCAGGATCAAAGGTGCCCGTGACGACACCGATGGCGGCGAACAGCAGGGAAACGCCAGCCAGGGTGAACGCTACCGGGAAGCCGGCCATCAAGGCCACGCAAATACTGACGAACAGCAGAATCGCCATCAACTCAGCCATGTTTCACCTCCGGAGCTGGCAGGCGACCGCTGAAGACGTAGATTGCCTTGATCAGATTGGAAATACCTTGCAGTACCAGGCTGACGACCAGTACCAGGATGATGCTTTTCTGCAGGTAGACGAACTTGAGGCCGCCAGATTCGCTTGACGCTTCGAAAGTCGACCAGGCGTTGCTGACGTAATCCCAACTGGCCCAACCGAGGAACAGCGCGACCGGCAGCAGGAACAGCAGATTACCGAAGATCTCGACCAGCGCCTGACGGCGGCCGCTGAACTTCTGGTAGAAGATGTCCACACGCACGTGTCCGTTGCGTTGCAGCACCCAGGCCGCTGCACCCATGAACACCAGTGCATGCGCGTAGAGCACCGCCTCTTGCAGGGCCGTAGCGCCGATGCCGAAGCCGTAGCGCAGCACCACGACGACAGCGGTGCCGATTACCAGAAAAACCGTCAGCCAGGCGCAGGCCTTGCCGAACCAGCTGTTAAGGGCATCGATCAGGTATGCAAGAGCGAGGGGAAATGAAGGCTTGTCGGACATAGTGAGTCCTTTATCGTTATGAGTAGGAGACAGGACAGCGAACCTGTTGGCTGCATATCACGCCGCCCGCGTCCTTATGGGCTGCAGGCCGGCGATTCTATGCAGGCTACCGGTATTGCAGCAATGCCCGTAAAACTTTAGTCGTAGTAGCTAGGCTTGTGAGTCACGACCCCCTATGTTATTCACGTCCGGTCTACCTCCGGCGATCCCGTGGTAAGACCAATACAACAATAAAGGAGCATTGCATGAAACGTCGCGACATACTCGCCGCAGCGGGCGTAGGCCTTGCAGCCACCGCACTGGCTGGCTGTAAAGAAGAGGCCAAGAGCGCCGCAGCACCTCAAGAGGGTTCGAGTTCCCAAACCTTCAACTGGAAGATGGTCACCTCCTGGCCGAAAAACTTCCCGGGCGTCGGCGTCGGGGCCGAGCGCTTCGCCAAGCTGGTCGATGAAATGAGTAACGGCCGCCTGAAGGTCAAGGTATACGCAGCCGGTGAACTGGTGCCGGCCCTGGAAGTATTCGATGCAGTCTCCCGTGGTACCGCCGAAATGGGTCATGGTGCCCCTTACTACTGGAAAGGCAAGGTTCCCGCTGCGCAGTTCTTCTGCGCCTCGCCATTCGGCCCCAATGCTCAGGAAATGAACGCCTGGTTGCACCGTGGCGGTGGTCAGCAGCTGTGGGAAGAAGTCTACAAGCCGTTCGGCGTGTTGCCGATGGCCTGCGGCAACACCGGCGTGCAGACAGCCGGCTGGTTCAACAAGGAAATGAACTCGGTCGACGACTTCAAGGGGCTGAAGATGCGTACCCCGGGCTTGGGCGGCGAAGTGCTGACCAAGATGGGCGGTACCGTGGTCAACATGCCGGCCGGTGAGATCTTCACCGCCATGCAGACCGGCGCCATCGACGCCACCGAGTGGATCGGCCCATACAACGACCTGGCCCTCGGCCTGCACAAAGCAGCCAAGTACTACTACACCCCGGGCTGGCAGGAGCCGAGCGTTCTGTTCGAGCTGGACGTCAACATCAAGGCCTGGGAAACCCTGCCGGCAGATCTGCAAGCCATCGTTCGCGCGGCTGCTCGTGACGTCAACGGCGACATGCTCGACGATTACAACGCCAAGAACATGGAGGCCATGGAGCAGCTCAAGGCCGACGGCGTGGAAGTTCGCCGCCTGCCGGACGAAGTCCTGGCACGCCTGAAGGAAGTGGCTGCCGAGGTGGTCGATGCCAGCGCTGCGGCCGATCCGGCGGCAACCAAAGTCTGGGAACATCAGAAGGCCTATCTCAAGCGCCTGTACGAATACGCGGAAAGCAACGAGAAGGATATCTACAACATCCGCGGCTGACCGCTCAGGGCAAAACAAAACGCCGGCTTCTACAGACTGTGTGAAAACGTTCTGAACTGAACCGGTTCAATACAAACGCCTCGATTGATTCGGGGCGTTTGTGTTTTTACTGGTGCAATGATGCAAAGTGCAGCGCTCAGGTCAGCAGCTCGATCATGCGGCGTGCCCCGAGTACCGAAATAGCACGTTTGAGGTTGTAGGCTTGCACGGCCATCGCCATCTC